>DATBJU010000152.1:0-7805 GCA_036556265.1 Xanthobacteraceae bacterium | reverse complement strand
CAGCAGGCGCAGCGCCGTCGTGCCGACGGCGACGATGCGCCCTCCCTGCGTGCGCACGGAGTTCAATGCCGCGGCCGTTTCAGATGAAACCTCGCCCCACTCCGGATGCATTCTGTGTCCCTCGATGTCCTCGGATTTCACGGGCAGAAACGTGCCGGCGCTCACGTGCAGTGTGACGCGATGCAGTGAGACCCCGCGCGCGTGGAGTTTCGCGAGCAGCTCGTCAGTGAAATGCAGTCCGGCCGTCGGCGCCGCCACCGATCCCTCCCGGGTCGCGAAAACCGTCTGGTAGTCTGTGCGGTCCTGCTCGTCATCGGGACGGTGCGTGGCGATGTAGGGCGGCAGCGGCATGTGGCCGAGCGCGTCGATCGCCTCGTCGAGCACGGCGCCGTGAAAATCGAAGCGCAGCAGCGCCTCGCCGCCCTCGCCCTTCTCCTCGACGGTCGCATCGAGCGCGCCAAGGAGACACACCCGGCTTTCGTGGCCGAAGCGGATGCGGTCACCGATGCGCAGGCGTTTCGCGGGTTTTATCAGCGCCTGCCAGCGCTCCGGACCGATGCGGCGGATCAGCGTCGCTTCGATACGCGCACTCTGTCCGTCGCGCTCACGTTCGCCTTCGAGGCGCGCAGCGATTACCTTGGTGTCGTTGATCACGAGCGCGTCGCCCGGGGCGAGCAATTCCGGAAGGTCTCGTACCGTCTTGTCCTCGAACTCGGGTGATCCGCCTGGCCGCACCACAAGCAGCTTCGCCGCGTCGCGCGGACTTGCCGGCCGCAGCGCGATGCGGTCGGGTGGGAGTTCGTAATCGAAGAGGGAGGTGCGCATATGCTGGTCATTCCGGGGCGCCGCGCGTCGGGGCGGCGAGCCCGGAATCCATGGGGACTTCCGCAGGGTTGCAATGTCAATGGATTCCGGGCCCGCCCGCCTGCAGGGCGGGCGTCCCGGAATGACAACTAATCCCCCGCCATCTTCGCCGTGACGATGCGATCGGGGTTCGCGACCGGCTCGCCGCGCTTGATCTTGTCCACGTTTTCAATGCCGTCGGTGACTTCACCCCAGACGGTATATTGGTTGTCCAGCCAGGGCGCGTCGGTGAAGCAGATGAAGAATTGGCTGTCGCCCGAGTCCGGACTGGCCGCACGCGCCATCGAGACCGTGCCGCGCTTGTGCTTGGTCGGCGTGAACTCCGCCTTGAGCTTCTGCCCGGAGCCGCCGGTGCCGGTGCCCTGCGGGCAGCCGGTCTGCGCCATGAATCCGTCGATCACGCGATGGAACGCGACGCCGTTGTAGAAGCCGTCGCGCACGAGCTCCTTGATGCGGGCGACGTGACGCGGCGCGAGATCGGGCCGCATCTCGATCTTGATCGGTCCCTTCGTGGTTTCGAGCAACAACGTATTTTCTGAGTCAGCCATGAGCTCACACTTGATCCTGTAAGGTCACGGCTCGATCGTCGCCTTCTTCACGAAATCGAGCCGGGAGAATTCCTTGTTGAGATAGACGTTGCCTTCCTGCTGGAGCCGCATTTGGTCCGGCCCGGGACCGCGCGGCGGGCCGTCGCCGTACTCGGCGTTGAGTGAGTCGACCACGTTCATCCCGCTGATCACACGCCCGAAGGGGGAGAACCCCTGACTGTCGAGGCCGGCGTTGTCGTCGAAATTGATGAAAACCTGCGAGGTGCGCGAGTCGCGCCCCGAGGTCGCGTACGTGATGTAGCCGCGCCTGTTGCTCTGGCGCACCGGGTCGTCCTTGATGTGCGCCGTGCGCCACTGCGCGGAGATGTTCGGATCGCCGTTGATGCCGAACTGCACCATGAATCCCCTGACCACCCGGAAGAAGCGCGCATCGTCGAAGAAGCCGTTCTTGACGAGATTGTAGAAGCGATCGGCGCCGTTCGGCGCCCAGTCGCGCTGCACTTCGATGATGAATACGCCCTTGCTCGTTTCGAATTTCGCCTTGTAGGTCGCCGGCGCCTTCTCGCTCAGCGAGGCGGGATTTCCGAGCTTGCCTTGGCCGGGCGCCGGTGAGGAAAGCGCGACAAGCGACAATGCTGCGCCGAGCGCAAGAACGGTACGACGAATTTTCATTGGTCTCCTCGAGCGGTTACTTGAACTTCTTCTTCAGCCGGACGGCGACCGATGCGGGCACGAACGCGGAAACGTCACCGCCCATGGATGCGATCTGGCGCACCAAAGTGGCGGTGATCGGGCGGGTCGCCGGCGTCGCCGGGAGGAACACAGTCTGGATTCCGGGCGCTATCGCACCGTTCATCCCCGACATCTGCATTTCGTAATCGAGATCACCGCCGTCGCGCAGGCCACGGATCAGGAGGGTCGCACCGGCGCGCTTCGCCGCCTCGACCACGAGGTCGGCGAAGGTCGTGGTCTCAAGCTTGACGCTCTCTTTGGCCGCGATCGGCTCGCATGTCTCCTTCAGCATGGCGAGACGCTCCTCGACCGAGAACAGCGGCTGCTTTCCGGGGTGGGTGCCGATCGCAATTACAATGCGGTCGGCGAGCCGGCAGGCGCCTTTGAGCACGTCCAGATGGCCGTTGGTGACCGGGTCGAAACTGCCGGCGTAGAGGGCGGTGCGGGCCATTGCGACTCCCGATTTGCCGCCCGGCTATGCCCGGCGGCCCGCCGCCGATCAAGCGGAATCAGGAATCCTCCCGCGTTTGCCAACGGTATTGCGTGGCGGCTCGGCACAAAGACGCGGGGCGCCCCTGCTGCGCCGGCGACCCCGGACTTGATCCGGGGAGCGGCCAGCGCGGCTGATTGATAGATGCCGCGCCAGGTCTTGCTCGCCAGGTCCGCCGCAACGGTCAGGGCTGGTAGCCCGCGTAGAAGTCGGAATTCTTTCTGAGATCGAGGCGGACGTTCGGATCCGGGTCCTGACCGATGATCTTGCCGTCGGCCACGACGACAGTTCGGCTGAGGTATCGGTACTGCGCCAGCGCCGGCGTCGTGGCAAAGACGACGATGATCGCGGCGACAAGAGCCTTCTTCATTCTGCTTCTCCGTTCGTTCGTTGAAGTGCCGGTCCAGTCCACAGGGACCTGCGAGGCGGCGGCTCGAGAGACCCATCATCGCGCTCGGGCTGCAAAGACGGATTCAACTGCACGTGAGAATGGGGTCTCAGTCGGTTCTTTTGCCAGATGTGACGAATGGGGCCGCAACCCGCGCAGGCAAAGTCGACTCAAAACTGCGCGGCTAAACGCGCCAAGTCATCATGCAAGGGCAATTCAAATTTTCCGGGAAACTCGTTCTATTGAACGCGAGCGCCGAGTGAGATAATCGCGGGACGGATCGGGGACGGCAATGGTCATACTCATCCTGGTTGCGGCGGGTCTCGTTCTGCTCGCGGTCTTTGTCTTGGCCGCCCGATTGTTGAGCCGTATGCGCGGCGGCCAGACGCTCGACCCCGCCGGTCTGTTCACCGGCGTCTGGCTCGTTGTGGCGCTCTTGAACGGCTACAACGGCTGGGCCAATTACGGCATTCCGCTGATCAACGAGATCGGCGCTTTCATTCCGATCTTTGGTATTCCGGCCGCCGCCGCCTGGTACTGGTCGCGGCGCGGGAAGCAGTCCTAGATGCAGGCAACGCGATGGTGGTGGGTTCGACACGCGCCGGTCCCCGATGGTGGGCGCATCTACGGGCAGCGCGACGTCGACTGCGATTGCTCTGATGAAGCCGTGTTTACGGCGGTCGCGCGCGCGTTGCCGCGCGATGCGGTGTGGCTCACGAGCAATCTCGCACGCACGAAACAGACGGCAGCGGCAATCTTGTCCGCGATGCGGCTTTCGCTCGACGAGCTTCATGCGATCCCTGCGCTCGCCGAGCAGAACCTCGGCGACTGGCAGGGGCTCGATCGCGCCGAGTTCTTGGCAAACCGCGCCAATCCCCACCCGCACTGGTTCGGTCCCGCGATCGAGCGGGCTCCAAACGGCGAAAGCTTCCACGAGCTGTTCGAGCGCGTCGCCGGCGCGGTCGAGGCGCTTTCCCGCGAGTATGCGGGGCGCGACATCGTCGCGGTGTCGCACGGCGGCACGATCCGCGCCGCGCTCGGTCATGCGATGGGCCTCGACCCGGAGAGTGCGCTCGCCGGGGGCGTGATCGACAATTGCTCGATCACACGGATCGATCGGGCCGATGCCGGTTGGCATGTGGCGGCAATCAACTGGCGGCCTTGGAATCCAGCGCCCGCCGGGGGTCAGGCCCGGTAGCGGACTGTTGCAACCGTCGGTAAAATCGTCCTTCGCCGGATCTGACCGCCATGGGAAGACCCGATAGCGCCTCGATCACACTGCTTGGGCGGTGTTCGCTTTCGACGGGCGATACGCCGCCGCAGACCGTGCGCCTTTCGTCACGGAAGGCGTGGGCGTTGATCGCCTATCTGGCCATGCAGCCGGACCGCACCGCGACGCGCGGACAGTTGGCAGCGTTGCTGTGGGGCGATCATGCCGACGCACAGGCGCGTCACAGCCTGCGGCAATGTCTGGTTTCGCTGCGGCAAGATTTGGCCGCGTTGCCGAACCTCGTCGCGATCGACTCGGACCGGATTTCGCTGTCGCCGTCGGTAACTGTGGACGCACTCGAAGTGCTTTCACTAGCCAATTCACCTTCGCCGACAGATGTTCAATGTGCTGCATCGCTTTATTCCGGTCCGTTCCTCGCGGATCTCGAAGTCGGCAACGAGGCGCTTGACGAATGGGTGCAGACGCAGCGCGGCCGGCTCGAGACTGCTGCCGCAACGCTCTTCGAGCGCGCGACCGCCGAGGCGGAGAAACTCGGTCGCGGCGCGGACGCATTGGCGGCGGCCGAGGGTCTGCTTGCGCTCGATCCATTGCGCGAAGACTGGCAGCGGACCGCGCTCCGAATCTGCGCGCGCTACCGCGGGCGCGACGCGGCGCTTGCGCAGGCGAAGAAATTCACTGTGCGACTGGAGGACGAGCTCGGAACGGAACCGGAGCCGGCTACCCTGGCCCTGATCGAGGAGATCAGGCGCGCCGAGTTTGCACCCATCGACGTTGCTCGTGAACGGCGGGAAGCAGAAGGTCGGTTGGCGGTGGCCGCCCCGTCTTCGGATTCAGAGCGGAAGACCGTAGGCCGCCGCTGGCCCAGGTACGCCGGCCTCGCCGCCACCGCTTTCGGCCTGATCGCGGTGGGCGCTCTCTTCACGATCGTCTTTCGCATAGAGCCCGCGCAGGTCGTGCAGCAGGCTCAGCCGCCCGCGGCGGCCGCGCAAGATGACGGCGCGTGGCAGGCACCTCGGCTGTCGGCGCCGACAGCGGTAGATATGCCCGCGCTCCAAGCGAAGGCGATCATTCCGCTCGTTGTTCTGCCATTCACCGCGATGGCCGGCCTCGACAGCGCCGACCAGGCCGCCGCGGACGAGATCAGCGACGATCTGATCAATCGATTGTCCCGCTTCCGCGAGATGCGCGTGATCTCACGCCAGACCGCCTGGCTCTATCGCGGCCGGCCCGTGGACGTCGCCGGCGCCGGCGCCGAACTCGGCGTTCGCTACGCTGTCGAAGGCACGGTACGCGGCAACGGCACCAAGTTCCTGGTCAATGTGCAGCTCGTCGATACGCCGAGCCGGCTGCAGGTCTGGGGCGACCATTTCGAATGGGAGTCGGCCGCCATCGCGAATCTCCAGGACGAGATCGCGCGAGGCCTCGCGCGCAACCTCCAGATTCAAATTACGCAGGCGGAGAGCCGCCGGCCAGTCGAACCTGCGGTGGCGGCGCTCATCGCAAAAGGTCAGGCGGCGCGATATCGCGGCCGGACCCTGGAAAATTTGACCGAGGCGCTGGCGCTGTACGAGGAGGCGCTCGCCCGCGATCCCGAATTGGTGCCCGGCATGGTCGGGCTGGCGGCGACGTCGCTCGAGCTCGTCACCAG
Organism: Xanthobacteraceae bacterium; assembly: GCA_036556265.1. GTDB lineage: Bacteria > Pseudomonadota > Alphaproteobacteria > Rhizobiales > Xanthobacteraceae > JAUSIF01. Next base: position 1,904 of record DATBJU010000152.1, on the reverse strand, counting down.
CGGTCTTGTGACCGATCCGCCGCAGCACATGCAGCGCGCGGAGGCGCTGCTCAAGCGCGCGCTGCAAAAGGATCCTGACCACTCCGGTGCATACTACCAGCTTGGCCTGCTGGCTCAGACGCGCGAAAAATATGAGTCCGCTCTGCAATCGTACGCACGGTCGATCGAACTCAACCCGAGCATGCCATTCGCATACGCCAACCTGGGCATCAGTCTCACCCGGATCGGACGCGCCGGCGAGGCAATGCCGCATCTGCGCTACGCCATGCGACTCAGCCCCAAGGACCCCAGCCTCGGCTTTTGGTACCTGTTTGTCGGCGAGACCGAGCTTGAACTCGGAAACAACGAAGCGGCGCTTGAATGGCTGCAGCGCGCGCTGATGCGGATGCCGAAGGACAACCCGCTCGCGCACGGCTGGTTGGCATCGGCCTACGCGCTTGGCGGCGACCATGCGAATTCCGCGAAGCACTTCGCCGAGTTCAGGCGGATCATGCCGGCGGCACGCTTTGATCGCATGCAGCGATCGGTGAAACAAAACCTCGAGCGGGACGAAGTCTACCGGCGTCGCTTGCTCGAAGGCCTCGCACTCGCATTCGCGGCATCGCACTAACCCGCCAACGGCCTCGCGCTCCTGCAAATTCGCGGCTTTTGACGCTCGCCTGACGCCTCGCTGACAGCGAGCGTGCCACGAACGCAGCATGTCCGCGCGGGCGGGCCGACGGTTCGGTTCTGCGCTGCCGCGGTAGAAAGGAGGAACGTCATGTCTCCCCGAAAATCTTGTGCGAAAAACCGGAAGAGCGCCGTCGCGCTCATGGTCGTTGCGGGAGGATTGTCGGCGGCGGTGCCGGCGACGGAAAACGCCGGTGCGCAAATGCCCATCCTGAAAGGCGGCGTCTCCGCGCAGCCGTCAATTGTCGGACCCAACTCCCTCACCCCTGGCGCGGGTCCACTCTCGGCGCAGCCGTGCGGCGGCTATCGCACCGGCGGCAAGAATGCGACCGGCGGCGATCCGCCTTCGAGCTGGTCGTGGGGACAGCCGCAACAGAAGAACGTGGGGCCCGCGAGCGAGAGCGCTAACGCGCCCAAAGGCTCGATCAAGAAGACCACTGGCACGCCGAAGGACCAAGACCAGTTCCTGAAATAGAATTCGAGCAGACGGTGCTGGCGCGAACAACCATCGGCCCCCCGTTCGACGATCTGTCGTTGCTGCCGCGCCGGCGGCTCGTGGCCATGCGCGCGGCGGCGCGCGAGCTGTTCGAGGTGCTCGAGGAGTGTGCCCGCTCGAACAGCCATCCGGTGAAGGAAATTCTCGCCGCGAGCGATGAAACGTTCACCCGCTGGGCGTATTACCCGCCCGATCCGGTCGGAGACGCGAGAAACGGCGGCCGGTGGTTTTATCACGCACACGACCCGTCGGAGGCCCGACCGTGGGAGGAGCACGGCCACTTCCACTGCTTCAGTCTCGCGGCGAACCTCTTGAGAAGCGCGAGACCGATCGCGCTGCCGCCCAAGCCGGAGCCGGAAAGCGTTGCAACCGTTCACCTCGCGGCGATTTCCATCGATGCGAGCGGCGTGCCGAAGCGGCTGTTCGCGACCAACCGCTGGGTCACGGGTGAGTCGATGCACGAGGCCGCCGCCGTGCTTCCCCTGATCGACCACTTCCGGATTCGATCCGACCGCCGGTACGCGCTGACGAGCCGCTGGCTCTCGGCGATGCTGCGGCTGTACCAACCGCAGATCGCGTGGCTGCTGCACGAGCGCGATCGGACGATCCGCGAGAAACGCGCCGCTGGTGTCCACGCGTTCACGGAGGACACGAGCGTCGAGGTGCTGTCGACCGCGGAGATCGATCTCGATGCGCAGCTTGCGGCGGTGGAGAGGGTGTGAGGGTTTCTCGTGTCCCG
>DATBJU010000151.1:0-3252 GCA_036556265.1 Xanthobacteraceae bacterium | reverse complement strand
GAGCAACTCGGGCGCATCCGGCTTCACAAACAGCTTGGTTTCGAAATCGAGCCCCGCCGACAGTCCCTGATAAGCATGCGTTGGCCGCGCGTAACAATAGATGCAGCCATGCTCGCAGCCGCGATAGGGATTGATCGAACGGTCGAAGCCGAGGTCGGGGGAATCGTTGCGCGTGATGACTTTTCGCGCCCGCTCTTCCTGCACGAAGGTCTTGAAGGGCGGCAGTTCTTCTAGCGTCCGCCAGCCGTCGTCGAACACGACGCGCGATTGAGGCTCGAACCGCCCGCTCGTATTGGAGACGGACCCGCGGCCACGCCGGCGTTCGGTTGCCACGCCCGTTCCTTGCAGCCCGTCGTTCGCGGATTCGGCGGCCGCGTCATCCAGGGTGAGGTCTTCCGTTCGCTGGTCCATCACTTCACCGTTGCCCCGAGAACATAACAAGAACAGAAAGACTCGACTCTTACAAGCCGCAAAATCGAGCGTTCGCAAAACAGAACGATTACAATATCTAGCGGGTTCCAATGATCACCGTAGTTATCCCCACCCTCGACTCGGAGCGTGTGTTGATTCCGACACTCGCCGCCCTGGTCCCCGGGTCTGCGGAAGGCCTCGTGTGCGAGGTGCTCCTTGCGGACGGCGGCTCGCGTGACGAGACGCGCACGATAGCCGATGCCGCGGGCTGCGAATTCATTGGTGGGCCGCCCGATGAAACGCGCCTCAAGTTCGCCGCCGCCTCGGCGCGCGGCACTTGGCTGTTGTTCCTCGACCCCGGCACGGCGCTCGATGAGGGATGGACGCGCGAGGTCCGCGCATTCCTTGCGAAGGACCGGGCAGGGCAGCGCGCCGCGATCTTCAAGCTCGCGATCGATGGTCCGGGTCTTGGATCGCGTCTGGCCGAGATGGTCGCCTCCACAAGGCTCGCCCTCACCGGCACCCCTCGAGCGGATCAGGGACTGCTGATCGCAAAGCCGCTCTACCTGTCGCTCGGCGGCCACTCACCCGGCCCGCGCACGCGCCAACGACTGTTCGGGAAGATCGGAAGCGGTCGGCTCGTCGTCCTGCGCACGCGGATCACGGTCCCCGCGGGCTAAATTCACGCGTCGGCCCGCTTTAAGTGCTGCGCTCCGTTATGACGCGCGCGCCGCGCTGGAACGTCAGGTAGTTCCAGAACCAGTTGACCGCGACGATGAAGCGGTTGCGCACGCCGATCAGGAAATAGATATGCGCGATTCCCCAGAACCACCATGCGAGATAGCCGGTCAGTTGCAGACGGCCGCGCCGGACGACGGCCGACGAGCGGCCGATCGCGGCGAGATCGAGATAGTGGCGGTAGACGAAGGGGGCGGGGGCCTCACCGCCCGCGATGCGCGCGGCGATCACCTTTCCGACATGACGCCCCATCTGCTTCGCCGCCGGCGCAATTCCAGGGATCGGTGGCGCATTCGGACCGGTGAGAACGGCCGTGTCCCCGACCGCAAAGATCTCCGGACGTCCCGGCACGCCGAGGTCCGCGCCGACCTTGATGCGCCCGCTCCGGTCGGTTTCCGCGCCGATCCAGCGCGCCGCCGGCGAAGCGGTTACTCCGGCGGCCCAGACGATCGTGTTTGCTTCGATCGCGCCGTCCTTGAGCGAGACGCCGTCCTTGCGGCAGTCGGTCACCATCGCGGACGTACGCACCTCGACGCCCATGCGCGCTAGGACACGCCCCGCGTAGTGCGACAACCGTTCCGGAAACGTCGGCAAGATGCGCGAGCCCGCCTCGACCAGCACGATGCGCGCCTTGGTCGGGTCGATGCGGCGAAAATCCGATCGCAGTGCGTAGCGAGCGACCTCGGCGATTGCGCCGGCCATCTCGACGCCGGTGGGACCGCCGCCGACAATGATGAATGTGAGCAGGCGCTTCCGCTCGGAGTCGTCGGCCGCGACTTCAGCGCGTTCGAACGCGAGCAGGATTCGGCGCCGAATCTCCATTGCGTCTTCGATCGTCTTCAACCCCGGAGCGACCGGCGCCCAATTGTCGTGACCGAAATAGGAGTGGCTGACGCCGGTCGCGAGCACGAGATAGTCGTACGGAATATCGAGTGTGTCGGAACGGACGCGTCGCCTCTGCACATCGACGCCCGTCACGTCTGCCATCACGACGCGCGCGTTGCCCTGGTTGCGCAGGATCGAGCGGACCGGCCAGGCGATATCGGGCGCGGCGAGAGCGGCGGTCGCAACCTGATAGAGTAGAGGCTGAAACGTGTGGTGGTTGTGCCGGTCCACAACGATCACATCGGCGTCCGCTCGTCTGAGCGCGTGCGCGGCCTCGAGGCCGCCGAAGCCGGCGCCGACGATCACGACTTGCGGTCGCCCGCGACTTTCCAGAGCGCAGCTCCTTCCGTGCGTGGAGCCTCAGCGAGCCTTGGCCTTCCCGCGCTTCATGTGCTCGTCGAGCCGCGGCAGGATCTCGACGAAATTGCACGGCCGATAGCGATAGTCGAGTTGATGCACGAGGATTTCGTCCCACGCATCGCGGCACGCGCCCGGCGAACCGGGTACGCAGAAGATATAGGTGGCGTTTGCGACGCCTGCCGTCGCCCGGGTCTGGATGGCGGACGGGCCGATCTTGGGCACGCTCACAAGCAGGAACATCGCGGAGAAGCCGTCCATCCGCTTCTCGAACAATGGCTCCACCGCCTCCGGCGTCACGTCGCGGCCGGTGAATCCGGTCCCACCCGTCGTGATGATGACGTCGATAGCCTTGTCTTTGATCCAATTCCTTACTTGCGCGCGGATCCTGGCCACGTCGTCTTTGACGATTGCGCGTGCGGCGAGCTTGTGTCCCGCCTTCTCGATCCGCTCCGCGAGCGTCGCGCCGGACTTGTCCGCGGCGAGATCGCGCGTGTCGGAGACGGTAAGCACCGCGATCGACAGCGGCACGAACGCTCGTGATGAATCGATACCCGGCATGGCGCCCTTATAGATCGCCTGCAATGTCGGCGCGAGGACCTCAAAGCCCCCGTTCGTTGAAGGTGTCGCACTGCCGGGTCGAGCCCGACTTCACTCCCCTCAGGAACCAGGTCATGCGTTGCTGCGAGCTGCCGTGCGTGAAGCTTTCCGGCACGACCGTCCCCTGAGTCTGCCGCTGCATCCGGTCATCGCCGATGGCCGACGCCGCGGCGAGCGCCTTCTCGATGTCGCCGGGTTCGAGCGTCCTGAGCTTGCTGTCGGCATGGTGCGCCCACACGCCCGCCAGGCAGTCCGCCTGCA
>DATBJU010000150.1:0-3452 GCA_036556265.1 Xanthobacteraceae bacterium | reverse complement strand
CACGCGTCCCTCGGTATTGACGTAAATTCCGCTCTTCTCGGGATAGGCCGCACCGGGCAGGATCACATCGGCGCGGTGGGCCCCCTGATCGCCGTGCGTCCCGATGTAGATCACGAACGCACCGGGCGCGATCTCGATTTCATCTACCCCGAGCAAGAAAAGCACGTCGAGCGCGCCGGGAGCCGCCATCTGTGCCGCATTGCGGCCGCCGCTGCCCGGAACAAAACCGACATCGAGCCCGCCGACCCGTGCGGCCGCCGTATGCAGGACGCAGTAGCCGTTGCAATCCTCGCCAGATGATCCGAGCGCCAGCTGGGCGGCGAGCGAGGCGATCGCCTCGCCATCGGGCCGCGCCAGAGCGCCCATGCCGATCACTACCAACGGGCGCGGCACCTTCTTGATCGCCCGGCCGAACTCGTTCAAGCCCGCTGCTACATCCGCCAGGGTATCGGGGCCGGCTCCGAGATAGACATGGGGATAGGTGAGATCGGCCCGCTCGCCGATCAGCCCTATTGGAACGCCACCCATGCGCCAGCGCTTGCGGATACGGCTGTTGAGCACGGCAGCTTCACGACGCGGGTTCGCGCCGACGATGAGAACGGCGTCGGCCTTCTCGATGCCCGCAATCGTCGCGTTGAAAATATAGCTCGCTCTTCCCCGCCCGGGATCGAGCATAGCGCCTTCCTGCCGGCAATCGAGGTTGACGACTCCAATTCGGCTCATCAAATCCTTGAGCGCATAGATTTCCTCGACGGCGGCGAGATCGCCGACGATCGCACCGATGCGCGCCGCTGTCGTCGTCTTGATTTTCGCTGCGATCGCGTCGAACGCATCCGGCCAAGAAGCCGGTGAGAGCCGTCCATTATCGCGAATGTACGGCTGATCGATGCGCTGCGTCCGCAAGCCGTCGACCACATGACGCGTCTTGTCGGAAATCCATTCTTCGTTGATGTCGTCGTTCACGCGCGGAAGAATGCGCATGACCTCGCGTCCACGAGTATCAATGCGTATGGCGGAGCCGACCGCGTCCATGACATCGACCGACTCGGTTTTGTTGAGCTCCCACGGCCGCGCTGCGAAGGCATAGGGCTTGGAGGTCAAAGCCCCGACCGGGCAGAGATCGACCACGTTGCCCTGCAATTCGGAGGTCATCGCCTGCTCGAGATAGGTCGTGATCTCCATGTCCTCGCCGCGCCCGATGGCACCCAGCTCGGGCACGCCGGCCACCTCGGTCATGAACCGCACGCAACGGGTACAATGAATGCACCTGTTCATGATTGTCTTGACCAGGACACCTACGTATTTGTCCTCGACTGCGCGCTTGTTCTCCCAATACCGGCTGGAATCAACGCCGTAGGCCATGGCCTGGTCCTGCAGGTCACATTCCCCGCCCTGATCGCAGATCGGGCAATCGAGCGGATGATTGATCAGCAGGAATTCCATCACTCCTTCGCGCGCCTTGCGCACCATCGGGCTCTTGGTGCTGATTTGCGGCGGTTCCCCGTTCGGCCCGGGCCGGCAATCGCGCACGCCCCAGGCGCAACTCGCCACCGGCTTCGGCGAGCCCTTGAGCTCCACCAGGCACATGCGGCAGTTGCCGGCAATCGAGAGGCGCTCGTGGAAACAGAAGCGCGGAATCTCGGCACCGGCAGCTTCGCAGGCCTGCAGCAGCGTGTAGTCCGGCGGGACGTCGATTTCCTTGCCGTCGACAATGAGCTTGGTCATGGCCGGATCTGCCTCGCCCCTCGCGGAATTCCGAACGCGAGCAAGCTGCGGGGCTCCCACGGCGGACGACCTTCTGTCACGCGCGCCATGGTCGTCACTCCGCCGCGATCCGCAGCGGTTGCGGATGCGGATTTGCCGTGTAGTTGTCGATCCGTTGCTCGATCTCCCGGCGGAAATGGCGAAGCAGGCCCTGCACCGGCCACGCGGCGCCGTCGCCGAATGCGCAGATCGTGTGACCCTCGATCTGAGTGGTGACCTCCCACAGCATATCGATCTCGCGCTTGTGGGCGCGCCCCTCGGCCATCCGCGTGAGCACGCGCCACATCCAACCCATGCCTTCGCGACATGGCGTGCACTGGCCGCAGCTCTCGTGCTTGTAAAAATAGGAGATGCGGGCCATGGCACGAATGATGTCGGTCGATTTGTCCATGACGATCACGGCCGCGGTACCGAGGGCGGACTTGAGCTCCCGGCAGCCGTCGAAATCGAGAAGCAGGGTCTCGCACTGGTGCGCCGGGATAAGCGGCATGGAGGATCCACCCGGGATGACGGCAAGAAGGTTGCTCCAGCCGCCGCACACGCCGCCTGCATGGGTTTCGAGCAGTTCGCGCAGGGGAATTCCCATAGCCTCTTCGACGTTGCACGGCTCTTGCACATGGCCGGAAATGCAGAACAATTTCGTACCGGTATTGTTGGGACGACCAATGCCCGCGAACCAGGCGGCGCCGCGGCGCATGATGTCGGGCACCACCGCGATCGACTCGACGTTATTGACGGTGGTCGGACAGCCGAAGAGGCCAACGTTGGCCGGGAACGGCGGTTTCAGTCGAGGCAGGCCCTTCTTTCCTTCCAGACTTTCGAGCAGGGCCGTCTCCTCGCCACAGATATAAGCGCCGGCGCCGTGGTGCACGTAGATATCGAATGGAAAGCCGTGGAGGTTGTTCTTGCCGATGAGGTTCGCCTCATAGGCTTGGTCCACGGCCGCCTGCAGGCGCTCGCGTTCGCGGACGAACTCGCCGCGGATGTAGATGTAGCAGACATTGGCGCGCATCGCGAAACCGGCAATCAAGCAGCCTTCGAGCAGGAGATGCGGATCATGCCGCATGATCTCGCGGTCTTTGCAGGTCCCGGGCTCCGATTCGTCGGCATTGACCACGAGGTAATGCGGGCGTCCGTCGGACTGTTTGGGCATGAACGACCACTTCAGCCCGGTCGGAAAGCCGGCGCCTCCGCGTCCCCGCAACCCCGATGCCTTGATGTCGTTGATGATTGCGTCCGGCCCTTTTTCGAGGATCGCCTTGGTGCCGTCCCAGGCGCCGCGCGCACGCGCTCCTTCGAGCCCCCAATCGTGCACGCCGTAGAGATTCTTGAAGATGCGGTCCCTGTCCTCGAGCATCACGATTGCCTGCCTGCGGAAGAATCGCCTACCGGAGGTTTCGGCACTGCAGCATCACGCACATTCGCCGCTTCACCCGGCTTCTTGGACTCGGTGTCGCGCACCGCGGGATCCTCCGTCGGCCGACCGTTCCCACGGGCATAGAGGCCCGGGGCTCTCAGCGAGGTCGGGCCGCCTTGCGGTGCGGAGAGTTGACGATCGACCTGCGGTCCCGGCGGCACCCGCCTGCCGGCCGCGAGCTCGTCGAGTATATTGGCAAAAGTCTCCGGCGCGAGATCCTCATAGTAGTCGTAATTGATCTGAACCACGGGCGCGTTCACACAGGCACCGA
>DATBJU010000149.1:0-2566 GCA_036556265.1 Xanthobacteraceae bacterium | reverse complement strand
CGCCGGCACGCGGCCGCGGGGGAGCACGCCAGAGGAGGACAAGGCGCTCGCCGACTCGCTGCTCGCCGACCCCAAGGAGCGCGCCGAGCACCTGATGCTCCTCGACCTCGGCCGCAACGACGTCGGCCGCGTCGCCAAGCTCGGATCGGTCCGCGTCACCGACAGCTTCTTCCTCGAATATTACAGCCAGGTGATGCACATCGTCTCCAATGTCGTCGGCGAATTGTCCGAGGAGCACGACGCCGTCGGCGCCCTGATGGCAGGCTTTCCGGCAGGCACCACCTCGGGCGCCCCGAAGGTCCGCGCGATGGAGATCATCGACGAGCTGGAGAAGGAAAAGCGCGGGCTCTACGCCGGCTGCGTCGGCTATTTCTCCGCGGCCGGCGAGATGGATAGCTGCATCGTGCTCAGGACATCGCTGATCAAGGACGGCATGATGTACGTCCAGGCCGGCGCGGGGATCGTCGCGGATTCGGTCCCGGAAAGCGAGCAGCGCGAATGCGAGCACAAGGCCAAGGCGCTGTTCCGGGCCGCCGAGGAGGCCGTGCGGTTCGCCAGCGAGGCGCGGCGGGGGCAGTAGCTTCGTCGGCCACGCGGACGAGTGATCCAATCGATGCAAGACGCGCTATGCGGACCCTGATCCTTTTCCGCCATGCCAAATCGAGCTGGACCAATTCCGGCCTCGGCGATTTCGATCGCCCGCTGTCCGAACGCGGTGAAAAGGCCGCGCCGAGGATGGCGGCTTATGTTGCGGAACAGTGCCTTGTGCCCGATCTCGTGCTCTGCTCCGCTGCCCGCAGGACACGCGACACTCTCGATCTGGCGCTGCCCCAATGGGTGCCGGAGCCGCGGATCGACTATGTAAAGGCGCTTTATCTCGCCGAGGTGCCGACGCTGCTCGCGCTTGTCCATAATACGCCGCCGGAAACGCAACGGCTGATGATCATCGGCCACAATCCGGGCCTGCAGAATTTTGCTCTGGCGCTGATCGGCGGAGACACGCCGGAAGCTGGCACGATTGCGCGGAAATTCCCAACGGCGGCGGTCGCCGTGATCCGCTTCGACATCCGGGACTGGGCGGCGGTCCGTCCGCGCGGCGGCCATCTGGCCTCTTTCATGACGCCGAGGCAGTTCGCGACGGCTTAGACGCAAAATCGCCGGCGCTGCGGCATTGCGCGGCGCCGGCGATCCTGCCGATGAGGCTAACGCTTTTCAATGACCACCGTCGCGTCGTCGTTGTCGTCGTCATTATCGTCTTCGTCGATGACATAATGATCCTTACAGACCACCCTGATCTCGCGTTCCGCGTCGTCGCGCGTGGCGAGCGACAGCGGGCCGACTTGCACAAAGGTGGAGTCGCTCGGCAGAGTTTCGACGATTTTGCAATCATCGTCCGGCCCGCGAACGATGTAATAGCCAGCCGAAGCCGGCGTGGCCACGGCGACTGCACCCACTGCCGCAAGGGCGAAGAGATAGGTCTTCATGTTGAGCTCCTTCTCGTCTCGTGGAAGGGGCAACGACGTAAAACGAGGAATGTTCCGCCTCGATTTGTATGCCGTTTCAAGCGGAAATCCGAAATCGCGGGGCTCAGCCGAGCCTTTGCCGGAGCCGGGCCAGGAGCGCCATGCGCTCATGCAAGACCGCGACGATGCGCACCCGTCCGCTTTCGGCTCTGAGGAAAAACACATAATGGCGCTCGCAGCGCGTTACCCGAATCTGCGGAAACGCCGGCGAAAAATTGCGATGCACGGCGCTGCCCTCGGCGATCCGTTCGAAACAGCGATCCAGGGCGGCCGCATAGAGCATCATACGCTGCTCGCCCCATTGCCTCAGCGTGTACCGGGCAATCTCTTCAAGGTCCGCCAGAGCGGAAGGCGTGAGATCGTAGGGCAGCATCAGCCGCCTTTACTTGCTCCGGCGGATCTTTTCAAAAACTTCGGTTGCTGATGCGGTTACTACTTCACCGCGCTCGGCTTCGGCAACACGGGGCGCCAACAATGCGTCGAGCTGCTCGAGCGCCTCCTGCTCGGAATCCGGGAGGCTGTTCAGCGACTGTTGCAGCACGTAGTCCTTGATACTCTGGCCACGCAGGGCGGCGATCGTTTTCAAGCGTTTATGCTGTTCGGCGGTCAGTTCGATCGATAAGCGCGGCATAGGCACTCCCTTTCCTCGGAGCATACAACTTTTGTGTCAAAACAACAAATGTTGTCGCGCTTCGCCGCGAGCGAGTGCTGGAGCCTTCATTGATTTCCCCATCGGAGATGAGCGGGCGCCTCGCACTTTCGCCTCACCCGAAAGAGTGACATCCCGCGGTTTCCTCTGGACGTTGCACGTTAATTTTGCTGATCTTTCCCGCGACGCGCGGAGGCTCGGATGATCACGCTCATCGATAATTACGACAGCTTTACTTATAATCTCGTCCACTATCTCGGCGATCTCGGCGTAACCTGCCGCGTGTATCGCAACGACCGGATTTCCGTTGCACAGGTCCTCGCCGAAAAGCCACGCGCCATCGTGCTCTCGCCCGGCCCCTGCACCCCCAACGAAGCCGGTATCTGCTTGAAAC
>DATBJU010000148.1:0-10628 GCA_036556265.1 Xanthobacteraceae bacterium | reverse complement strand
GGGGACTCCATCCGGGCTACGAACTGCGCAAAAAAAAAGCGGCGGGCCGAAGCCCGCCGCCCTTTCGGAGAATTATGTCCCTGATGACTCAGCAATACACCCACACATTACGGCCGTAGTACGGATCCCACGCGAGGCACTTACGCGGAGGCGGCGCCACGTAGGCGTACGGATACGCCGGGCCGTAGTATGGGGACGCAAGTGCGCCGCCGAGCGCGAGACCACCAAGTACGCCGAGGGCGATAGCTGTGTTGCGGCGGCCCTTCCAGCCGACGTCGATCACGTCGGTCGAAGCGGCCGACTTGATCGCGAGCTGCCCCGAACCGATCGGCGCAGCATTGGCCACGCTGACGGCGGACGCCGCGATCGCTGCAGCCGTTCCAATGGCCGCAGCCTTCCTGAGAAAGCGCGTATGGTTCATGGCTTGAGCCTCACTCTTTTCTGCTGCTTGCGCAGCTTGATCGGCGGTGACTATTGCGCGCCGCAAATGAATGTTCCATGAACGGATTGCAGCGGCTTGGAAGTGCCACCTAGCGCCCATAAAACGCGGCTAAGTCGAATTAGTTCCGAGTCGCGAGGCTGCGCTCAATGAGGGTGTCGACAAGCTTGCCGGAAAGTGAATCGCCGAAATTTCGCCCCTGCAGACCGCCGAGCCGGTGATACGCAAACGCTTCCGCGACTTCGCCGGGCGCCGATTCCTTCAGTGCGGCGGCCGCCGCGACCAGCGCGAGCGTCTCGCCGGCGCGGCGGGCGAGTGCCTCGCGGTTCGGATCGGCGAGGCTCTGTTTGACGCGCCCGAGCGCGGCACCCGCGCCCGGCAAATCGCCCGTGGATTTCTCCAGCCTGGCGATGACGCGTTCGGCGCTTTCTCGTTCCCGCATCGCGCCGCGCAGGAGGTCGAGCGCCATGATGTTGCCGGAGCCCTCCCAGATCGCATTGAGCGGCGCTTCGCGATAGAGCCGGGCGATCGGGCCCTCCTCCACGTAACCGTTTCCGCCGAGGCACTCGAGCGACTCGTACACGAACTGCGGCACCGCCTTGCATACCCATAGCTTCGCAACCGGAGTCACCAGTCGTGCGAATGCAGCCTCATCCTCGTCCTCCCCGGCCTGATCGAACGCTGCCGCCATGCGGATGCCGAGCGCAAGCGCCCCTTCACGCTCAAGCGCGAGGTCGCCGATCACGGCCTGCATCAGCGGCTGGTCGATCAGCTTCCTCTGGAAGGCAGTACGGTGGCGAACGTGATGGATCGCAACCATCAACGCAGCGCGCATGATGCCGAGCGAGCCGACGACGCAGTCGAGCCGCGTCAGTTGCACCATCTGAATGATCGTCTTGACGCCTTCCCCTTCCGGTCCACAACGCCGCGCGTAAGCGCCCTCGAATTCGACCTCGGACGATGCGTTCGAGCGATTGCCCAGCTTGTCCTTGAGCCGGTTGAGTTTGAGGGCGTTCACGCTCCCGTCCGGCCGGAACCGCGGAACCAGGAAGCAACTGAGGCCGCCCTTGGCCTGCGCGAGCACGAGAAACGCGTCGCACATTGGCGCGGACAGGAACCACTTGTGGCCGATGACCCGATAGGCGTCGCCATCGGCCTCCGCACGCGTTGTGTTTGCGCGCACGTCGCTGCCGCCCTGCTTCTCGGTCATGCCCATGCCGAGCGTGACACCCTTCTTCTCGCCGGCGGGAAGAAAACGCGCATCGTATTCACGCGAGCGGATGCGCGGCAGCCATTCTTTAAGCAAGGCAGGCTCGGCGAGCAGCGCCCCGGTCGCGGCGTGGGTCATGACGATCGGGCACTGGTGGCCCTGCTCGACTTCGGCCTCCATGTGCACGAGCGCCGCGCGCGCCACGTACGCACCCGGTGACGACAAGCCGCCATCCGGACCCCATACGGAAGAGTGAATGCCGGCGGCGATCGCCTCGCGCATGAACGCGTGATATGCGGGATGGAACTCGACGACGTCGGCGCGGTTACCCCGCGCATCGAATGTCTTGAGCTTTGGCGGATTCTCGTTCGCGAGCCGCGCGAGTTCCGCCATCTCCGCCGTGCCCCAGCTTCGCCCGAATGCGGCAAGCCGGTCGAGCTCGCCCTTCGCCGGCTTGCCGAAGGCGCGCACGGCGCCGGTCAACGCTGCATCGCCGCTCCACAAGTCCACGTCGCCGATCGGCGGCGTCTGATTCAGCACCTCATGAGTCGCAAACATTTGGCCCGGCATGGTTAAGCCTCAGGGAATCGCCCGGGGAAATGGCGCGGGAAAACTAGCACGCGTGACGCCGGCGCGCTTGCCGGACGGCTCGCGGGCGGCTAAGCAGTCGCTTTCAGGATGAACGCTCCGTCGACTGCCGCCTTTGTGCTGAGCCGCAGACACTTGCTCGGCATCGAGGGGCTTTCGGCGCGCGAGATCAGCGGCCTCCTCGACCTCTCCGAGGAATTCGTCGAACTCAATCGCCAGATCGAGAAGAAGCGCACGACGCTGCGCGGCCGCACGCTGATCAACCTGTTCTTCGAGGCGTCCACGCGCACCCAGTCGAGCTTCGAGCTCGCCGGCAAGCGCCTCGGCGCCGACGTGATGAACATGTCGGTGGTGGCTTCCGCTATGCGCAAGGGCGAGACGCTGCTCGATACGGCAGCCACCCTCAACGCCATGCATCCGGATCTGATCGTCGTGCGGCACCACGCCTCCGGGGCAGTCGAGTTGCTCGCGCAAAAGGTCGAGTGCTCCGTCATCAATGCGGGTGATGGCGCGCACGAGCATCCGACCCAGGCGCTGCTCGATGCGCTCACCATCCGCCGTAACAAGGGGGCGATCGACCGTCTTACGGTCGTGATCTGCGGCGACATCCTCCATAGCCGCGTCGCCCGCTCGAACATCATCCTGCTGAATACGCTCGGCGCGCGCGTACGGGTGGTGGCGCCATCCACCCTTTTGCCCAAGGGGATTGAACGCCTAGGCGTCGATGTGTTCGGCGACATGCGCGATGGCCTGCGCGACGCCGACATTGTGATGATGCTGCGCCTGCAACGCGAGCGCATGAACGGCTCGCTCATCCCGTCTACCAAGGAATACTTCCACTACTACGGGCTCGACGCGGCCAAACTGAAATTCGCGAAGCCCGACGCTCTGGTGATGCACCCGGGCCCGATGAACCGCGGCGTCGAGATCGACAGCGCGGTCGCCGACGGCGCGCAATCGCTCATTCAGGAGCAGGTCGAGATGGGCGTTGCGGTCCGCATGGCCGTGCTTGAGGCCCTCGCGCGGAATCTTCCGAATGCTTAGCGCTATTGTGGTCATTCCGGGGCGCGCCGAAGGCGCGAGCCCGGAATCCATGCGAGGACCGCGATATGGATTCCGGGCCCGGCGCTTCGCGCCGTCCCGGAATGACGGATAGAGATGCTCCGCGCCGACACCCGCCCGATCCTGCTCACGCACGCGCGCGTGATAGACCCCTCGCGCGACCTCGATCAGCCCGGCGACGTCCTGATCGCCGACGGCATGATCCGCGACTCCGCGAAGAATATTCGCGCCGCAGGCGTGCCCGAGGGCACCGAGGTGATCGACTGCAACGGGCACGTCGTGGCGCCCGGCCTCGTCGATATGCGCGCTTTCATCGGTGAACCCGGCGCCGAGCACCGCGAAACGCTCGCCTCGGCGAGCCAAGCGGCGGCGGCCGGCGGCGTCACGACCGTGATCTGCCAGCCGGAGACGGACCCGCCGATCGACGACCCGGCAACCGTCGATTTCGTCATGCGCCGCGCGCGCGACACGGCGATCGTACGCATCCTGCCCATGGCTGCGCTCACCAAACGGCTCGAGGGCAAAGAGATGACCGAGATCGGCCTCCTGAAGGCGGCCGGCGCGGTTGCCTTCACCGACGGCTCGCAGAGCGTGATGAACGCACAGGTGTTCCGCCGCGCCCTCACCTATGCCGCCGATTTCGACGCCCTCATCGTGCATCACACCGAGGACGTGAACCTTGTGGGCGACGGGGTGATGAACGAGGGCGAATATGCAGCCCGGCTCGGCCTGCTCGGTGTGCCAAAGGAGGCGGAGACGGTGATGCTCGCACGCGACGTCCGGCTCGTAGCGCTCGCCGACGCGCGCTATCACGCGGCCTCCATCACTTGCGCGGAGTCGATCGACGTGCTGCGCCGTGCAAAGGAGTCCGGGCTTCCCGTCAGCGCCTCCGCGAGCATCAATCACGTGGCGCTGAACGAGAACGACGTCGGCAGCTACCGGACGTTCCTCAAGCTCTCACCGCCGCTGCGCGCGGAGGAGGATCGCGTCGCGCTGGTCGAGGCACTCCGCGACGGCGTCGTCGACGCGATCGTATCCGACCACGACCCGCAGGACGTCGAGGTGAAGCGCCTGCCATTCGCCGAGGCCGCACCCGGCGCCGTCGGTCTGGAAACCATGCTGCCGGTCGGTCTTCGCCTCATGCACGACGGGTCGCTCAGCCTGCTCAAGCTCCTGCAATTGATGTCGACGCGCCCGGCAGAACTTCTCGGCGTCCCCGGCGGCACGCTCCGATCGGGCAGCCCTGCCGACGTGATCCTGTTCGATCCGGACGTGCCCTGGATACTCGACCGCGCGGACCTGAAATCGCGCTGCAACAACACCCCGTTCGACGAAGCGCGCCTCACCGGCCGAGTGCTCCGCACGATCGTTGCCGGCCGCACCGTGTACGAATACGTGTAACGGACCGTCATCCTTCGAGGCCCTCCGCCGGATCAAGTCCGGCGTCGGGCACCTAAGGATGACGGGGCACTTTCACCGAATCCTCGGTTGCGTCATCCTGAGGCGCGAGCCGCAAAGCGGCGAGCCTCGAAGGATGACGCAAACGAAATGCTCGGCCCAGTCGACCCTGCTTGGCTCCTCGCCGCCCTCGCCTTCGGCTACCTGCTCGGCTCGATTCCCTTCGGGGTGTTGATCACGCGCCTCGCCGGCCTCGGCGACATTCGCAGCATCGGGTCCGGCAACATCGGCGCGACCAACGTGCTCCGGACCGGGAGCAAGGCACTCGCTGCCGCGACGCTTGCGGGCGACCTCCTCAAGGGCACGGCAGCCGTGCTCGTTGCCGATTGGTGGCTCGGTCGCGACTACGCGCTCGCCGCAGGCCTCGGCGCGTTCGTCGGGCACGTTTTCCCCGTCTGGCTGAAATTCCGCGGCGGCAAAGGTGTCGCGACCTTCGCGGGCATTTTGCTCGGCCTGTTCTCACCCGCGGCACTTGCGTTTGGCGCGATCTGGATCGCTGTCGCCGCGGCGAGCCGGTATTCCTCAGTCTCCGCCCTGGTCGCAAGCGCGGCCACCCCGTTCATACTCTATGCATTCGGCCTGCGCCCCGAGGCCGCGCTGTTCGCACTCCTTGCGCTGATCCTCTGGATCATGCACCGCGCCAACATCAACCGTCTGATTGCGGGCACCGAAGGACGCATCGGCCAGGCGGGGTCAGCCGCGGGCGACTGAATCTCAATCCAACTCAGGCTTGTCTCGCCGCACAGTCCCGGCAGCTCCTTGGGTTTTTCGACTACAAATTGTAGTCTGGTAATGGCGCTACTCATCGTGGGGACTACGTGGCTGGCGAACATAGGACCGTCCGTCTGAACGACGCGCAGCGTGCCGACTGGCTCCGCCTCATCCGGGCGGAAAACGTCGGCCCGCGCACCTTCCGCGCGCTCATTGCCGAATTCGGCGGTGCCGCCCGCGCCCTGACACGCGTCGCCGAGCTCGCGCGGCGCGGCGGGCGCGGCGAGTTGCGCATTCCGACTCGTGCGGAAGCCGACGCCGAGATCGCCGCGGCTGCCCGCATGGGCGTCCGTTTCGTCGCCATCGGTGAAGAAGAGTATCCGCCGCGTCTGCGCGAGACCGACGACGCGCCGCCGCTTCTCGCCGTCCGCGGCGAAATGCGCGCGCTCGTCCGGCCGGCCGTGGCGATCGTAGGCTCCCGCAACGCCTCCGCTGCCGGCGGTCGCCTCGCCGCAATGCTCGCTCGCGACCTCAGCGCGGCCGGCTACGTGATCGTTTCCGGACTCGCGCGCGGCATCGATTCCGCAGGTCACCGTGCCTCGCTCGAGACTGGGACGGTCGCGGTGCTCGCCGGCGGCCAAGACAAGATTTATCCCGCGGAGAACGCGGACCTCGTCGAAGAGATCGTGCGCGCCGGAGCCGCTGTCGCAGAGATGCCGATGGGGTGGGAGCCCCGCGCACGCGACTTTCCGCGCCGCAATCGCATCATCGCCGGCATGTCGCTCGGCGTGATCGTTGTCGAAGCGGCGGAACGCTCGGGCTCCCTCATCACGGCACGGCTCGCGCTCGAGGCGGGACGTGAAGTGTTCGCGGTGCCAGGTTCACCGATGGATCCACGTGCCGGCGGCACCAACCAGCTGCTGAGGCAGGGTGCGACGTTCGTGACGTCCGCCGCCGACGTGATCGAAGTGCTCGGACCGATCTTGGGACGTGAAGCGCCTGTGCCTCTGCGCGAGCCTTCCCCTGAGGACACATATTCGTCGGAGCCTCACGCGGTCGACGACGCGTTACGCGCGCGCATTGCCGATCTTCTCAGCCCTACTCCGGTCGCGATCGACGATCTCGTGCGCGCGGCGCACGCGCCGGCGGGTGCGGTGCAGATCGTGCTGCTCGAGCTCGAGCTTGCCGGTCGAATCGAACGGCACGGCGGATCGATGGTGTCGTCTCGCTAATCTGCGCCCGGCGACGCATCCGCTGCGCGGGCTTCGGCTTCGAGACGTACGAGCTCGAGCAAATACACAAGCGCGCTCAGCCCCTGCGGCTCCGCCATAGCCTTGAGTTCGCGTGCCATCGTCGCCACATACGCCGCGACCTCTTGCGATCGTGGCATCGCATCGCTCCCGCCCAGTCCCGGCATGGTCGGCTCGACTCTTTTCTCCTGACGCGGCGAACGTCGGACAGCCCAACGCAATCTAAATCAATGGTCGTCCACCGGCAAAATACCCGTATAACGTGTAGAAGACCCGTTCGATGGAATGCCCCTCTTTTCCGGGCAGATTTGACTTTAGGCCGTCATTTGGCCTAGTTCGCCCCTCACGCGCGGGTAGGACCCGCGCTTTTCGTTGATTCGGGAGCCCTGCGATCGCGCCGATGAACGTTGTTATTGTCGAATCGCCGGCTAAGGCGAAGACGATCAACAAGTACCTCGGCCCTGGCTACGAGGTGCTCGCCTCCTACGGGCACGTACGCGACCTGCCCCCCAAGGACGGCTCGGTCGACCCGAACCAGGATTTCCACATGATCTGGCAGGTGGATCCCAAGGCGCAGAAGCGCCTTTCAGAGATCGCCAAAGCCGTCAAGGACGCCGACAAGCTGATCCTGGCCACCGACCCGGACCGCGAGGGAGAGGCCATTTCCTGGCACGTCCTCGAAATCCTGAAGGACAAGGGCGCGCTCAAAGGCGGCAAGAAGATCGAGCGCGTTGTGTTCAACGCGATCACCAAGCAGGCCGTCGTCGAGGCCATGCAGAACCCGCGCGAGATCGACGCGGCCCTCGTCGACGCCTATCTCGCCCGCCGAGCCCTCGACTACCTGGTCGGGTTCACGCTCTCCCCCGTGCTCTGGCGCAAGCTGCCTGGCTCCCGCTCCGCCGGCCGCGTGCAATCGGTCGCGCTGCGTCTCGTCTGCGACCGCGAGCGCGAGATCGAGACCTTCGTTCCCAAGGAATACTGGTCGCTCGCCGCGATCCTCGCAACTCCGCGCAACGAAACTTTCGAAGCGCGCCTCGTCGGCGCCGACGGCGAGAAGATCCAGCGCCTCGACATCGGCTCGGGTCAGCAGGCCGAAGACTTCAAGCGCGCGCTCGAGGCCGCCGAGTTCACGGTCGCGTCGGTCGAGTCGAAGCCGACCAAGCGTCACCCCAATCCGCCGTTCACGACATCTACCCTTCAGCAAGAGGCGAGCCGCAAGCTCGGCCTCGCGCCGGCCATCACCATGCGCCTCGCCCAGCGTCTCTATGAGGGCGTCGACATCGAGGGGGACACAGTCGGCCTCATCACCTACATGCGCACCGATGGCGTCGACCTCGACAACAGCGCGGTCCAGAGCGCCCGCAGGGTGATTGAATCGGACTACGGCAAGGAATTCGTGCCCGACGCCCCGCGCACCTACAAGGCGAAGTCGAAGGCTGCCCAGGAAGCGCACGAGGCGATCCGCCCGACCGACATGACGCGCCGGCCGAAGGACGTCGCGCGCATCCTCGACGCCGATCAGGCGAAGCTTTATGAATTGATCTGGCAGCGGACGATGGCCTGCCAGATGGAATCCGCCGAGCTCGAGCGCACGACTGCGGACGTCACCGCGCAGGCCGCCGGCCGCACGCTCGAGCTGCGCGCGACCGGTACGGTCATCAAGTTTCCCGGGTTCCTCGCGCTCTATCACGAGGACCAGGACGATCCGTCCGAGGACGAGGACGCAAACCGCCTGCCCGAGATCAATCAGGGCGAGCGGCTCGAGAAGCGCGAGATCAAGGCCGATCAGCATTTTACCGAGCCGCCACCGCGGTTTAGCGAGGCCTCGCTGGTGAAGCGCATGGAGGAACTCGGCATCGGCCGTCCCTCCACCTACGCCTCCACGCTCCAGGTGTTGCGCGACCGCGGCTACGTCCGCATCGACCGCAAGCGCCTCGTGCCCGAGGACAAGGGCCGCGTCGTGATCGCGTTCCTCGAAGCGTTCTTCGCGCGCTACGTGGAGTACGACTTTACGGCAGACCTCGAGGAGAAGCTCGACGAGATCGCGAACCACGACCTGGATTGGAAACAGGTGCTGCGCGACTTCTGGCGCGACTTCATCGCCGCCGTCGACGACATCAAGGACCTGCGCATCACCCATGTACTCGACGCGCTCGACGAGATTCTCGGGCCGCACATCTTCCCGCCGCGCGAGGACGGCAGCGATCCGCGCCAGTGTCCGCAGTGCGGCACCGGCCGCCTCGGTCTGAAGACCGGCAAGTTCGGTGCATTCGTCGGTTGCTCGAACTATCCCGAGTGCCGCTACACGCGTCCGCTGGTCGCCGACGCGAGCGGGGTGAACGGGACGAAGGTGCTTGGCACCGATCCGCAAACCGGCTTGGAAGTCACGCTGCGCGGGGGCCGCTTCGGGCCGTACGTGCAGCTCGGACCGAACGGCCAGGCCGAGGAGAAGCCGAAGCGTGCGGGCCTGCCGAAGGGCACGGAACCCGCGGACGTCGATCTCGCGCGCGCGCTCGCGCTGCTCTCGCTCCCGCGCGAAGTCGGCAAGCACCCCGAAACCGGCGAGCCGGTGCTTGCCGGCATCGGCCGTTTCGGCTCCTACGTGAAGCACCAGACCAGCTACGCCAATCTCGAGGCGGGAGACGAGGTGCTGAATATCGGCCTGAACCGGGCAGTCACCCTCCTCGCGGAGAAGGCCGCGCGCGGTCCACGCGGACGCCGTGGGCCGCCTGCGGGCAAGCTTCTCGGCGAGCATCCCGAGCTCGGCGGCCCGGTCACGCTGCATGACGGCCGCTACGGACCCTACGTGAAGCACGGCAAGATCAACGCGACGATTCCGTCCACCTCCGATCCCGGCAACGTGTCGCTCGAGGAGGCGGTGGATCTGATCAAGGCGCGCGCGGAGAAAGCGGGCCTGAAGCCCGCGAAGGCACCCGCGAAAAAGAAGACGTCGAAGAAAAAGGCTGCGGCTGGCGACGCTCCCGCTGCCGAAACCCAGATAGAGGAAGCGCCGGCGGCGAAAAAGAAGGCGGCGCCCAAGAAAAAGAAGGCTGCGAAGAAGAAAGCGAACGGCCAGGATGCCGGCGGCGACAACGTGCCTCTCGCGAACGAGGGCACGGAAGAGCCCGAGCAGGAACCTGTGGACTGATCCTCCGCGGCCCTGGCATCGGGACGAATGCTCGCGTTGAATCAGGTACTTACGGAGGACAGGATGCCCTCCTCTGCGATCCACGCGATCAACTTCGACCCTGCACGGTCCGAACTCACAATCACGTTCGCGACCGGCCGCATCTACGTCTACGCGAAGGTCCCCGAGTTCACTTTCCATCGTTTCGCGCGATCGGAATCGAAGGGTCGATTTTTCAACGCCGAGATCCGCGACAAATATCGCTTCCGGGAATTGACCGAGTCTCCTGAGGATCAAGATTGCGGCTTCGTCTCGTCATTCCGGGAAGCGCTGCAGCGAAAGCAGAAACCAGATTCGGAGTCGTAGCCCGCATGGAGCGAAGCGGAATGCGGGAGCGGACGGCATGATTTTCCCGGATTTCGCTTCGCTCCATCCGGGCTACATGGCCCAGCGCCGCCTCTTTCCCCCACTCGCCACATTTGCTCGTTGATTTCATTCGCAAATAAAAAAGTTTTTCCACACTCTCCGAACCGCTCTTAGATTGCGCGCATCTCGATCCCCGAGGGGGCGCGACCGGTGCGACCTGTTGTGCGGATCGAGAACGGCGCCCGCTGCCTGCGTCTCGCACACGCGGCACCGGGAGCCCCGTGGGCACCGCCCGGCGGCAGCGTCTTTTGACGCGCGTTTCTTGTCGGCAAATTCGCCGGCGAGAGCGCCAGGACCGCCTGCCAGGAGCTTGGCTGAGAGGGAGGCCGGTGACGGTCTTCTGAAAAGCGCGGCCCG
>DATBJU010000147.1:0-15213 GCA_036556265.1 Xanthobacteraceae bacterium | reverse complement strand
CCGCGGCCATGGTCATCGTCAGGATGCCGCCGCGCGAGGTGCCGACGAAGACCGCGCGCTCGATACCGGTCGCATCGAGGAGCGCAAGCACGTCCCCAAGCTCGACCGGGACGGTGTAGTTCGCGGGCACGGGATCACGCGCGGACAGGCCGCGGCCGCGGGAGTCGAGCGCGAGCACGCGGCGCGGGCGCTCAGGATCGGACGCAAGTGTCTCAACGACCTCGCGAAAATCATCAGCGGTCCGCGCAATGCCGGGCAGGCAGACGACGGGGAGGCGCGGCGCCCCGCGCGGCCCGGCCGTGAGCGCATGCAGCTTCAGGCCGTCGGGGGCGGAGAAGAAGAAGGAGGAGATCATGCCGTCTCGTCATCGCCGGGCTTGACCCGGCGATCCATGCTGAATCGAAAAATAATCGGCGTGGCTAGGTGGACCCCCGGGTCGAGCCCGGGGGTGACAATTATTGCGTCATCGCCGGGCTTGACCCGGCGATCCATACGGACGCGCCAGGAACTACCGTGTAATGTCATCGTACAGGTCGCGCCACTCGGGATTCATTTCACGGATCAAGTCGATTTTCCATTTGCGCGACCAATGCTTGATGTTCTTTTCGCGCTGGATGGCGTTGGTCGGGTCTTCGTACTGTTCATAATACACAAGGCGCTTGACCCCATATTTCGTCGTGAAGCCCTCGATCAGACCCTCGCGATGCTCGAATACTCTTCGCACCAGGTTATTTGTCATACCCACGTAGAGCGTCCCATTTGGAGCGCTCGCCAAGATGTATAGCCAAAAGCCTCCCATCACCGCAGCATGGATTGCCGGGTCAAGCCCGGCAATGACAAATTCCTAATTCCTCGCCCCGCGCGCGAGATCGGCTTCGATTCGGAAGCCCGTGTTGTCGCCGAGGAGGACGCGGTAGACCTGCAAATTCTCCATTACGCGCTGGATGTAGTAGCGCGTCTCCGAGATCGGGATGCGTTCAATCCAGTCGACCGGGTCGACCTTGGGATCGCGCGGGTCGCCGTAGCGCCCCATCCACTCCCGCGCCCGGCCGGGACCGGCGTTGTACCCTGCAAAGGCGAGAATGTAGGACCCGTTAAAGGTTTGCAGCAGGTGTCCGAGCTCGGCCGCGCCAAGGCGCGCGTTGTACACGGGATCGCCCTTGAGCTTATTTGCGTCGAAGGGGATGCCGATGCGCTTTGCCACTGCGCGCGCAGTGGACGTGATCACCTGCATGAGGCCATAGGCGTTGGCGGTCGAGACCGCGGCCTGATTGAACTGACTTTCCTGGCGCGCGATCGCGAAGACCACCGAGCGGTCCACCCGCGGCTCGTCCTTGGGATGCTCGGGAATGCCGAAGATCGGGAACGCGATGCTGTCGATCAGGATGCTGCGCGCGTGCGCGCCTTTGCCGACGAGCACCATGCCGCGAGGGTCGCGCTGCTCATAGGCGACTGCAGCGAGAAGCAGGAGCGAGGATTGGTCCAGACGCTCGGAAAGGTCGACGTAGAAGGGAATTGCGTGCTCCTTGGCGCCGGCAGCATGCAAGAGGCGAAGCGCGCGGACCGACTCAAGCTTGGCAAACTGCGCGCGGTCGGTCGCGGTGGGCTCGAGCGGACGGTTGAGCACGAGCTCCTTCTGTCCGAGCCGCGCCCGCGCCAGCTGCCCGTAATAGGTCGTGGAGAAGGGAGCCGCCCGATCATAGGCCGCCTTGGCGGCGGCTCGGTCTCCCGCGGTCTCGGCGGCGCGCCCAAGCCAGTAGTAGCCTCGCGACAAGGTCGTTGGATGGCTTGACGTTGCCTCGATCGCCTTGAAGTGCCTTGCGGCCGTTGCCGGATCCTTGAGAAAGCGCAGCGCGATCCAGCCGGCGGTAAACTGCTGGTCGGCCCGGTAATTTTCATGCTCCGGGGTGCCGATGTGGACGGCGAGCCGATAGGCTCCCTGCGCGTCTCCCTTGTCGAGCAATCCTCGAACCACGATGCGCGCCTCGCGCCACCAGGCGTCCGGGTCGACAAGCAGCTTCGGATCGCGCGGCGCCTCGAGGAAGGCCTTGGCGGCGCCTGCGGGATCGTCCGCGCGGCGGCGTGCCTCGGCTCGACCGAGAATCAGGCTCGGGTCATTGCGCAGCGCCGCCGGAACGGCCCCAACCAGATTGGCCGCGTCCTTCGCGCGCTTGCTTACGGCCGTCCGGGCGCGCTGGAGCGCCACGAGATCCGCGCCTCCGCGCTCGGCCGCACGCATTGCGCCGGAAAAATTCTCTGCATAGTAGAGGCGGTCGGCACGCGCCTTGTGGTCGTCGCGGCTCAGCATGCCCGGGAAGGCGGAGAGCGTCTCGTTCTCGATCGAGGCGTTGAGGTCATCCTCGCGCCAGGCGCTCTGCACGAGCGCAAGCGCGCCAATGCGATCGCCGGCGGCCATAAGCGCGCGCGCGAGCGCGAGCTTGCCTTCGCCGGAAAGGGGCCGACTGTTGCCGAAGAAGGTGCGCACCGTGCGCGCATCACGTTTCTCGTCATAGAGCAGCGCCTCGACGCGGCGGCGCAGCAATCCGTTGACGTTGGGCCAATCCGGGTTATCGCGCAGGAACGCGTTGGCGCGTTCGAAGCCGACCGGCCTCCAGTCCATGCGCAAGGCGAGCCACAGAATGAGTTTGCGGGCGGCGGGATCGCGGAATTCGGCACTCGTCGCGATGGCTTCGGTGGCCTTGCCGCGCTGGATGAGGTCGATCGCGAGCTTGATCGAGCCGACTTCCGCGGCTGGCGGGGTCTGCGCGCGCGCGATCGGCGCGGCAACGCTTGCCGCGGCGAACACATAAATGGCGAGCCTCGTCACCCGATGCATCAAACGTCCCCAAACATCACCCAATTCGGGCAATTGATGGCCCGGGGGTGAAGATAGTGTGAATACCGGCCCGATCTAGCGTCCGTCACGACCGGGCCGGCGCGGCCCGGTGATGACGGGAAGGAGGGGGCTTTCACCACACCCCTATACGCGGTATCCACGAAAGGTTAGCAGGGAGCGCGTCGATGTTCCGGGGATCCTTCACGGCGCTCGTCACCCCGTTCCGGAACGGCGGTTTGGACGAGCGCGCGTTCCGCGACCTCATCGATTGGCAAATCGCCGAGGGAACCGACGGACTGGTGCCGGTGGGAACGACAGGCGAAAGCCCGACGCTGTCCCACGACGAGCATCACAAGGTGGTCGAGTGGTGCGTCGGGCAGGCCAAGGGCCGCGTTCCCGTTATCGCAGGGGCTGGTTCCAATTCCACGGCAGAGGCGATCGACCTCGCCCGCCACGCAGAGAAGGCGGGGGCGGACGCGGTGCTGATCGTCACACCTTATTACAACAAGCCGACCCAGGACGGGCTCTACCGGCATTACAAGGCGATCAACGACGCGATCAACATCCCGATCATCATCTACAATATTCCGGGGCGCTCCGTGATCGACATGTCGGTCGAGACGATGGCGAAGCTGTCGGAATTGAAGAACATCGCCGGCGTCAAGGATGCGAGCGCGAAGCTCGACCGGGTGAGCCTGCAGCGCCAGGCGTGCGGCGAGGACTTCATTCAGCTCTCCGGGGAAGACGGAACCGCGCTCGGGTTCAACGCACATGGCGGGCAGGGCTGCATCTCCGTCACATCCAATGTGGCGCCGCGGCTTTGCGGCGAATTTCAGGACTCGTGCCTTGCCGGCGACTACAAGAAGGCGCTCAAGCTTCAGGATCGCCTGATGCCGCTGCATGTCGCTTTGTTCGTCGAGAGCAATCCGGCGCCGGCAAAGTACGCGCTTTCGCTGCTCGGTAAGTGCTCGGACTATTGCCGGCTTCCGCTCGCACCGGTGCAGGAGAGCACCAAGCGCACCGTGCGCGAGGCGATGGTTCACGCGGGGCTGATCAACGCCTGAGGCCGGCGTTGCCGACCTTTCCATGGCGAAGAAAGAGTCCGAGAACGCCCGTGTGGTCGCCCAGAACCGCAAGGCGCGCTTCCATTATGAAATCGGCGAGGCATTCGAGGCGGGAATCGCCCTGACCGGCAGCGAAGTGAAATCGCTACGCTCGGGCAAGGCGACGATTGCCGAATCTTATGCGGATGCACGGGCGGGCGAGATCTTCCTGATCAACGCGAACATTCCGATCTACACGCAGGCAGGGCGCTTCAATCACGAGCCGAAGCGGCCGCGCAAGCTCCTGCTGCACAAGCGGCAGATCAACAAGCTGATTGGCGCAATCGAACGCGAGGGCATGACGCTCGTCCCACTCAAGCTCTATTTCAACAATCGGGGACGCGCGAAGGTGGAGATCGCGCTGGCACGCGGCAAGAAGCTGCACGACAAGCGCGATGCTGCGCGCAAGCGCGACTGGGAACGGCAGCGAGGACGGCTGCTCAGGGAGAAGGGGTGAGGCTTTGAATCCCGCAGAAGGAACGTGTTGCAAAGGCAATTCCTGTCGTCCCGGGCGAGCGCCGCACCGATCTCGGGTTTATCCGAGATCGGCGAGTTGACTGCCCAAGTCGGCTAAAGCCGACTTGGGTGCGGCGCGAGACCCGGGATCCAGGAACACGGTGCTTCGATAACTGCACGTCTGGTGTTCCTGGATCCCGGCTCTCGCTGCCCGCGGGTCTTCGCCCGCGGGCCGCTCGGCCGGGATGACAGGAAATTGCAATGTCACTACCCGTCAAACTCGATCACTGCGTTATCCACGTCTCCGAGTGGGAGCGCTCCAATGCCTTCTATCGCGACGTGATGGGTGCCGAACTCGTGCGACGGCCGAACGGTTGGGCCTACCGTTTCGGCAGCGAGCAGCTCAACCTGCACGGGCCGGGCTTCAAGCCCGTGGAGGTGGCACGGTTGCCAGTGCAGCCGGGCAACAGCGATCTCTGTTTCGAGTGGCGCGGTCCGATCGACGACGCAATCGCCCATTTGAAGCGATGCGGCGTTGCGATCGAGACCGGTCCCATCCAGCGGTTCGGTGCGAAGGGGCCCGGCACGAGCGTCTACTTTCGCGATCCGGATGGATCGTTGCTCGAGTTCATCTCGTATGGGAGTGGCGCGCAGTGAGCCGTTGAAACAGGATTCGATTTTCTGACTGGAGTCGGCTGCCGCCATGGTCACGCACAATCCATTGATTTTGCCCAACAATCTACCGGCCCCGCAGGACGATGGCGCGGCCCGGCATCTCGCCGGCATGAAGTTGCCCGACCTCGCGCTTACGGCGACCGACGGGGTGAAGGTCAATCTTGTACGGCTCAGGGGTCGAACCGTGGTTTACGCCTATCCGCGCACTGGTGTGCCAGGCTCCCCGCTGCCTGACGGTTGGGACGCGATTCCAGGCGCACGCGGCTGCACCCCGCAGTCGTGCGGATTTCGTGACCATTTCGCGGAGTTGCGGCGAGCTGGTCTCGACCGGCTATTCGGTCTGTCCACGCAGGACTCGGACTACCAGCGAGAGGCCGTCGAGCGGTTGCATCTGCCGTTCCCAATACTGTCCGACGCAGATCTGAAACTGACGCGTGCGCTCAGGCTGCCGACGTTTGAGGCAGGCGGAATGACTCTTATGAAGCGGCTGACGCTGGTAATAGATGATGGGCGAATCTCGCACGTGTTCTATCCGGTGTTTCCGCCGGACAGGAGTGCTGAAATCACCCTCGCATGGCTTCAGGCCAACCGCTCGAGATAGGTCCGGGCCTTTCTGAACACAGCGCGGAACATGGCGGGCGTCAGCACGCCTGTGTTCGTATTGTAGCGGGAGCAGTGATAGGAGTCGAAAAGGACGGGCCGCTCGCCGAGGCGGTGCACCGCGCCGTGCTCAAAAGGGAATTGTGTTCGCTTCCGACCGAGCGCGAGCATGACGGCGTCGTGGGCAACGCGCCCAAGCGCCACGATTACTTCCAGCTGCTGCATCTCGCCGATGGTCGACGAAAGAAATCGGTTGCAAGTGGCGATCTCGCGCGGCGTCGGCTTGTTTTCCGGAGGTACGCACCGCACGGCATTGGAAATACGGGCGTCGATCATAGTCACCCCGTCATCGGGACGCGCCCGATAGTCACCGCGTGCGAAGCCGAATTCGATCAGCGTGCCGTACAGAAGTTCGCCTGCGAAATCGCCGGCGAAGGGGCGCCCCGTGCGATTGGCTCCACGCAGGCCGGGCGCGAGCCCGACGATGAGCAGCCGCGCGCCGGCAGGCCCAAAGCTTGGTACCGGCGCGTTGAACCACTCGGGTTCCTGCTTGCGATTTGTGCGCCGAAAGGCGGCGAGGCGAGTGCAGAGCGGGCAATCGCGGGCGGGTTCGGCCGCTTGCGTCACGGCAAGGCGGGTGCTCACCGATTGCCGAGATCTTCGTCGTCGTCATCCATGTCGGCGCCGGCGCCAACCGGGACGGGAGCTTGCTGCGGCGGTCGCTGCAGGAAGTTCGGCGCGTTTTGCATGCGCGTCGACCGCTCCGATGGATCGCGCCCGATCTTCGGCATCAATTCGGCGAGATCGAGAAACACGTCCGCCTGGCGGCGCAGTTCGTCGGCGACCATCGGCGGCTGCGTGGAAATCGTGGATACGACGGTCACCCGGACACCGCGGCGCTGGATCGCCTCGACAAGCGGGCGGAAGTCGCCGTCGCCGGAGAACAGCACGATGTGGTCGACGTGGCTCGCGAGCTCCATGGCATCGACCGCAAGCTCGATGTCCATGTTGCCTTTGACTTTGCGCCGTCCCGTGGAGTCGGTGAACTCTTTCACCGGCTTTGTCACAACGGTGTAGCCGTTGTAGTCGAGCCAATCGAGCAGCGGGCGGATCGATGAATACTCCTGGTCCTCGATGAGCGCGGTGTAATAGAACGCTCGCAGTAGATTTCCACGACCTTGAAATTCTCTCAGCAGCCGCTTGTAATCGATATCAACCCCAAGGCCACGCGACGTGGCGTAGAGGTTTGCGCCGTCGATGAATACGGCGATCTTCTCGGAATTTTGCATGGTGGCACTCGCAATAAACGTCGATCTATGGCGCCGCAATCGGCGAATGGGGAGCGTGCCTAGCAGAGCTTTGAAGCCGAACCAAGGCAGGTGAAGTCGCAACCGCGGATTGTGAGTATTCGAATTTTGTCGGAGCTGCCGAGCGCAATGTTTGGCATCGTAAACCATTCGTAGCGTGGACCGCATGGCGCGACACGCACGATCGCCGACGTCGCGGCAGATTTTGCCGCTGCCATAGTAACTTGCGGGGAGTCCTGCCGGGGCGAACCGACCTTGCTTTGGTTCGCTGCAATCGTTATATGCAACGCGAATCCAGCAAAGCTCGCCTGCGGAGGTTGTGACGATGGCCCGCGTGACCGTCGAAGACTGCATCGACAAAGTAGAAAACAGGTTCGAGCTCGTGTTGCTCGCGAGTCACCGCGCGCGGATGATTTCGGCGGGATCGCAGATCACCGTTGATCGCGACAACGACAAGAACCCGGTCGTTGCGTTGCGTGAGGTCGCCGACGAAACCATCTCGCCGCAGGATCTGAAGGAAGAGCTGATCCACTCCCTCCAGAAATACACGGAGGTCGACGAGCCCGAGCCCGAGTCGGTGCCGCTTATCGCCGGCACGGCGGCTCCGGACAGCGACGACGCGGACGTGCAGATGGACCGGATGACGGAGGAGCAGCTGCTCGCCGGTCTCCAGGGCCTCGTGCCGCCGGAACAAACGCCCGAAGAGGAAGGCGAATAGTCCTTTCTTTGCATTGGCTAGCGGTCAGACGGCCCGGTATTCCGGGCCGTTTCGTTTTTCGATACCGATTGCCGGTACACTTCCTGGCTGAATTCGCGAACGGCCCGGTAACATGATATTTTCTGGCACGCAGCCGTGGCCACTGACACAGCCCCGCGGCCGTGAAGGAGCCAATGGAAGTACTTGAGCACACTTCCAAAACGGGTGGACCGAGCGGTCGCCCGATCATGCGCCAGTACGAACTGGTCGAGCGCGTGCGCCGTTACAACGCGAACACGGACGAGGCGCTGCTCAACCGGGCGTACGTCTATGCGATGAAGGCGCACGGCGCGCAGACGCGTGCGTCCGGTGCTCCTTATATCTCGCACCCGCTGGAGGTCGCGGCGATCCTCACCGACCTCAAACTCGACGACTCCACGATCGTCGCCGCGCTGCTGCACGACACCATCGAGGATACGCGCGCGACGCGCGCCGAGATCAGCCGCAAGTTCGGCAAAGACATCGGCGATCTCGTGGACGGACTCACCAAGATCAAGAAGCTCGATCTCGTCTCCAAGCGCGCCGAGCAGGCGGAGAATCTGCGCAAGCTCTTGCTTGCAATCGCCGACGATGTGCGGGTGCTGCTCGTCAAGCTCGCGGACCGGCTGCACAATATGCGGACGCTGCAATACGTCCCCGAGGACAAACGCAACCGCATCGCCGAAGAGACACTCGATATCTATGCCCCGCTCGCCGCGCGCATGGGCATGCATGACATGCGTGAGGAACTCGAGGACCTGTCGTTCCGTCAGCTCTCGCCCGATGCGTACCGCTCGATCGAGGCGCGGCTCGTCGCGCTGCGGGAAAAGAACAAGCACTTGATCGAAGAAATCGAGGGCGAGCTTACCGGCGCGCTCGCGGCGAAGCGCATCCGCGCGCGGGTCAAAGGTCGCGAGAAGAGGCCCTACTCGATCTGGAAGAAAATGGAGCGGAAAGCGATCGGCTTCGAGCAGCTCTCCGACATCTACGGCTTCCGTGTCGTCGTGGGATCGATCGAGGAATGCTACCGGGCGATCGGTGTCGTGCACACGCGCTGGCCGGTCGTGCCGGGACGGTTCAAGGACTACATCTCGACGCCGAAGCAAAACGACTACCGCTCAATCCATACGACGGTGGTCGGTCTGGGAAGACAGCGCGTCGAGCTGCAGGTGCGCACCCGTGCGATGGAAGACGTCGCGGAGTACGGGATTGCCGCGCACGCGCTTTACAAGGACAACGAGGGATCGCCTACCGAAATGCTGTCGCGCGACTCGGGCGCCTACGCGTGGCTGCGACGTACGATCGAGCTGCTTGCCGAAGGATCGAACCCGGAAGAATTCCTGGAGCATACGAAGCTCGAGCTCTTCCACGATCAGGTCTTTTGCTTCACTCCGAAGGGACGGCTGATCGCGTTGCCGCGCAAGGCCACGCCGATCGATTTCGCCTATGCGGTCCACACCGATGTCGGCAATAACGCGATCGGCTGCAAGATCAACGGCAAGGTTGCGCCGCTTGTGTCGGAGCTGCTGACGGGCGACGAGGTCGAGATTATTCGCGGCAAGGGTCACACTCCGCCGGCCGCGTGGGAGTCGATCGTCGTCACCGGCAAGGCGCGCGCCGCCATTCGCCGTGCGACACGGTCTGCGGTGCGAAAGCAATACACCGGCCTCGGCCGGCGCGTGATCGAGCGCGCGTTCGTACGTGCGGGGAGGCCGTTCTCGGAGGAGCGGTTGCAGGCTTCATTGTCGAGACTGGCCCGCGCCTCGCTCGATGACGTCTACTCTTCGGTCGGCCGCGGCGAAATGCGAGCGGACGACGTGGTGAAGGCGGTGCATCCGGATTGGCGCGGTGAGCGAAAGGCGCCGGAGAAGGCTCCGCGCAGCGAAGGTTGGTTCGCTCTGGCGAGGGCCGCGAGCCTGAAATTTCGGATGCCGGGTTTCCGTGGTGGCGACGTCCCAGGCGCGCCTTCGTCCCCCATCCCGATCCGCGGCATCAATGGGGATCTCCCGGTGCGCTTTTCGCCCAAGGGTGGGGCTCTTCCCGGCGATCGCATTGTCGGGATTCTGACACCGGGTGAGGGAATTACGATTTATCCGATTCAGTCGCCGAGCCTGAAGGAATTCGACGAAAAGCCCGAGCAGTGGCTCGACGTGCGCTGGGATGTGGATGAAGCGGCGCCGCAGCGGTTTCCGGCGCAGATCCTGGTGACCGCGTCGAATGCACCAGGCACCCTCGCGCAGATCGCGCAGGTGATCAGCGACCACGCGGGGAACATCGACAATATTCGTATGGCGCGGCGCGCACCGGACTTCACGGAACTCACGATCGACGTCGAGGTGTACGACGTTAAGCACCTCAACGCGATCATTGCGCAACTGCGCACCAAGGCGGTCGTGTCCGCGGCCGAGCGCGTCAATGGCTGAAGTACGGCCGATCCGGCTCGGCGTGAACATCGATCACGTGGCGACGCTCCGCAACGCGCGCGGTGGCCGGCACCCGGACCCGTTGCGCGCGGCGAAGGCGGCGGTCGCAGCGGGCGCTGACGGCATCACCGTGCATTTGCGCGAGGACCGCCGCCATATCCGCGACGAGGACGTGCGCCGGATCAAGGCAGAGGTTTCGGCGCCGCTGAATTTCGAAATGGCCGCAACCGAGGAAATGCTCCGGATCGCGCTCGCGACCGCTCCGCACGCCGCCTGCCTCGTACCGGAGCGGCGCGAGGAGCGGACCACGGAAGGCGGGCTCGACGCAGCCGGCCAGCACAATCAGTTGGCGCCGGTCGTAGCCAGGCTGTCCGACGCGGGTATTCGTGTCTCGCTGTTTGTCGTCGGTGATCCGCGCCAGGTCGAAGCGGCGGCGCGGCTTCGTGCTCCGGTGATTGAGATCCATGTCGGCGCGTGGTGTGAAGCAGTCGTCGAGGCCGACAACGTTCGAGCGCAGTCCGAATTTGAAAAGATTCGGGCGGCCGCGCGACAGGCAGCCGGCCTGGGACTCGAAGTGCATGCCGGTCACGGACTCGATTTCGCAACAGCAGAATCGATCTCTGCGTTGCCGGAAATCGTCGAGCTGAACATCGGACACTTCCTGGTGGGCGAGGCGTTGTTCACAGGGCTCGAGCCGGTCATTCGGACGTTCCGTGCTGCCATGGATCGAGGCCGCGCGCGCGCGCGAGGGAAGGCCGCATGATCATCGGCATGGGGTCCGACATTACGGACATCCGCCGGATCGAGAAGGTGATTGGGCGACACGGTGATCGCTTTCTTGATCGCATCTTTACCGAGGCGGAACGCGCACGCGCTGAACGCCGCGCGCACCCGATGGCGACGTATGCGAAGCGATTTGCGGCGAAGGAGGCATGTGCCAAGGCGCTGGGCACGGGCATGCGGCGCGGCGTATGGTGGCGCGACATGGGTGTGATCAATCTTCCGTCAGGACGGCCGACGATGCAGCTCACCGGCGGTGCGTTGCGTCGGCTGCAAGCAATCACTCCGCCAGGATGCGAAGCGCGTATCGATCTCACAATCAGCGACGAATGGCCGCTGGCGCAGGCGATCGTCGTGATCTCCGCCGTGCAGAATAACGGGGGCTGACCTGCATTGCCTCCTGCGTCGCGGGCGTCTATACGCGACGGAACCAACCGTCCCATGAGCATGGCCACAAAACAGAAGAAGGAAAGCGGTTTCGCCGAGACCGTGCGCGTGATCTTTCACGCGCTGCTGATTGCGCTTGTGATCCGGACTTTCCTGTTTCAGCCGTTCAACATTCCGTCCGGTTCGATGGTCGCGACGCTGCTGATCGGCGACTACCTGTTCGTGTCGAAATACACGTATGGATACAGCCGTTTTTCGTTGCCGTTCTCGCCGAACCTGTTCTCGGGGCGCATCTGGGCGGGAGAACCGAAGCGTGGCGACGTGGTCGTTTTCAAACTGCCGAAGGACAATTCGACCGACTACATCAAGCGGGTGATCGGGCTCCCCGGTGATCGCATTCAGATGCTGAACGGGGTCCTGCACATCAACGGCGAGGCAATAAAGCGCGAGCGCACATCCGACTATGTCTCGGAGGAGCCCGACGGGCGCCGCCAGCGCATCCGGCGTTGGCGCGAGACTCTGCCGAACGGCGTCACTTACGAAACGCTCGACCTTGTCGATAGTGGCTTCTACGACAACACGCCGGTCTACGAAGTCCCTCCGGGCCACTACTTCATGATGGGCGACAACCGTGACAACTCGACGGACAGTCGCGTTCTCGCCCAGGTCGGTTACGTCCCGTTTGAAAATATCGTCGGGCGCGCCGAAATCATCTTCTTCTCGATCGAAGAAGGCCGGCACGCTTGGGAGATCTGGACCTGGCCGGTCTCGGTGCGCTGGAGCCGGCTGTTCATGCTGGTGCGATGAAGCGGAAGAAGTCCACATCCGCGCTCGAAGAGCGGATCGGACATCGCTTTTCCGACCCGAAGTTGCTGGAGCATGCCCTGACGCACGTGAGCGCGGTGAGTGGCGCTCGAAAACGGACTGAGAGCTATCAGCGGCTGGAGTTTCTCGGCGATCACGTGCTCGGCCTCGTGATCTCCGATCTTCTGTTCCGCGCATTTCCCAAGGCCGAGGAAGGCGAGTTGTCCCGGCGGCTGGCCGACCTGGTGCGACGCGAGGCGTGCGCGGAGGCCGCGGTCGTGATGGACTTGGGTCCGCACATTCGACTCGGCGGGGGCGAGGTAAATTCCGGCGGGCGGCGCAAGAGTGCGATCCTCGCGGATGTGTGCGAGTCACTGATCGGTGCCGTGTTTCTGGACGGCGGCTACGCGGCTGCCGAGCAACTGATCGAGCGCTATTGGCGCGAACGCATGCTGGAGCCGCACCGGCCGCTGCGCGACGCGAAGACGACATTGCAGGAGTGGGCACAGGGCCGGGGACTCCCGGCGCCCGTCTACCGCGAGAAGGAGCGGCGCGGGCCGGACCACAAGCCGGAATTCCGCGTGGCGGTGGAATTGCCTGGCTTCGTAGCGACGGAAGGCGAAGGCGCTTCGAAGCGCGATGCGGAACAGGCCGCAGCCGCCGCCATGTTGTCACGCGAGGGCATTGTCGGCGCGGTACCGGAAGATGCCTGAGCCGCGGCCAGCGGACATGCGCTGCGGTTTCGTCGCGCTCGTGGGAGCGCCCAACGTCGGCAAGTCCACACTGCTCAATCGATTGGTGGGCGCCAAGGTTTCGATCGTCACGCCGAAGGTGCAGACGACGCGCAGTCCGGTGCGCGGCATTGCTATGCGTGGAGGCGCGCAGATCGTTTTCGTGGACACGCCGGGAATTTTCACGCCGCGCCGACGGCTGGACCGCGCAATGGTTCAGGCTGCCTGGAGTGGTGCGGGAGATGCGGATCTTGTCGCGCTGCTGATCGACGCGAAGAAGGGTCTCGACGAGGATGCGCGAGCGATCATCAACCGCCTGGCCGATCACGCGCCACAAAAAGTATGTATTATCAATAAGATAGATCTGGTGCCGCGGGAGTCGCTGCTCGCACTCGCGGACGAGGCGAACCGGCTCGCGCGCTTCGATCGCATCTTCATGATTTCGGCGGCGAGCGGCGACGGTGTCGACGACGTGCTGAATTATTTTGCCGAGTCAGTGCCCGCGGGCCCGCACCACTATCCGGCCGACGAGATTTCCGATCTTCCGGAACGGCTCATGGCGGCGGAGGTGACGCGCGAGAAATTGTATCTGCGCCTGCACGAGGAGCTGCCCTATCAGTCCACGGTCGAAACCGATTCCTGGAGGGAACTGAAGGACGGTTCGGTGCGTATCGAGCAGACGATCTTCGTCGAGCGCGAGAGCCAGCGGAAGATCGTGCTCGGCGAAGGTGGGCGCATGATCAAAGCGATCTCGATGGACGCGCGCAAGGAACTCGCGGCCTCACTCGAGCGCAAGGTGCACTTGTTCCTGCACGTGAAAGTGCGAGAGGATTGGGAGAACGATCCGGAACGCTACCGTGCGGCCGGATTGGAGTTTCCCAAGGACTAAGCGGTCAATCGCATGGAATGGACTGACGAAGGAATCATTCTCGGCGTCCGCCGCCACGGCGAGACGAGCGTAATCGTCGAGCTGATGACCGCTGCGCGCGGCCGGCACCTTGGGCTTGTGCGCGGCGGTGTATCACGGCGCATGAAACCGTATCTGCAGCCAGGGAACAGTGTGCGTGCCGTCTGGCGCGCGCGGCTCGATGAGCACCTCGGCAACTATGTAATCGAAGGCACCGTCTTACGGGCGGATCGTCTGATGGCGTCGGCGGCTGCAAGCTACGGAATGCAGACGCTCGCGGCGCTGCTGCGGCTGCTGCCGGAACGCGACCCGCATTTGCCCCTTTACGATGCGCTTTGCCTGATCGTCGATCATCTCGACGAGCCGTCGATCGCCGCACCGCTGCTCGTTCGTTTCGAACTGCAATTGCTCGCCGAGCTTGGATTCGGCCTCGATCTCGGCGAGTGCGCAGCGACAGGGGGAGCCGACGAGCTGATCTACGTGTCGCCGAGGTCCGGGCGCGCCGTGTCGCGGGAAGCGGGCGAGCCGTGGAAGGAGCAGTTGCTTCGGCTGCCGAGTTTTCTCAGCGGGACCAGCGCCAGCGCGGATGCCGCCGACGTGGCGGCCGGCTTCGCGCTCACGGAGTTCTTCCTGTTGCGGCGGGTCTTCGAGCCGCGCGGGCTCTCCCTGCCTGACGCACGGGCAGCATTCGTGTCAGCGGTCGCGCGAGGGTAGCGGGCAGGCGGAGTCAATGCTTGGGCTGAGGCTTGCCTGATGTGGGCTCGTTCTTCTCTTGTTTCGACTCGTTCTTGAAGCTCGCCTTGCCCGCTTCCTTCAAATCGAGACCGACCGAGGGGCGTACCGGCGTCCCAGTCGGTAAGAACATCTGATACTTGACGTCGGGGGACACCGGACGGGCAGTGATCGCCGCAGCCGGATGGTTGCCGGCAATGGGGCTCTGAATTGCGGGGCTCTGAGCTGCGACGCGCGCGTGTGTGGAGATCGCCGCAAGACCAATTGCGCCGGCAACAAAGAAGAGCTTGCGCATGGCTCGCTCCGGGTGAGAGAGACAATGACACGATAGCGCAACCGCCTTCGGAAATCACGATCACAGCGTTATTGCGCCTTGTTCCTGTACTTGAGCGGGGTTACGGCTGAGCCATGGGCAAACGAGTGATTCCCCCTTCCTCGCCCGACAAGGGCATCGAAGTCGTCGAGCTGAAAAGCGCGCTGGAAGAGCGCTATCTCGCCTACGCGCTCTCCACGATCATGCACCGCGCGCTGCCGGACGCGCGCGACGGGCTGAAGCCCGTGCATCGCCGCATCCTCTACGGCATGCGGCTCTTGCGGCTTGATCCGGGCGGCATTTTCAAGAAATCCGCGAAGATCGTCGGCGACGTGATGGGCAATTTCCATCCGCACGGTGACCAGGCGATCTACGACGCGCTCGTGCGCCTCGCGCAGGATTTCTCCTCGCGCTATCCGCTGG
>DATBJU010000146.1:0-56455 GCA_036556265.1 Xanthobacteraceae bacterium | reverse complement strand
GCCGATGAACCTCTCCCTGCTGATAATAGGCCGCGGCCGAGATCCGCTGATCGTCCCGATTCGCAAATCGCGTGCAGGCGCGCCTCGCCTCCTCGATCGCATCGTTCCAGGCACCGTGCAGCTGCAAAATCTCGGAGCGATGCACCAAGCACTGGTCGGTGAAGGCAACGAGCTCCGGCTGCTCGGCGCACCAGCGCGCCAGCGCGGCCGTCCATTCACCGGCGCGGCGAAACGCGTACACCTGCTGACAGGCGTCGATCACGCTGCAGTACACGAGCCCGGTCACGATGGGGGACAGCTCGCCGGCGGTCACCGACACCATCGACTCGTCCAGCAGCGCCAGGCCCTGCTCGACCTTTTGCGAACGCAACAGCGCGCGCCCCTGCAAATGCAGAGCGATGGACACGAGCTCAGGATCGCGGAAGCGGCTGCCGATCGCGGCCGCCTGCGCCGCGAAATCGGATGCCTCCGCCCACTTGCCGCCCCCGAGATGCTGCTCGACGAGGGGCAGCATCAGGTAACCCTGCTCGACGCAGTCGCGCGCATGCTCCTCGAGCAGGCGCCGCGCGCGGCCGAACCATCCGGTCGCCGGGCCCATCTCGCCGCGGAAGACGAGCCGGAGCCCGATCCAGAACGCGCAACGCGCCGCCCGCTCGGTGTCGCCGGCCGTCAAATGAGCGTGGTGCGCCCGCTCAAGGGACTTCAAATAGTCGTCATCGCGGCCGATCAGATACGCCGCCGTGGCGAGGCATTCGAGATCCTCAACAGCGAGCGGTTCGGCATCATCAATCTGCGAGAGCGCTCGATAGGCCTCCGCCCAACTGCGCCGCCCGAACGAGTCGCGGCCCCACTGGAGTCTCTTCGACCGGTCGACATTCATCGCCGGAGCAAAGTATAACGGCATCGCAGTCGAGAAAAGCGAGCACTCGGATGGGCGCGGCCCAGGCGCAACCGTTGCGGCCTCGACGAAGCTGTTCCGAAGGCTGCAGGGTGGCTCAGCCCTGCAGAGCGGAGTTATTTCTCGTCTTCCACCGGATTCCTGAGCAGACCGACCTTCTCGATCTCGATCTCGATCGTGTCGCCGGCTTTCATCCATACCGGCGGCTTGCGCGCGAAGCCGACTCCTGATGGCGTCCCGGTAACGACGAGGTCGCCGGGCTCGAGCGTCATGCCCTGGGTGATGTCGACGAGCGTCTCGGCGATCGGGAACATCATGTTGTCGGTGTTGTCCGACTGCATGAGCTGGCCGTTGAGGCGGCTTTCGATCTTCAGGCCCTTGGCGCCTGCGGGCAACTCGTCCGCCGTCACCATCCACGGACCGAAGCCGCCGGTCGCGTCGAAATTCTTGCCCATATCCCACTGCGTGGTACGGCGCTGGAACTCGCGGATCGAGCCGTCGTTGAAGCACGAGTAACCCGCAATGCAGGCATACGCATTGCTCATGGTCAGATGCCGCGCGCGCTTGCCGACGATCAGCACGAGCTCGGCCTCGTAATCGAACGTCTCGGAAACGCGCGGCCGGATCGTCGGCCGCTCGTGCGCGACAAGCGACGTCGTGCAGCGCATGAAGATCGTCGGGAATTTCGGGATGTTGTCGCGGTTGACACCTTCCTTGACGTGCTCGAGGTAGTTCAGTCCGAGGCAGATGACCTTGCCGGGGCTGGCCACCGGCAGCGCATATTTCAAGCCTTTCAATGGCTTGCGGGCGGACGCCGGGGCGCGCTTGGCAAGGTCCGCGAGCGACTTCAGGTCGCTGCTTTTCGTGAGAACCTGCCGGAGATCCGCGGGGAGATTCGCATCCACCGCCTGCAGGTCGATGACCTGATCGCCTTCCACCACGCCAAGGCGCAGGCCTTCCTTCGCTTCAAAACCGACAATCTTCATGAGCCCGCGCCCCTTTCCTGATCAGGGCGCGGTTCTAGAGGGTCGCGGAGCGGATGTCATCTGGCGCGATCGGTCGCATGCCGAACGCGCAAGCCTTCAATGCGGGCGTTCGCGCAACGCGAGGGCATGGACCGAGAAATATCCGCGCTCGTCGGTCCAGCTCTGCACCGGAGTCCAGCCAGTGCGGCGCGCGAGCGCGCCGAAGCCCGACAGCGTGTATTTGTAGCTGCACTCGGTGTGGATCGTTTCCCCCGCCTCGAATTCGACCTTGCGGCCGTACACCGACACGCGCTGGCGCGCGCGGCTGACGAGATGCATCTCGACGCGCGAGCGCTTGTCGTTGAAGATTGCGCAGTGTTCGAATGCGTCGAGATCGAAATTCGCGCCAAGCTCGCGGTTGATGCGGGCGAGCAAATTCAGATTGAACCGCGCGGTCACGCCGGCGGCGTCATTGTAGGCCGCGTGCAGGACGCGGGCGTCCTTGATCAGGTCGACTCCGATGACGAAATGCGCGCCGGAGCCGAGAATGCGCGCTGCGTGGCGCAGGAAATTCTCGGCCTCGCCTGGCTCGAAGTTGCCAATCGTGGAGCCCGGAAAGAATCCGACGCGCGGTCGCCTCGCCGCCGCGGCGGGCAGCGCGAACGGCCGGGTGAAATCGGCTGCGACCGGAAGCACCCGTATCTTCGGAAAGTCGCCTTGCAGCGCCGCAGCCTCGCCCACGAGGAAGTCCGCAGAGATGTCGACCGGCACGTAGACTTCGAGCTTGTCGAGCGCGCGCACAATCGTGCGGATCTTCACGCTCGAACCGCTACCGAACTCGACAAGCGCGCCGCCGGCGGGAATGAGCTGCGCAATGTCCCTGCCGTATTTTTCCAGAATGCCGATCTCGGTGCGCGTCGGGTAATACTCCGGGACCTGGGTGATCTCTTCGAACAGGCGCGAACCTTCCTCATCGTAGAAATATTTCGGTCGGAGGGTCTTGCGCGACGCGGTCAAGCCGGTGACCACGTCGCGGGCAAAAGCTGCGCGCGCGTCCTCCTCCGGCTCGGAGCGAAGCAAAGCATTTGCGAGCGAGGTCATGAATATCTCCTGCTCCCGGAAATCCGCGCAGCGAAGTTGGATCAACCGCCGTATTCGGCGAGACGAAGCCCGGTGAATTGCCACCGGTGCGGCGGATAGAAGAAGTTGCGGTAGGTCAGGCGCGCGTGGCCTTCAGGCGTTGCGAATGAGGAGCCGCGCAACACCATCTGGTTGACCATGAACTTTCCATTGTACTCACCAATCGCGCCAGCCGG
Source organism: Xanthobacteraceae bacterium (assembly GCA_036556265.1). Classification (GTDB taxonomy): domain Bacteria; phylum Pseudomonadota; class Alphaproteobacteria; order Rhizobiales; family Xanthobacteraceae; genus JAUSIF01. The sequence continues at coordinate 53,276 of DATBJU010000146.1, read as the reverse complement.
AGCGCGATAGCCGGGATAAGGAAGGTACGCGCTCCGCGTCCACTGCCAGACGATGCCGAAGGCGTCGTCGATCAGGTCGTGGCGCGCTGCCACCTCCCATTCGGACTCGGTGGGCAGATGCTTGCCGGCCCAGCGCGCGAACGCATCGGCCTCGTAGTAGCTCACATGACACACGGGCGCCGCCGGATCGACTGGACGCAACCCGGCGGGCGTGAACTGAAACCACTTGCCGTCCCGCTCGCGCCAATAGCCCGGTGCGTTCCAGCCTTCGGCGCCGATCATGGCCCAGGCGTCGGACAGCCAAAGCGAGGCGGTGGAATATCCGCCACCGGCGATGAACTCGAGCCACTCGCGGTTGGTGACAAGCGAGCGCGAAATCTTGACCGGCTCGATCAACTCGCGGTGCGCGGGCTCCTCGTTGTCGAAGCAAAAACCCTCGCCGCTGTGACCGATGGAATGGACGCCCGCAGGCAGATCGACGAATTGCCGCTTGCCCGCCGCGGTGGGCATCCGCCAATCGCGCTGATAGACGGGATCAGTCGGATTTTGCGCGAAGGCGTGGAGAATATCGGTGCTGATCAATTCCTGATGCTGCTGCTCGTGGTGCAGCCCGATTTCGAGGACGGGCACGATCTTCGCAAACACGGGATCCGGCGCGTTCGTGATCAGGTCCGCTACAGCGCCATCGACGTGCGCACGAAAAGCGGCGACGTCGTCGCAAGTCGGCCGCGTGATGAGGCCGCGCCGCGGACGAGCATGACGGGGACCCGCGGCGACATAATAGGAGTTGAATAGGAAGGCGAAGCGCTCGTCGAAGACTGTGTATCCAGGGACGTTCGGGACGAGCAGGAACTGCTCGAAGAACCAGGTCGTGTGCGCGCGATGCCACTTGGTCGGGCTCGCGTCGGGCATCGACTGGATCTGCTGATCTTCCGGCGAGAGAGGCGACGCGCGCCGCTCGGTCTCGCCGCGGACCGCGCGGAATGCCTCGAGCCAACGCGCGCGGGTATCGCGGGCAGATTCCGGCTGTGCCGCGGCTCGGCCGCGATCGATTGCCTGGGACACGGCGCTCATCATTCCCTCCCGTTCCGACCGCGGAGCGACTTATGCTTGAGGGCGCAGCGCAGCTTGCGATTGCTTACCCCGTCAAGTTGACGCGGGGCAACCTTGTTGAGACACGCTCCTGACACCCTGCTTCAGCAGCCAATCAACACAACGGACAGCACGCGCGACAGTTCCGAAAAGTGCGCAATCCGTGGGCCCCGTGAGGGGTACGCGGCAAAGGCCCGCTTCGTTACCCGACGGTTGCGAAAATAATCAGCAAAAAGTGAAAGGCCGGCTGCATGGCCGGCCCTTCATCATCAAAGTGAACGCCCTTACTGGTTGGCAGCCGTACGCCACCCTTCGTGATACGTCTCACGCGCCTGCTGCGCGTATGGCGTCGGTCCGACCATCACCTTCAACTCGGTCTGCTTGTGGCGCTCGACCGTGGTCTTCTTGGTGCCGCCGTTCTCTTCGCCCCACACAAGCGTGAGCTGGGTGCCGGGCTTTGCGTACTGTTCTTCGACGAAGCCGAGCGACAGCATCTTGCGCTCGTTGGAGCTGTAGCCGCTGAACATCGAAGCGCCGACCACCTTGCCGCCGTGCGTGATCGAGTCGAAGGAGCTCGACGCGTAGTTCGATAGCGGCAGGTCGATCGTCTTGTAGTTCTCACCGTAAGGGGCGAACATCGACTCGAGGATTCTGACAACGTCCTTGTTGTCCCAAGCGAAGGTCACCTTGGTGCGACGGACCTTGCCCTCCATCGCCTTCAGCGCTTCCATACCGATGAAGTCGTGGTCGAACTTGGTGAAGCCGGAATAGCCGAGTTCGTAGGGCGTCGTGTAGTAGTCCTCGATCTTGCTCGAGACGAAGCTGCCGCCGAGGCTCGCATTCGCCTCGTAACTCGTGATCGGCAGCCACTCGCGGTAGGGCTTCATCTTGGTGCCGGTGTAGACCGCCGGTACCGGCGAGGGAATCCAGCCGGACTCGAGCGTGTTGGTGGCGTACGCGCGCGCACCAACCGGTACCATGCCAAAGTCCTTGCCGGCGTCGAGGATCGCCGCCTTGATCTCATCGCCCTGCTCATAGGGTCCCCAGACTTCCAGGCCCGGAGCTCCGGCCATGCCGTGGCGAAGCGCACGCACTTTGCGGCCGGCGATCTTGATCTCACCCATATTGAAGAACTTGATTCCTGCGAAGGGGCCGCCGTTGAGCTTGGTGATGACCTGCTCGGCGTTCGGCCCCTGAATTTGGTAGCGGTAGAACTTGCGTAAGACCGGTTTCCCCATCGGGCGTGACGGCGAGCGGTCGTCGTACTCCGTCTGCACGTCATAGCCGCCGGTCTTGGCGTGGAATTCGATCCAGTTGGCTGCCGGATTGCGACCGACGTAAAGGAGATCGTTCTCCCCCATGTAAAACAGGATGCCGTCGCCGATCACGTAGCCGTCGTAACTCACCGGCGCGAATTGCTTCGCCTTGTTGACCGTGAAGTTCTTGAACGAGTTTGTGGCGAGATGCGACAGCAGCTTGAGTGCGTCCTTGCCCCGCACAAACAGGTTCACCATGTGGTGCGACTGGTCGTACAGGACGCAGGTCTGCGCCCATGCCCGCTGCTCGTCGCGCCAGTTCGTGAATTCCGGCGCCACGACCGGGTAGACGTATGCGCCGATCTGCGAATTCCGCAGCATCTGGACCGGATTTCCGGCCGCCTTGAGCTTCTCCTCCAGGTTCTTGTACGCCATAGCTTTTCGTAACCTCCTGACGCGGGCCAGCTGTTACCGGGGGTCAGGCGGAACCTAACTCAAGCCCCGAGAGATAGGAAGGCGGCTGAGCGCCCCGCGACAACGCGGAATGGGGGGCGGCCCACCATCGCCGCCCGAGGTGGGATAGTCTGCCGAGCCCCACCGAGGATCCGGGAAATGGCACAGACCAGACCGCCGTTTCGGGCCGACCACGTCGGCAGTCTGCTGCGCTCGCGCAAACTCGCGGCGGCGCGTGCCAAGCGCGAAAAACACGAATTGACGGCCGAGCAGCTCAAGGCCGTCGAGGAAGAAGAAATCCGCCTGCTCGCGAAGAAGCAGGAGGAGGTTGGGCTGCAAGCAATCACCGACGGCGAATATCGCCGCGCCTGGTGGCATTTCGACTTCTTCGACCTGTTGGATGGCGCCGAACTCTACGAGACCGCCCAGGGAATCCAGTTCAAGGGCGTGCAAACAAAGTCGGAAAACGTTCGCGTAGCGGGCAAGCTTGGTTTTCCGCAAGACCACGCGTTTCTCGAGCATTTCAAATTCCTGAAAGCCGCCACCAAGGCCACGGCGAAGATGACCATCCCGGCGCCGCCGGTGCTGCACTTCCGCGGCGGGCGCAGGAGCATCAGCGAACGCGCGTATCCGGACATGGCGGAGTTCTTCGACGACCTCGGCAAGGTCTATCGCGAGGCCGTGCGAGCGTTCTACGACGCCGGTTGCCGCTATTTGCAGCTCGATGACACCGTGTGGGCGTATCTCTGTTCGGCGGAACAACTGCAGCGGGCGCGCGAGCGCGGCGAGGAGGTGGAGAAGCTGCCCGGCATCTACGCCCAGGTCATCAACTACGCGATCGCCGAAAAGCCGAACGACATGGTGATCACGACGCATGTCTGCCGCGGCAACTTTCGCTCGACCTGGATTTCAGAAGGCGGATACGAGCCAGTGGCAGAAGTTCTGTTCGGCATAGTGAACTACGACGGGTACTTCCTGGAGTACGACACCGATCGTGCGGGCGGGTTCGAGCCGCTACGCTTCGTGCCCAGGGGCGAGAAGCGGATCGTTCTCGGCCTCGTCACGTCCAAGTCGGGCGCGCTGGAAAAGCCCGATGACATCAAGCGGCGCATCGACGAGGCGACCAGGTATGCGCCGATCGAGCAGCTCTGCCTTTCGCCGCAGTGCGGCTTCGCCTCCACCGAGGAAGGGAACCTGCTCACCGAGGACGAGCAGTGGGCGAAGCTTTCGCTCGTGGTCAGCGTCGCCGATCAGATCTGGGGCACGGCATGAGGCGCGCCCACGAGGGCTCACTCCAGGCCCACGTCATGACGCTTTCGCGCCGAACCGCTTTTCGCTATCGGTAACCGGATGAGCAAGGCAGCAGCGCTACGGCCGAAACGCCCGGCTCGACGTCCCGAGACGAACGGCGATGCGGCGATCAATCTCGGCCGTCTGCCGCAAGTCGTGGGCTACATGCTCCGCCGAGCGCAGCTTGCCGCCTTTCAGGATTTTCTCCGCAGCTACGCAGAGGTGGACATCCGCCCCGCACAATATGCGGTCCTGACCGTGATCGAGTTGAATCCCGGCCTGCGCCAATCGCAAGTCAGCGCGGCGCTCGGTATCAAACGGGCGAATCTCGTGGCCCTACTCGATTCACTGGAAAGCCGCGGGTTCGCGAAGCGCGTTCCGGTGGCGACGGACCGCCGCTCCTACGCGCTGCATCTGACCGAAAGCGGAGCAGCGCTCATGGCGAAGCTCGCGGAAATCAACGCGGCCCATGAGCGGCGTGTGTCGGCGAAGATCGGCGAGGACGGCCGGCGTGAGCTTCTGCGACTGTTGCAGGGTGTCGTCGAAGCGGTCGGTCCGGCAACATCGGACGAAGACGACGCCTGACGTCAGCCCGACACCTTCTCCGCCGTTGTGAAACGTTCGACGACCTCCGACGGAATCGGCTGCGCCCTGAACTCGCCGCGAGGGGCGGCGAATGGCCCGACCCAGACGCGCGTCTCGGAAGCGTCGACCGTCAGCGCGCCGTTCTTCAACAAACGATGCACGATGTCGAAGCTCGAGCGGCGGACCTCACCGACTTGAGTCTCTATCACGAGATCTTCGCCGTAGCGGTTGGCGATCAGGAACTTCGCGCGTGTCGAAACGAGCGGAAATCCGGCGAAGTCGAACGTCCGTTGCGCTTCGTACTTCCGCATCCCGAGCGCCCGCTCGACGAGTGCGCTCGTGCTGCTGTCGAACATCGCAAAATAGCGCGGATAGAAGACGATGCCGGCCGGATCGCAATCGCCCCATTCGATGCGGACTTCGCGCCTGACAGCCAGCATCCCTCAGCGCGGCCCCATGCGCATCGCGCCGTCGATACGAATCACCTCGCCGTTGATGTAGCGGTTGGCGACGAGATGCATCACGAGCTCCGCGTATTGCTCGGGCTTGCCGAGCAGTTTCGGGAACGGGACCTGCTGGGCGAGACTTTGCTGCGCCTCCTCAGGCAATGAGGCGAGCATCGGCGTCGCAAAAATGCCCGGCGCGATCGCGTTCACGCGAATGCCGAACTGGGCGAACTCGCGTGCGGCCGGCAAGGTGAGCGCGACGATACCGCCTTTGGAGGCCGAGTAGGCCGCCTGCCCGATCTGGCCCTCGTAAGCCGCAACCGAGGCGGTGGACACAATCACGCCGCGCTCGCCTTCCTCGAGCGGCGGAAGCGCCTGCAGGTCGGCTGCGAACAAGCGCATGAGATTGAAGGTGCCGATCAGGTTGACCTTGATCACCTTCTCGAATTCGCCGAGCGGCATCGGGCCGTCGCGACCGACGATGCGGCGCGGCGTGCCGATACCCGCACAATTCACGAGGATGCGTGCGGCGCCGTGCTTGTCGCGCGCTTCTTTGACGGCCGCGACGGCGCCGTCCGGATCGGTGACGTCGCAGCGGACCGCGAGCCCCTTGATCTTGGCCGCGACCGATTTCGCTCCGTCGAGGTTCACGTCGAGTACCGCGACCTTCGCGCCGGCCGCTGCCAATGCCATTGCGGTCGCGGCGCCAAGGCCCGAGCCTCCGCCGGTGACGATCGCGGCGTGTCCTTTGCAATCCATGGGTCAGTTCTTTCTGTCGATCACGAATACTTTGCCGGACGGGTGCTTCGCGTAAAGTTCATCGACCTGCGCGGCGCGCCGGGAAAGCACCGCGCGCTGATTGATCGATCCCTTGTCGGTCATCTCGCCGGCGTCGAGGGACGGCAATTCTTCCAGCAGGATGGCACGGCAGACGCGATTCGAGCTGCCCGTGCTCGTCTTGGCAAACGAATTCAGTCGGACGCGGAATTCCTTTACGACTTCCGGATGCGCGATCAACTGCGCAACCGGCGCATCCTTCGCGAGGTCCTTTGCGAGTCCGCGACACGCGTCGATGTTGGGAAAGATCAGGACGGCGATCTCTTCGCGATCGCCACCGCCGATCACGACATCGCGCACATAGGGCTCGAAATGGGCGAGGAAGCGCGCGCGCAGCGGACCCACACTGACCCAGGTGCCGGTCGACAGCTTGAAGTCCTCTGCGACGCGGCCGTCGAACAGAAGCCCCTCCCCCGGATTGTTCGGGTCTTCGAACTTCACGGCATCGCCGAGCTTGTAGAAGCCTTCCTCGTCGAATGACTGCGCGGTGAGCTCCGGCTGCCGCCAATAGCCCGGCGTAATGCTCGGACCGCGCACGCGTACTTCGAGCTTGCCGCTGTTGGGCACGAGCTTCAGCTCGACGCCGGGCACCGGTAGGCCCATGTTTGTCGAGTCCTTGCTCTGCCACATGCGCGCGATCGCCATCGGTGCGGTTTCCGTCGAGCCCAATCCGGTGAGGAACGGGATGCGCTCGCCGCAGGTCTCGACGGCGAGGCGCTGCATCTCGTCGAACAGCGACTGTGAAAGAGCCGCGCCCGCGAACCAAAGCACCCTGAGCCGGCTGAAGAACACGCGGCGCAATTCCGCATCGGAACGGAAATAGGGAAGCAGCGCCTCATAACCCTTCGGTACCGTGAAGTACCAGGTGGTCGCGACCTCGCGCAGATTCCTGACGGTGATCTCGATCGCACCGGGGGCGGGCTTGCCCTCGTCGATATAGCAGGTGCCGCCATTGTAGACGATGAATCCGAAATTGTGGTTGCCGCTCGCGGTGTGGTGCCATGGCGACCAGTCGAGGATCACGGGCGGCTCGTCCTCGAAATAGGCGAGCTGACTGAGGATCATCTTCTGGTTCGAGCACCACATGCGCTGCGTGTTGATCACGCCTTTCGGCATACCGGTCGAGCCCGAGGTGAACAGGACCTTCGCGATCGTGTCGGGGCCTACCTTGTCATGTGCGGCGTCGACTGCGGATGTCGGCTTTGTGGCGACGAGATCCGAGAATAGCGACGACTTCCGCCCCGCGATCGGATTGCGCGTGACGATCACCTCCATGCGCGCCGGCACGACCGCTTCGATGGCACGGCCGAAGGCATTGCCGTCCGCCGCAAACACGAGGCCGGGTGTCAGCAGATCGAATACGTGCCGGAGCTTGCCGTAATCCTGCGAGATCAGGGAATACGCGGGCGAGATCGGCACATAGGGCACGCCCGCGTAAAGCGCGCCCAACGCGAGCAGCCCGTGCTCGATATCGTTGCCGGAGAGGATCGCGAGCGGGTGATCGGGCGACACGTCATGCGATAAGAGCGCCTGCGCAAGCGAACGCGCTCGCGTTCGCGCCTGCGCGTAGGTCACCTTGCGCCATTCGCCGCGCTCATCGCGCTGGGCCAGGAATACGCGGTCGGGCGCCTTGTCCGCCCAGAACTCCAGGCGCTCGGTCAGCTTTGCGGGATAAGGCCCGAGTGCGTGCGGCGAGCGCATGTAAATCGTGCCGTCGGTACGGCGATCGATGAGATAGTCGCGCGGACCGAGGCGGACGGGCCGGAACGGGGCTGCAGCCGGATCGGGACGACCTTCTCGCAGGGCCTTCGACATTTTCCTACCCGTGACCGGCGCCCTGACGGCGCTCTCTTATACTAAGCGATCCTGAGCGCCTGTCCGCCGTTCAATCCCGCACCACCTTGGGCGCGCGCTTTTCCAGGAACGCCTTGAGCCGCGCCTTTGCTTCACCGCCGCTTTGCGTCAGCGACGCCGTGAGCGATTCCATCAGATAGCCGGCCGCGCGATCGGATTCGGCGATGCGCGGCAGGGCCTGGATGATCGCGAAGTTCGTGCGCTCCGTATTGGTCGCGATCTTGCCGGCGAGCTCGAGGCCCTTCTTCAGGCCTTCGCCCTTCTCCACGAGATAGTGCGACAGACCTAACGCCAGCCCCTCCTCCGCGCTGTAGGTACGGCCCGTCAACATCATGTCCATCATGCGCGATACGCCGATGACGCGCGGGATGCGCACCGAGCCGCCGCCGCCAACGAAGATGCCGCGCGTCCCTTCAGGCAGTCCGTAGTAAGCGGAGCGGTCGGCGACGCGCACATGCGTCGCGCAGGCCAGCTCGAGGCCGCCACCGACCACCGCGCCGTGCAGAACGGATACCACCGGAACGCGGCCGAATTCGATCTGTTCGAAGATGCGATGCCAGTTGCGCGAGTGGTCGACCGCCTCAGCAAAATCGCGATCGGTCAATTCATTCAAATCGAGGCCCGCGGAAAAATGATCGCCCTCGCCATGCAGCACGACCGCTTTCACGGTCGCGGGCAATTCCTGGAAGAAGATCTCGAGGCCGTGGACGGTATCGTCGTCGAGCGCGTTCCGTTTCTGCGGCCGGGACAGGCGGACGAGCGCGATCTCGCCGCGCAGTTCGGCTGTTACCGATGCGGGCAGTTTGGCGGGAAAGCCCTTGGGCCGCGCGACTTCCATTCGTCTCGTTCCTGTCGTGGGTTTGTTATGTGAAATAACTATTTCCGGCGACGGGATCAAGCTCGGCGAATCCCCCGTGGCACAAGCGCAAGATGGGACATTCGCACGGTCGGCTTGTCAAACCGGCTACAGCAACTCGTAGACGTCGAGCTTGACGGCAAGCCGTTCCCGCATGCCGCGGGCGATGCCGATGATGCGGTTCAGCCAGTCGAGCGACGGGTCGGCCGCCTCGAAGCGCATCACGGTGCGGAAGTAATAGAGAGAGGGATCGACCGGTTCACCCTGCGCGATCCGCGCGAGCACATCGGCCGGTCCATGGCGTAGCCCGTCGCTGCGTACGAGCACGCGCGCGCCGGCATCGCTCTCGATTACATAACGCGCCTGGATGTCGGCGACGCCGTCGCCGCGAATGATCTGCCAGTCCGATCCGCCGGAGAGGATGCGGCCCGTGAGCCGCGGGCCCTCGACCCGCCCGCGCAGAATCTCGATCACCCGGCGGCCGCCGTAGGGCGTCGCGCCGGCGTCGACGATTTCCCCGAGGTCGGCGTGAATTCGGAAGATCGGTTCCTTGGAGAGCATCGTTACTGGGCCATTCGGTCGCACAGGAGACTTATCACGCCAACGGGATTGTTGAGTGGGGTTTCGCCCCAACGTGTGCATGGGCCGTCGGTGGCGTGCGGCCGCTTTTTCAGGCTTCCGACGTTGGGAGGGCATGACGCCTCGATCCCACATCGCGCGTGGGTCCGATTGATGTTGACGCACGGGACCGTCTCTGGTTCTACCACGTGCTTCCGTTTCGAACTCGCAGGCGCGCGCAACCGCGCCAGGGGCGACCCAAGCCATCGAGGGGAGAGTGCTGGAATGCGTGCCAACTACCTGTTCACGAGTGAGTCGGTGTCGGAGGGGCATCCCGACAAAGTGTGCGACCGGATTTCCGATGCGGTCGTCGATGCCTTTATCGGCACTGACTCGATGGCGAAGGTCGCGTGCGAAACGCTCGTGACAACGAACACGATCGTCATCGCCGGCGAAGTTCGCATGGCGAAGGACAAGGCCAGCCCGAAGGCGATCATGGGCAAGTCGGGCAAGGTGAACAAGAAGGTCGTCGAGGCCCTCGCACGCAAGGCGGTGAAGGAAATCGGTTACGCGCAAAAAGGTTTTCACTGGAAGAAGGCGAAGTGCACGATCCTGCTGCACGGTCAGTCGGCCGACATCGCGCAGGGTGTCGATGCCGGCGGCAACAAGGATGAAGGCGCCGGCGACCAGGGCATCATGTTCGGTTACGCGACGAACGAGACGCCCGAACTGATGCCGGCTCCGCTCCAGTACTCGCACAACATCCTGAAATCGATGGCCGCCGCGCGCCACTCGGGCAAGCAGCCGCTGCTCGAGCCGGACGCGAAGAGCCAGGTCACGCTGCAATACGTGAACGGTAGGCCGGTGCGCGCGACCGCGATCGTCGTCTCGACGCAGCACAAGGAAAAAGACGGCAAGCGCGTGCTCGAGTCGGGCGACGTCAAGGAAATCGTGCGCCCGTTCGTGAAGAGTGTTCTGCCGGACGGCTGGATGCCGCCGGAAGAGCACTTCTATGTCAATCCGACCGGACGCTTCGTCATCGGCGGACCGGACGGAGACTCCGGCCTCACCGGCCGCAAGATCATCGTCGACACCTACGGCGGCGCGGCGCCGCACGGCGGCGGCGCGTTTTCCGGCAAGGATCCCTCGAAGGTCGATCGCTCGGCGGCCTACGCCGCGCGCTACCTTGCGAAGAACGTAGTCGCGGCGGGACTCGCGGATCGCTGCACGATCCAGCTTTCCTATGCGATCGGCGTCGCGCATCCGCTCTCGGTCTACGTCAACACCGACGGGACCGGAAAGGTGGACGAGGATAAGCTTTCTCAGGTCTTGCAGGATCTCGTGAATCTGACCCCGCGCGGGATCCGCACGCATCTTGACCTCAACAAGCCGATCTACGAGCGGACTTCCGCCTACGGCCACTTCGGCCGGGAGCCGGAAAAGGACGGCGGCTTCTCGTGGGAGAAGACCGATCTCGTCGGCGAATTGAAGCGCGCGTTCTGATGTCGCTGCGGGCGAAATGGGCGCCCGCGCAATTTGATCCAGGCGCCCGCTCCGGTTTCGGGGCGGGCGTTTTCCTTTGCCGAACGTGTACCGCCGCACAAATTGGCGTTGCCGGTGCGACGGAGTAAAATGCAACGGAAGCGCAGGAGGTTCTCATGCAGGTCGGCATCCGTTGCATGCTCATGCGAGGCGGCACGTCGAAAGGCGCCTATTTCCTTGCCGACGACCTCCCCGCGGACGCCGCGGCGCGTGATCGTTTCCTGCTCGCGGCGCTCGGCTCGCCCGACCCGCGCCAGATCGACGGCGTCGGTGGCGCGCATCCGCTGACCAGCAAGGTCGCGATCATCTCGCGCTCGAAGGAGCCGCGCGTCGACATCGACTTCCTGTTTGCACAAGTGGCCGTGGACAAGGCGCTTGTCGATACGACCCCGAACTGCGGCAACATCCTCGCAGGCACCGCACCGTTCGCGATCGAGCGCGGGCTGATCAAGGCGAGTGATCCGGTAACGAAGGTCGTGGTGCGCACGGTCAATACCGGGACCATCGCCGAGCTCGTGATCGAGACGCCGAAAGGCCGCGTGAACTACGAAGGCAATGCGCGCATCGACGGCGTGCCCGGTACGCATGCACCAATCCCGATCCACTTTCTCGATGCCGCGGGGTCGGTGTGCGGCTCGCTCCTGCCGACCGGTAACGTCGTGGACGAGGTCGATGGCGTGAAGGTGACTTGCATCGACAACGGCATGCCGGTCGTCGTGATGCAGGCGAAAGCGCTCGGCAAGACGGGTTACGAGACGCCGAAGGAGCTGATGGCGGACGCGGATTTCCGCAAGCGTCTGGAAGCGATCCGCCTCAAGGTCGGCCCGCGTATGAATCTCGGCGACGTCGCCAGCAAGGTCGTCCCGAAAATGTGTCTGGTAGCGCCGCCGCGCGCGGGCGGCGCGATCTGCACGCGCAGCTTCATCCCGCACGAGGCGCATCAGGCGATCGGCGTCTTTGCCGCCGTCAGCGTCGGCACCGCCGCCGTACTGCCGGGATCGCCCGCACACGAAATCGCAAAACTGCCGCCGGGCAAGGTCAAAGCCCTCTCGGTGGAGCATCCGACCGGCGAGTTTACCGTCCGGCTCGAGCTCGGCGGCACCGAGGAGAAGCCCGTGGTCGAGCGCGCGGGCCTTCTGCGCACGGCGCGGCTCCTGTTCGACGGACAGATTTTCGTTCCGGAGTCCGCGCTTTCCATGCCAAGCCGTGCGGCCGCCTGATCCGGAATTCCCAGGGAGACGTCGTCGATGAGCAAGTCTGAAGCCGGCAAGTGCGGACTCGTGGTTGTCGCGCACACCGGCGATTTCGTTTGGCGCGCGGGCGGCGCGATCGCGCTCCACGCGAAGCGCGGCTGGCACATGAAAATCGTATGCCTTTCGTTCGGCGAGCGCGGCGAGAGCGCAAAGATGTGGCGCGAGCCCGGCATGACGTTGGAGAAGGTCAAGGCAGCGCGCCTCGCCGAAGCAGAGAAGGCGGCGAAGATTCTTGGCGGCGACATCGAGTTTTACGATCTCGGCGACTACCCGCTGCGCGTTCCGGAATCCGCATTCGAGAAGCTCGTCGATCTCTACCGCAAGCTGAAGCCGCAGTTCGTGCTGACGCATTCGCGCGAGGACCCGTACAATTTCGACCACCCCTACGCGAATCGGATTGCACAGGAGACCCGCATCATCGCGCAGGCGCACGGTCATAAGCCGGGCGAAGGCGTGCTCGGCGCTCCACCCGTCTACCTGTTCGAGCCGCACCAGCCGGAGCAATGCAACTTCAGGCCGGACATGATCCTCGACATTTCCGAGGTGTTCGATCAGAAGCGCAAAGCTTTCGAGTGCCTGGTCGCGCAGGAGTATCTGTGGGACTACTACACGCGTGTCGCGCTCAACCGCGGCATCCAGGGCGCGCGCAACTCCGAGCGTAAGCAAATGAAATACGGCGAGGCGTATCAGCGCGTGTTTCCCTCGGTCGGGGAGGAATTCGTATGAAGCCGGTGGTGGTTCGGAAGATCCAGCGCACCGACGCTGCGCTGTGCGCGAGGCTCGCGAAGCTCGGCGTCGCCACCGTTCACGAGGCATTGGGGCGGAGCGGGCTGATGCGGCCGTATCTCCGGCCGATTTACGCCGGCGCGCAGATCGCCGGATCTGCCGTCACCGCCCTCGCTCAGCCGGGCGACAACTGGATGATTCACGTCGCAGCCGAACAATGCCAGAAGGGTGACGTTCTCGTGGTCGGCGTGACGAGCGAGAACGACGACGGGATGTTCGGCGAATTGCTTGCGACGTCGCTGAAGGCACGCGGCGTGGTCGGCCTCGTGATCGACGCCGGCTGCCGCGACGTGCGCCCGATCACCGAGATGAAATTTCCGGTGTGGTCGAAAGCGATCTCGGCGAAAGGGACGGTAAAAGCGACTCCCGGCTCGGTGAACATCCCGATCGTGTGCGCGGGCGCCATGGTGAACCCGGGTGATGCGATCGTCGCCGACGATGACGGCGTCTGTATCGTTCCGCGTGCACAGGCGGAAGCTGCAGCCAAGGCGGGGGAAGCGCGGGAGGCGAACGAGGACGACAAGCGAAAGCAACTGGCATCCGGCGTGCTCGGACTCGATCTTTACAAGATGCGAGAGCCGCTCGCGAAGGCGGGGCTCACGTACGTCGACAGCCTCGACGAGCTGAAATAGGCGCCGCTCGACCCGGCGCCGCTTCGGCGCTAAGCTACGGCTATGGTTGAGAAAATTGCCATTATCGGATTCGGTGAAGCAGGCCAGCACATCGGCCGCGGGCTCGTCGCCGAGGGCAAGGCGCAAGTTGCTGCGTACGATCTCCTGCATGCGGAGCAGCGCCTGATCGAGGCAGCGCGCGCCGGAGGCGTCGATCTGAAGAATTCGGTCGATGCCGCGCTTGCAGGCGCGGACCTCGCGTTTTCCCTCGTCACCGCGTCGTCGGCCGTTGACGCCGCACGATCGGCGGCGAAATTTCTGAAGCGGGACCAGACTTATATCGATTTTAATTCGGTTTCGCCCATGACCAAGCGCTCGGTCGCCGAAGCGGTCACACCGTCCGGCGCCGATTTCGTCGAAGCAGCGATCATGGCGCCGGTACCGGGTCCGGACCACAAGGTGCATGTGCTCGCCTCGGCCGGCAACGCCAAGGCGATCGCGGAACGACTGAACGCGATCGGCATGAAAGTCGATGCGGTGGGGGAGCGTATCGGCGACGCCTCGCTTTCGAAGATGCTGCGTTCGATCTTCATCAAGGGCATCGAGGCGCTGATGCTGGAGAGCCTCGTCGCGGCGCGCCATGCCGGCATCGAGGAGCGCATCCTCGACTCCGTGCAGAAAACGATCCCCGGAATCGATTGGCGTAAGCTTGCGAGCTACAATCTGGAGCGAACGGTTGCGCATGGCGCGCGGCGCGCCGCGGAAATGTATGAGTCGGCGGCGACGGTCGCGGAGCTTGGCCTGGAACCCTTCGTCACCGAGGGCATCGCGCGCCGCATCGAATGGGCGCACGAGCAGCTAAAGAACGTGAGATGGCCGAAGGGCAAGCCGCAGTCTTATGAGGAAGTCCTCGCGGTCCTGGAAGCGAAGCTCGCCCAAGCGAAGAAGCGGGACGCGGCGGAATGAGCTCTGTCCGATGCAATTGAAACTTCCCTCCCCCTCGGGGGAGAAATGAGCACCGTCGCTCTGAAACTGCAATCGCGACGCAAGCCGCGGTTCAAACTACCGCCGCTCGCGTGCGATGCGCACTGCCACGTGTTCGGACCCGGCGACCGGTTTCCGTACGCGCCGGGGCGGCGTTACACGCCCGCCGATGCGCCGAAGGAGACGCTCGTCGCGCTGCACGATTTTCTCGGGATCGAGCGCGCAGTGATCGTGCACGCGAGCGCGCACGGCACCGACAATCGCGCGCTGATCGATGCGCTCGAGTGGGCGCCGAAACGTTTCCGCGGTGTATGCAACGCGGACGACAGTTTTACCGAGCGAGACTTTCGGCGCCTGCATGACGCCGGCGTGCGCGGTGTGCGATTCAATTTCGTCAAGCACCTCGGCGGCGCGCCGGACATGGGCGTATTCTGGCGCGTGCTGGAGCGCGTGAAGCCGCTCGGCTGGCATGTAGTGCTGCACATGGATGCGGTCGACGTCGAGCACATCAAGGAACAAGTGATCGGCAAGCTCACGCTGCCCTTCGTGATCGATCACATGGGCCGCGTGCCGGCGGCTGCAGGCATCGAGCAGCCCGCGTTTCGGGCGCTGCTCGAGGTGGTGCGCCGTGAGGATTGCTGGATCAAGGTGAGCGGATCGGAGCGGATCTCGTTTCCGCCCTATGACGCCGCGCTCCCGTTCGCGCGCGCACTCGTGGAAGTGAGCACGGACCGCTGTCTGTGGGGCACGGACTTTCCGCATCCGAACCCGACCCACGAGGCGGACGAAGCCGATCTTGTTGATCTGATTCCGCTTTTCGCACCGGACCCGGCGCAGCAACGACGGCTTCTCGTCGATAACCCGGCACGGCTGTATGGGTTCGAGTAACGCCTACGCGCTAGAGCCGATAGATGCGCACAGCGTTGTCGTGAAACAACGCACGCCGTTCGGAGAACGGCCGGTCGGCTACCGCTGCGCGGAAGCCATCATAGATGTTCTGGAACGTGCCGACGATGCGATCGACCGGATAGTTGCTCGCAAACATCGCTCGGCTTGCGCCGAAAATCGCGATGGCGTCGCGGATCACCGGGCCATTTGACTGAAGTGTCCACGGCCGTCCGGGCTCACCGAGGCCCGAAACCTTGATCGCCACGTTGGGCTGCGCGGCCGCCTTCTCCAACGCGCGACGCCAGCCAGCGAGACCTTCCGCACTGCGGTCAGACGGGAGGCCGGTATGTACCACGACAATCTGCGTGCGGGGAAAGTCGGCGGCAAGATCTACGAGCGCGTCCATGTGCCACCAGGGCGTCTGGATATCGCAGGAGAATCCGTAACGCTCGAGCAGCGCGTAGCCGCGCCGCCACTTGGGATCGTCCATCGATCGGGGGGCGCTGCGGTGCGCGTCGCGCGGGCTCGCAGCCGCAGTCGGAAAGTTGCGGATGCCGCGCGCGAGCGGGCTTGCCGCGTGGCCGGCCAGCACCTCCTCGATATCGTCACGCGCTGGCCAGGCCGCGCCGACAAGCGCAGTCGGCAGGCCGTATTCCGCCGCGACGCTTTCGACAAACCTGGTCTCCGCGACCGGATTGCGCGGATCGAACCAAGCCTCTTCGTGGACGGTCTTGACGACGCGGCTCCCGGCCGTGTCGCGCAGATAATCCGGCGGCAGATAGTTTTGCCTGATGACGGAGTAGTCACCGTAGCGGAAATGCACCGGCTCCGGATCGCAAAGCCAAGGATAGTAGTTCAGGTCGAGCCGCCAGAAGTGCTGGTGGCAATCGACGATCGGGATTCCAGCGTCTTCGCCGTCCACCGGACGCGGCTACTCCGCCGCCTCGCGCACTGCATCGGCGCGCTCGACACGCGCGGCGCAATACTTGAACTCGGGGATCTTTCCGAACGGATCGAGCTGCGGATTGGTGAGAATGTTCGCCGCCGCCTCGACGTAGGCGAACGGGATAAAGATCATGCCGTCCGGAACGGCGTCATCCTGCCTTGCCGATAGCTCGATTGAACCGCGCCGCGTGATGACCCGCACCATGTCGCCCGGCGCGATGCCGAGCTTCGCAATCTCATTGCGTGACAACGACGCAACCGCCGACGGCTCCAGCGTATCAAGGACGGTGGCGCGGCGGGTCATCGCGCCGGTGTGCCAATGCTCGAGCTGGCGGCCCGTGGTGAGGACGAACGGGTAATCGGCGTCCGGCGTCTCGGCTGGCGGCGTGAGCTTCGCCGCGACGAGTTTTCCGAGCTTGCCCGGCCGCGGAAACCCGTCGGAGAAGACGACGTCGTGGCCCGGCTTGTCGGGCGCATCGCTCGGATAGGTGACGGCGTCTTCGCGCGCGAGCCGCTCCCAAGAAATGTTTTCGAGCGAGGGCATCAGCGATGCCATCTCGGTATAGATCTCGCTCGGATGTTGGTAGTTCCACTTCAGCCCCATGCGCTTCGCGATTTCCTGGGTGATCCACCAGTCGAGCTTCGCGTCACCGGGCAACGGCAACGCCGCGCGCCCCATCTGCACCTGACGGTTCGTGTTCGTCACGGTGCCATTCTTCTCGGGCCAGGCGGACGCCGGGAGAAACACGTCTGCGTAGACGGCGGTCTCGGTAAGGAACAGATCCTGCACCACAAGATGATCGAGATGCGCGAGCGCCTCACGCGCGTGGTTGAGGTCAGGGTCGGACATCGCCGGGTTCTCACCCATGATGTACATGCCCTTGATCACGCCGTTGTGGACCGCATCCATGATCTCGACGACCGTGAGACCGCGCTTGGGATCGAGCGTCGTGCCCCAGACATTTTCGTACTTGGCACGGATGTCCGGGTTCTCCACCGACTTGTAATCGGGGAAGAACATCGGAATGAGTCCTGCGTCGGAGGCGCCCTGGACGTTGTTCTGCCCGCGCAGTGGATGCAATCCGGTGCCGGGACGACCGACATGGCCGCAGGTGAGCGCGAGCGCAATCAGGCAGCGTGCGTTGTCCGTGCCGTGCACGTGTTGCGAAACGCCCATGCCCCAGAAGATGATCGCGCGCTCGGCACGAGCGTACGTGCGCGCGACCGTACGCAGCGTGTTCGCGTCGATGCCGCAGATCGGCGCCATCTCCTCGGGCGTGAACTGCTTCACGTGTTCCTTCAGCTGCTCGAAGCCCTCGGTGTAGGTCTGCACATACTGGCGGTCGTAGAGCTCCTCACCGAGGATGACATTCAACATCGAGTTCAGCATTGCGACGTCGGCACCGGGCTTGAACTGGAGCATGTGCGTGGCGTGGCGCTTCAACGCCTGGCCGCGCGGATCCATCACGATCAGTTTCGCGCCGCGTTTGGCCGCCTGCTTGAAGAAAGTGGCGGCGACCGGATGATTCTCGGTGGGGTTCGCGCCGATCACGACGATCACATCGGAGTTTTTGCACTCGTTGAAGGTAGCCGTGACGGCCGCCGAGCCGATACCCTCGATCAGTGCCGCGACCGAGGAGGCGTGGCAAAGGCGCGTGCAGTGATCGACGTTGTTCGTGCCGAACCCGGTGCGGACGAGCTTCTGGAAGAGGTACGCCTCCTCATTCGACCCCTTGGCTGAACCGAATCCGGCGAGCGCCTTGGAGCCGTGCGTATCGCGGAGCTTTTTCAGGCCCGATGCGGCGCGGTCGAGCGCCTCCTCCCAGGTCGCGGGCCGGAAATGCGTCCATGGATTCTTCGGGTCGATCGCCTCGTGCGGGATCTTCGGCACGCCTTCCTTGCGGATCATCGGGTGGGTCAGGCGCTCCGGATTGTGCACGTAATCGAAGCCGAAGCGGCCCTTCACGCACAGGCGGTTTTCGTTCGCCGGTCCGTTCTTGCCGGTGACGTAGAGCAGTTTGTCGTTCTTGATGTTGTAGGTGAGCTGGCAGCCGACGCCGCAGTACGGGCAAACCGAGTTCACCTGCCGGTCGGGATATCCGGTGCGGACGTTCTCCTTGTTCACGACGGTCGCGGGCATGAGCGCGCCCGTGGGACAAGCCTGAACGCATTCCCCACACGCGACGCAAGTGGAGTTCCCCATCGGGTCATCGAAATCGAACACGATCTTCTCGGAAGTACCGCGGCCGGCCATGCCGATCACGTCGTTGACCTGCACTTCCCGGCAGGCGCGGACGCAGAGATTGCACCGGATGCAAGCGTCGAGGTTGACCGCCATCGCCGGATGCGAGCGATCGGGTGTGGGCGCCGTACGCTCGGGGAAGCGGCTGAGCGAAATATTCATGCGGTCGGCCCATGCCCAGAATTTCGACTGCGGGTCGTGCGCCTCGGTCGCACGGTTCGGCTGGTCGGCGATGAGCAACTCGAACACCATCTTGCGCGAGGCTTTCGCGCGCTCGGACGCCGTCTTCACTTTCATCCCGGGTGAGGGGTTTCGAATGCAGCTCGCGGCCAGCACACGCTCGCCTTCGACTTCAACCATGCAAGCGCGGCAATTGCCGTCGGGCCGATAACCGGGCTCGGGCGAATAGCAAAGATGGGGGATCTCGGTGCCGAGACGGTTCGCGACCTGCCAGATGGTCTCACCGTCCCTCGTCTCGACCTCGTTTCCGTCGAGGAAGAACTTGATCGTTTGGACGGAGCTTTTGCTCTTGGTCATCTTGCCACCGGCCCCGCACGAAAAATAATAGCCGTCATCCCGGACGGCGCGAAGCGCCGATCCGGGATCCAGGAACACCGACGTTCGTGGTCCTGGATCCCGGCTCGCGCTCGCCCGCTTCGCGGGCTCACTTGGCCGGGATGACAGATGAAACCTGTCGCCATCATTTTGCTCACCACTTCCCAAGCGGCTTCGTCAGATCGTCACGAAAATATTTGAACACGCATTGTAGCGGATTGGGTGCCGCCTGGCCGAGCCCACAGATCGAGGCGTCGCGCATGGCCTGGGACAACTCGTTCAGCAGGGATTCGTCCCAGGGGCCTTCTCTCATCAGTTTCACGGCCTTCTCGGTTCCGACCCGGCAGGGCGTGCATTGGCCGCAACTTTCGTCCTCGAAAAAGTGCATCAGGTTCAAGGCCACTGCTTTCATGTCATCCTGCTCCGACAGGATGACAACAGCGTGGGAACCGACAAAGCAGCCATACTGCTCCAGCGTCCCGAAATCGAGCGGCAAATCCCCCATGGAGGCGGGAAGGATCCCACCGGACGCCCCGCCCGGCAGATAGCCTTTGAACGTGTGTCCCCGTTCCATGCCGCCGCAAAATTCATCAATCAACTCGCGCACCGTGACGCCGGCGGGCGCGACCTTCACTCCGGGATTCTTCACGCGGCCGGAAACCGAGAAGCTTCGAAAGCCCTTACGTTCGCGGCGTCCCTGTGACGTGAACCAGCTCGCGCCCTTCTCGATGATGTCGCGGACCCAGAACATGGTCTCGACGTTCTGCTCGAGCGTCGGGCGGCCGAACAAGCCGACCTGTGCGACGTAGGGCGGTCGATGGCGCGGCAGGCCACGCTTGCCCTCGATCGATTCGATCATCGCGGATTCTTCACCGCAGATGTATGCCCCGGCGCCCCGGCGCAGATGGAGCTTCGTGTGCTTCGCGAGCCCTGACTTCTCGACCTTGGCGAGCTCCGCTTCGAGCATCAGTCGCACCTCCGGGTATTCGTCGCGGACATAAATGTAAGTATCGGTCGCTTCCACGACCCAAGCCGCGATCAGCGTGCCTTCCAGGAACCGCTGCGGGTCTTTTTCGAGATAGTGACGATCCTTGAAGGTGCCGGGCTCGCCCTCGTCCGCGTTCACCGCGAACATCCGGGGCGCGGGCTCGGCGCGCACGAGCGCCCACTTGCGCCCGGTCGGGAAGCCTGCCCCGCCAAGGCCGCGCAGCCCGGCGTCGCTGACGATCTGGATCAGCTCGTCTCGCGTGCGTTTGCCGTTCAGGCAATCCTCAAGAAGCTTGTAGCCGCCGTCGTTCCGGTAGGCGTCGAAACCAACGTGCTCGTGCCAGGCGCGCGCGTGCATGCCCTTCTTCGCGGCCGCGGAAACCTTCTTCGTGTTCGCCGCAAAGGTCTGCACGTGGCCAACGGCTACGACCGGCGCGCGGTCGCACGCGCCCATGCAAGGCGCGCGTACAACGCGAACGTTCTTGCCAAGCTTCTTCGGCAGCTCGTCGAGCAACTTCTCCGCACCACGCATGGCGCAGGAAAGAGAATCGCAGACGCGCACCGTGATTGCCGGCGGCGGCGTATCGCCCTCCTTCACCACGTCGAAATGCGCGTAGAAGGTCGCGACCTCGTAGACCTCGGCGAGCGCCATCTTCATTTCGGCTGCAAGCGCGACGAGACGCGGCGCCGAGAGGTGTCCGTATTTGTCCTGAATCAGGTGCAAGTACTCGATGAGCAAGTCGCGCCGGCGCGGGCGGTCACCGAGCAGAGCGCGAACCTCGTCATGCGCCCTGGGATCGATTTGACGTCCCTTGGGCGTCTTCGGCGGGCGCCGGCGACCGCTCGCGGGTCTATCGATCGCGTTCATCGGACGACGTTCATCCTTCCTGCACCCTACTCCGTCACCCGAGGTGCGAGACCTCAAAAGGGGCGAAGGCTCAGAACAACCCGACAATCCTGCCCTGCGCGTCCACGTCAATCGCGTCGGCGGCGGGGACCCTGGGCAGGCCAGGCATCGTCATGATCTCACCGCAGATCGCGACCACGAACTCGGCGCCGGCCGAGAGCCGCACCTCGCGCACATTCATCACAAAATCGTCCGGGGCGCCCTTGGTGTCGGCGTTCGTGGTGAAGCTGTATTGCGTCTTGGCGATACAGACCGGAAGCTTGCCGTAGCCCAAGGCCTCGAATTGCGCGAGTTGATCGCGCACCGCCTTGTCGGCGGTGACATTGCGCGCGCGGTAGATCTCTTTGGCGATGGAGTTGATCTTGTCCCAGAGCGGCATTTCGTCCGGGTAAAGCAGCTTAAGCTTGCTCTTGCCCGACTCGACGACCTTGACCACTGCATGCGCGACATCGACGGCGCCCTTGCCGCCCTCCGCCCAGTGATCGGCCATCAGTGCTTCGACGCCGAGTTTCTTGCAGCCATCCTTGACCAGCGCGATCTCGGCTTCGGTGTCGGCGCTGAAGCGGTTGATCGAGACCACCGGCACGATGCCGAATTTCAGCACGTTCTCGATGTGGCGCTTGAGGTTGGCCATGCCGACCTCGAGCGCCTTCAGATTCTCGGTCTTAAGGTCCTCCTTTTTCACACCGCCATGCATCTTGAGCGCGCGGATGGTGGCCACCAGCACCATGGCGTCAGGCCGGAGCCCGGTCTTGCGGCACTTGATATCGAAGAATTTCTCACCGCCGAGGTCGGCGCCGAAGCCGGCTTCCGTCACCACATAGTCCGCGAGTTTGAGTGCGGTCGTGGTCGCCAGCACCGAGTTGCAACCGTGCGCAATATTGGCGAACGGTCCGCCGTGGATGAAGGCGGGTGTGCCCTCCAGCGTCTGCACGAGATTCGGCGCAAGCGCGTCGCGCAGGAGCGCGGTCATCGGCCCGTGTCCCTTTACGTCTCCAGCGCGCACCGGTTTGCGGTCGCGGGTGTAGCCGATCACGATCTTCGACAGCCGCTGCTTCAGGTCGTCGAGGTCCTTGGCGAGACAAAAGATCGCCATCACCTCGGAAGCGACGGTGATGTCAAAGCCGTCCTCGCGCGGGTAGCCATTGGCAACGCCGCCCAGCGAGGACACGATCGAGCGCAGCGCACGGTCGTTCATGTCCATCACTCGCCGCCAGGCGATCCGGCGCGTGTCGAGCCCGCTCGCGTTGCCCCAATAGACGTGGTTGTCGATCAGTGCGGCGAGGAGATTGTGCGCGGTGCCGATAGCATGAATATCGCCGGTGAAATGGAGATTGATGTCCTCCATCGGGACGACTTGCGCGTAGCCGCCGCCGGCGGCGCCGCCCTTCACGCCGAAGCACGGGCCAAGCGATGGCTCCCGCAGGCACAGCATCGCCTTCTTGCCGATCACGTTGAGGGCGTCGGTCAGGCCCACGGTAGTCGTGGTCTTGCCTTCGCCGGCCGGCGTCGGCGTGATCGCCGAAACCAGAATGAGCCTGCCGTCCGGCCGATTCTTGAGCGTCTTGATAAAGTCGAGCTGTACCTTGGCCTTGTAGTGGCCATAGGGCTCGAGGTTCTCCGGCGCGATGCCGAGGCGCTCCTTCGCGAGCTCCATGATCGGCCGCTTTTTGGCGGCCTGCGCGATCTCGATGTCGGATTTCGGATTCTTGTGCTGCGAAGCGGGCATCGCGGCGAGTACCTTTGCGTGCGGGGTTTGGATTCTTCAGGTGAGGCGGGTGCCGAGCGCGAGCTTGGTGCCGGCGGCAAATTCGCCGCCGCCGACCTTCGCTCCATCGGCGGGCTTGACGCGCGTGACCTTAATGCGTCCGTCTGCGCACGCCACGGTAAAACTGTCGGCATCGATCGCGACAACTTCACCCATTTTCCCACCGATGCCTTTGGGGTCGTGGGCAGGAATGGGCTTCGACTCGAAAATCTGGAGCTTTTTGCCGTCGAGCATCGTCCAGGCGCCGGGCGCCGGATTGCAGCCGCGGATCAGGTTGTGGATCTGCGCCCACGGCTTTGCCCAATCGATCTTCGCATTCTCGGCGGCGCACCAGCCTTCGTAGGTCGCCTTGGAATGATCCTGCTTCACGCGCGGGGCCTTGCCGGCCTTGACGAGGTCGACCGCCTCGCACATCGCCTCGACACCCATTGGAAACAGACGATCGAAATAAACCGATCCGAGCGAGTCGTCGGGGCTGATCGGCGTCTTCTTTTGCAGAAGGATGTCGCCGGTATCGAGCCCGTTGTCGGGCCAGAAGATCGAGAGCCCCGTCTCCTTCTCGCCCTTGATGATGGGCCAATTGATCGAGCTCGGTCCACGGAATTTCGGCAACAGCGACGGGTGATACTGGATCGAGCCGTGCTTGGGGATCTTGAGAAAGTCTTCGGGTATGAACAGCGTCACGAACGCCATGACCTGAAGGTCCGGTTTCAGCGCCTTCAACTCCTCCCAGACCTCGGGCTTCTTGTACGAGGCGGGCTGGTACACCGGCAGCTTTGCGGCAATCGCCGCTTCCTTGAGGGGATCAGCCTTCGCGCCCGGCTTCTCCGGCGCGACGTAAACCGCGATCACGTCCTCGCCGCGCTTCAGCAATGCCTCGAGCACGGCCTTGCCGAAGGCCTGCTGGCCGTGAACGACGATACGCATCGAACGCTCCCCTCCCGATTCTTCTTAACCTCTCCCCGCTTGCGGGGGAGAGGTCGGCCGCGCATTAGCGCGGTCGGGTGAGGGGCAATCTCTGTGGCCTCAGCCTTTCGAAATGCCCCCTCACCTCGACCCTCTCCCCGCAAGCGGGGAGAGGGGGATTTTCTACGCCGCCGCCGCCTTCTTCTGTTCCGCAGTCATCGCCGGCGAGTTCTTGATCTCGGCGATCTCCTTCGCGGAATAGCCGAGCAACTTCAGGACTTCCTCGTTGTGCTCGCCGAGCAACGGCGAGCGCTTCACCTCGGTCACGCTGTCCGACATCTTCACCGGATTGCCGACCGTGAGATATTTGCCGCGCGTCGGATGATCCACTTCGACCACGGTCCCGGTCTTGCGCAGCGACGGCTCCTCGGCGATCTCCTTCATCGACAGGATCGGGCCGACCGGGATGTCGACGTTGTTGCAGATTTCCATGACCTCGAACTTGTCCCTGGTCATGGTCCACTCCTCTATCGTTTTGAAGATGTGCACGAGCCGCGGCAGCCGCGCGTTCGGGGTTGCGTAGTCGGGATCGGTCTTCCATTCCGGCTTGCCGATCAGGTCACAGATCGGTCCCCAAACCGGCGCCTGGGTGATGAAATAAATGTAGGCGTCGGGGTCGGTCTCCCATCCCTTGCACTTGAGAATCCAGCCGGGTTGGCCGCCGCCCGAGTCGTTACCCGAGCGCGGTACCGCCTTTCCGAACGGAATGCCTTCTGCGTACTGGCGGTATTCGGTCAGCGGACCGTGAGCGAGCCGCTGCTGATCGCGCAACTTCACACGCGCGAGGTTGAGCACGCCGTCCTGCATGGCGCAGAGCACCTTCTGTCCGCGACCGGTACGGTTCCTCTGGTAGAGCGCACACATAATGCCAAACGCGAGATGCAGCCCCGTTCCGGAGTCGCCGATCTGCGCTCCGGTAACGAGCGGCGGGCCCTCGCGGAAGCCGGTTGTGGAAGCGGAGCCGCCGGCGCACTGGGCGACGTTTTCGTAGACCTTGCAGTCCTCGTAGGGACCGGGGCCAAACCCCTTCACCGACGCGACGATCATGCGCGGGTTAAGCTTGTGGATGTACTCCCAGGTAAAGCCCATGCGATCGAGCGCACCCGGTGCGAAATTCTCGACCAGCACGTCGCAATGCTTAATCAGCCGGTCGATAACCTCCTTGCCTTTCGGGTGCTTGGAATCGAGGGTGATCGAGCGCTTGTTGCCGTTCAGCATGGTGAAATAGAGGCTGTCGGCGCCTTTCACGTCGCGCAATTGCCCGCGCGTGATATCGCCCACACCGGGCCGCTCGATCTTGATGACATCCGCGCCCATGTAGCCGAGCAGCTGCGTGCAGGTCGGGCCAGATTGAACGTGCGTGAAGTCGAGAACCTTCAAGCCGTCAAGCGCCTTGCCAGCCTGACCCCATGCCTTGGTGGAGGGTTTCGGCAGTCCGTTGCCGTTGGCCCTCGCGCGCACCAGCGCGGGCTTTCTCGAACCGGTCCTCTTCGCCGGCTTCGACTTGGCTTTTCTGCGGGCCATGACACTTTCTCCAGATACGGGTCGGTTGGATTTCGTCCGCTTACTTCTTCTTCTTCACCACGCTTTGCGGGTTGAGATTACCGATGCGACCGCTCTCGCTGCCGGCGGACGGGTCGATCACCGCGTTAATGAGAGTCGGCTTGCCGGAATCCATAGCTTGGTCGACGGCGCGCTTCAGCTCGTCCGGCGTCGTCACGCAGGCGCCGACACCGCCGAAAGCTTCCATCATCTTGTCGTAGCGTGCGTCCTTGACGAAGACGGTCGTTGCAACGTCCGGCCCGCCGGAGGGATTGACGTCGGTTCCGCGGTAGATGCCGCTGTTGTTGAAGATGACGACGCAGACCGGCAGCCTGTACCGGCAGATCGTCTCCACTTCCATTCCGGAGAAGCCGAAGGCGCTGTCGCCCACGACGGCAAGCACGGGCTTGCCGGTCTCGATGGCCGCACCGACCGCAAAGCCCATGCCGATGCCCATGACGCCCCAGGTGCCCACGTCGAGGCGCTTGCGCGGCTTGTACATGTCGATGACGCCGCGCGCGAGGTCGAGCGTGTTGGCGCCTTCGTTGACGAGGATCGCGTCCGGCCGCTCCTTTATGACGGTGCGTAGCGCACCGAGCGCACCGTGGAAGTCCATCGGCGCCGTGTTCTTCATCAGCTTCGGCGCCATCTTTGCAATATTTTCTTCCTTCTTCGATTTGACGGCGTTGATCCAGTCCGCCGGCACGGCCGGCCACTTGCCGCCCATGCCTTCAAGAAGCGCGGACACGCAGGAGCCGATATCGCCGACCACCGGAGCCGCGATCTCGACATTGCTGTCCATCTCCTTTGGATCAATGTCGACCTGAATGAACTTCTTCGATCCAGGCTCGCCCCAGGTCTTGCCCTTGCCGTGCGACAGCAGCCAGTTGAGGCGCGCGCCGATCAGCATCACGACGTCGGAGTCCTTCAGCACTGTCGAGCGGGCGGCGCCCGCACACTGCGGATGGGTGTCGGGGAGAAGGCCTTTGGCCATGCTCATGGGCAGAAAAGGAATGCCGCTCTTCTCGACAAGCGTCCGGATCGAATCATCGGCCTGCGCGTAAGCCGCGCCCTTGCCGAGAATGATCAGCGGACGTTGGGCTGATTTCAGGACTTCGAGCGCGCGCTTGACGGCTGCGGGCGCCGGAATCTGGCCTGGCGCAGCATCGATCACCTTGACGAGCGACTTCTGTCCGGCATCCACCGTCATGACCTGCGAAAGAAGCTTCGCCGGCAGATCGAGGTATACGCCGCCCGGACGGCCGGACACCGCCGCGCGGATCGCGCGTGCCACGCCGATACCAATATCGGCGGCATGCAATACGCGGAACGCGGCCTTGCAGAGTGGTTTCGCGATCGCGAGCTGATCCATCTCCTCGTAATCGCCCTGCTGCAGGTCGACGATCTCACGCTCGGACGAGCCCGAGATCTGGATCATCGGGAAGCAGTTGGTCGTGGCGTTCGCGAGGGCAGTCAGACCGTTAAGAAAGCCGGGCGCCGACACCGTGAGGCAGACGCCCGGCTTCTTCGTCAGGAATCCGGCGATCGCCGCGGCATTGCCGGCGTGCTGCTCGTGTCGGAACGAGATCACGCGCATGCCCTGAGCCTGCGCGAAACGGCCGAGATCCGTGATCGGAATGCCCGGCACGCCATAGATCGTGTTGATGCCGTTGAGCTTGAGCGCGTCGATGACGAGATGAAAGCCGTCCGTCAGCTCCTGCTGCGTTTCCGCCGCGCCCGTTTCCGGTTTGGTCTTCACTGCTGCGTCAGCCATTGGAGGAAACCTCCCTGAACTCGTTTCTTACGTCTTCAATCCAGATAGTCGGCGTAGCGACGCACGTGCTCGGCGAGGCCGAGCGCATGATCGCGCACGAGGGTGCCGGCCCGCTCGGCGTCGCGCGCTTCCAGTGCCTCGATGATGTTCATGTGGTCGCGAATGGAACGATCGGCCCGATCCTGCTCGCCGATCGTCTTGCGCCGGATCATTCGCATGTGCGTGAACAAGTTCGCCGCAAGGTCGATGAGCACGCTGTTGCGGCTCATTCGGATGATCGTCTGGTGAAACTCGATGTTGACCTCGGAGTATTCGTCGAGCTTCGCGTGCAATGTGCCGTTCTCGAATTTTGCGAACATCTTGCGCAGCTGGCCGATCTCCTCGTCCGAGCCGGCCGCGGTGATCAGTCGCGCGGCCATGCTCTCGAGTGCGGCCCAAGCGGTGATCATTTCGATCACCTCCTGCTTGGTCTTGCGCACGACGTAGATGCCGCGGCGCGGCACCGAGCGAACGAACCCCTCACGCTCGAGCTGCGCCATTGCCTCGCGCACGGGCGTGCGGGAAATGCCGAGGTCCTGGGCGAGGCGACGCTCATCGAGGCGGACTTCGCCGGGTTGGTCGTACACGTTCAGCGACACGATCACGTCGCGCAGCGACGCATACGCGCGGTCCTTGAACGTCGACGTGTCGTCAAGCGGAGCGAGCACGACACGCATCGGCGCGGCGGGCTCTCGGCTACGTGCTGGGGTGCTGCTCATGACACTTTCTTCAATTGCGGACGGCCGCCGGCGCCGCCTGGCATACATAATTCCTTATAGCGGCCCGGCTGGATCGCTTCAATCGCACGGATTCGCTTAGGCAGTGGCGGTCGCGCGAACCACCCGCGTCCATGCCTCCTGAATCAACGACCAGAACAGGGCGATGAGGCCAAGCGCCATGATCGTGCCCACGAGCCAGTTCGACCAGAAGATAGACAGACTGCCTTGCGAAGCCAGCAGCGACTGACGGAATGACTCCTCGGCCTTGTCACCGAGGACGATCGCGAGAACCAGCGGCGCCAGGGGGTAGTTGCACTTCTTGAGGACGTATCCGAGCACACCAAAGACCATCATCAGCATGACGTCGAACGTCGAGTTGTTCACGCTATAGGCGCCGATTGCGCACAGCACGAGAATAATCGGCGCGATGATCGGGAACGGAATGCGCAGGATCGCCGCGAGCAGCGGGACGCACGTCAGCACGATGATCAAGCCAACGATGTTGCCGAGATACATTGAGGCGATCAGGCCCCAGATAAATTCCTTGTTGTCGACGAACAGTGTCGGTCCCGGCTGCAGGCCCCAGATCAACAGGCCGCCGAGCAACACCGCGGCCGTCGGCGAACCCGGCACTCCGAGCGCAAGCATGGGCAAGAGCGCGGACGTGCCGGCCGCGTGCGCCGCGGTTTCCGGCGCAACCACGCCCTCGATTTCGCCGTTGCCGAAGTTCTGCCCCTTCTTCGATATGCGCTTGGCGATACCGTAACTCATGAACGAAGCCGGCGTGGCGCCGGCCGGGGTTACGCCCATCCAGCAGCCGATGACGCACGAGCGCAGCGACGTCATCCAGTAGCGCGGCAGTTCTGCCCAAGTCTGAAACACGACCCGTGGGTTGATTACGGCGGACCTTCCCTTGAAGTGCAGGCCCTCCTCCATGGTCAGCAGGATCTCGCCGATCCCGAACAGCCCGATGACGGCGATGAGGAAGTTGAAGCCGGTGAGCAAGGGCGTAAATCCGAACGTGAGCCGCAACTGGCCGGTCATCTGATCGAGGCCGACCGACGCCAGTGCGAAGCCGATCATCATCGCCGCGAGCGTCTTGAACGGCGGCTCCTTGCTCATGCCGACGAAACTGCAAAAGGCCAGGAAATAGACGCCAAATTTCTCGGCGGGTCCAAACCGCAGGGCAAATGCGGCGACAAGCGGCGCCACGAGCGTAATCATTGCCACCGCAAACAGCGCGCCTACGAACGACGAGGTGAAAGCGGCGGTCAGCGCCTCGCCGGCGCGGCCCTGCTGCGCCATCGGGTGCCCGTCGAAGGTCGTCGCCACGGACCATGGCTCGCCTGGAATGTTGAACAGGATTGACGTGATGGCGCCGCCGAACAACGCGCCCCAGTAAATGCACGAGAGCATGATGATCGCCGAGGTCGGCGACATCGAGAACGTCAGTGGCAGCAGGATCGCCACGCCGTTGGCGCCGCCGAGGCCGGGCAACACCCCGATGATGACGCCGAGCACGATGCCGACGACCATGACCATGATGTTGAAAGGCTGCACCACCGTGGCGAAGCCCTGAAACAAATTGGCGATCTCTTCCATTTCCCGCGACTTCCCCGATCCGCGCGTTTCTCGCGCGGTTGTCTGCCCCGTTTCTCAGTATCCCAACAGCTCTTCGATCGGCCCCTTCGGCAAGGGCACGAGAAACCATTTCTCGAACACGATGAACGTCACGATCGGGACGCCGATCGCAATCGGAAGGACGAGCCCCCAACCGTAGCGGCCGATCCATTTCATGAACACGCCGATCAACAGTCCGGACGCGACGTACATTCCGAGCCAGGACACAAGCGCCACGTAGACTGCCGACGGAATCACGACCCGTAGCACCTGGCCGAGCTGGCCCCACTCCGCGAACAGCCGGACCTGCGGTCCTGCCGAAATGGCCTGGTACAGATTGATATTGCTCGCGACCAGGATCATGACCGCGATGTAAAAGGGAAAGAATCCCGCCCGCGGGCCGTCGAACGCCCAGCTGATGCCGACCTGAAGGCTGCCGCCGATCACGATCAGCGAAAAGATGATCATCATGACGGCGACGCCGATCTCGACCGACCGGTGAGTCGGTCCGGTCGTGCCGGCGCCTCGCGACTTGTCAGCCATTTCCCAATTCCCACCCAAGTGGGACCGCCGGCGGATCAAAATCCGCCGGCGGCACTCCATGGGTCGACCTTACTTTGCGAGGAAGCCTGCCGCCTTCATGAGCTCGATATGCTCTTTCTCGGCGGCCGCGACCCACTTCACATAATCAGCGCCGGTCATGAAGCTCTGATTGAACGCGCCATTCTTCATCAGGTCCGCCCACTCGGGGGTGGCGCGAACCTTCTTGAAGAGGTCGATGTAGTAATCGACCTGATCCTTGGTGGCGCCCGGCGACATGAAGATACCGCGCAGCATCAGGTACTCCATGTTGAGGCCCTGCGACTTGCAGGTCGGGATCGAGCTCCACGACAGGTCGCCGACGATCTTGTCCTTGTAGGCGAGCTGCTTGCCGTCGAACACGCACAGCGGCTTGAGCTTGCCGCCCTTCCAGTGGGAGATCGCCTCATTCGGATTGTTGACCGAGGAGTCGACGTGATTTCCGACAAGCTGGACGGCGACCGCGCCGCCGCCCTTCTCCGGGATGTAGATGAACTTGACGCCTGCGCTCTTCTCGATCGCGACGGTGATGATCTGGTCTTCCTGTTTGGCGCCGGTGCCCGCCATCTTGAACTGGCCGTTCGCGGCCTTGGCGGCGTCGATGAAGTCCTTGACGCTCTTGTAGGGTTTCTCGGCGTTCACCCAGAGCACAAATTCATCGAGCGCGAGCATGGCAACCGGGGTGAGCTCCTTCCAATTGAAGGGAATTCCGGTGGCGAGCGGTGTGGTGAACAAGTTCGAGAGCGTGATGATGATCTTGTGCGGATTGTTCGCCGAAGCCTTGACGTCGAGGAAGCCCTCACCGCCGGCGCCGCCGGCTTTGTTGATCACGACCATCGGCTGCTTCATCAGATTATGCTTGGTGACGATGCCCTGGATGGTCCGAGCCATGATGTCGGCGCCGCCGCCGGTGCCGGCCGGAATAATGAACTCGACGGGGCGGTTCGGCTCCCACGCGGCTTGGACAGGCACAGCAGGCGTGAGACCGAGGACGGCGCCGATGCCGGCCGCAAAGGCGATGCTGCAAATCTTGGATGGGCGAGTCATTCGTTTCCTCCCTGACAGTTTTGTGTCCCTGATGCCGGGTTGACCCCGGTTCTTCGCGCGGTCGGAACGGGCTTTGCGCCTCTATCTCCGTGGCGTTACGCGGTTCTCGGCTTTCGCCTATTATTACGCATACCAAGTTGTGGGACGGATTCCAAGAAATTCAGACTGGCAGCCGCAGGAAAAAGGTCTGATTGCCGCTTGGGCATGCGGCCATCGCGTTCGCGGTGCGAATGCGCGCATCGCAATGCGGCGCGGCGAACTCCGAGCGGGTAGCGAAGGCCAATATACTCTTGAGAGCGAAAGCGGGCGCGGCCCAACGCAGCCCACCGGAAAACGCACTTGATCGCTCGCGGCCTTTCGTGGCCATTCACGAGACGACGTACCGATCAGTCAATTTCCGGGGTGAGGCCATGATCACGAGCCGCGAGCGCATACTTACGACCCATGTCGGCAGCCTGCCGCGCAGTGAGGCGCTTTCCGAGCTCCTCATCAAGCGCGAGGCCGGCGAACCAGTCGATCGAGCAGCCTTCGACGCCGAGATGGACAAGGCGGTGCGCCATGTCGTCGAAAAGCAGAAAGAAGCCGGCATCGACATCGGCAATGACGGCGAACAGCAGCGCGTCGGCTTTCAGACCTATGTCCCGCAACGCATGAGTGGATTTGGCGGGGTATCCAAACGGCGACGCGGACGGGAATTCGAGGAGTTCCCCGACCTTATGAAGTATCTGATGCGCCGCTTCCCTGTCCAAACCAAAGGACAGCACAGCGCCCCGGAAGCGCAGGCCGAGCTCAAGTACACCGACACCGGACCAATCGAAAGCGAGCTAAAGCGATTCAAGAACATCGCCGCCGGCGCGTTCCCGGAAATGTTCATGACGGCAGCATCGCCCGGAATCATTTCGACGACGATGTACAATGCCTACTACGACAGCCACGACGCTTATCTCGACGCACTAGCCCGCGAGATGAAGAAGGAATATCAGGCGATCCACAAGGCGGGGCTTGTTCTCCAGATCGACGCGCCGGATCTCGCGATGGACCGCACGATGTTCTATCGCGACGATACCGACGACCAGTTCGCGAAGGATGCCGAGCGCCACGTCGCAGCGATCAATAAGGGGATCGATGGCATTCCGCGCGACCGGGTGCGCCTGCACGTCTGCTACGGGAACTGGGAAGGTCCGCACATCCACGACATCCCGCTCAGGAAGATCTTGCCCGCGCTCTACCAGGCAAAGGTCGGCGCGCTATCGATCGAATTCTCCAATCCGCGCCATGCACACGAGTACGAGGCGCTGAAGCAGGTGCCGTTTCCGAAGGATATGATCCTCATCCCGGGCGTCGTGGAGTCCACCTCGAACTTCGTCGAGCACCCCGAAGTGGTGGCGCGGCGCATTCAGGAGGCGGTATCCGTCGTCGGCGACCGCGAGCGCGTGGTCGCATCGACGGACTGCGGCTTCGGCACCTTCACTTCGCGCGAGTGGGTGATCGAGCCGGTGGTCTGGCTGAAGCTCAGATCGATCCGCGAAGGTGCCGATATCGCCTCGAAGCGGCTGTGGGGCAAGAGTGCGGCCTGATCAGGGAACCCGCGGGTAGCAGGCGCGTTGCTTGTGCGGGAGCTGACCAACCCGCCGGAGGCGGCGTGTCATCGCCGACTCGCGCATGCAACAGATTTTGAACCAGATATTGCAGTTCCTCCAGCAGGGGATCGCTGCAATCTTTCGCTTCATCCAGCTCGTCTGGAATTGGTCGAGCGCCCAAATCACAAAGCTCTTTGGCGTGCCATGGGAAAGTTGGCCGCTCTGGAAGCAATTGGTGCTCGCGGTCATCGCGGCGGTCGTAATCTATATTCTGTTCACGGCCGCGATGCGCCTTTGGGCATCAGCGGTGCGCGTGCTTGCAGCGTTCGCGGGCCTGCTGGTTGTGCTTGTCTCGACGCTGCCCGCGATTCTGCTTGCAGGGCTCGTCGCACTCGGCGGCCTGTGGGCGGTCAATAACGTCAACCTTTCCTCGATCACGCTACCGACGATCTTCTCCGGCCAGGACAGCAGCCAGCAGGTGAGCCGCGACGCTGATAAACCTGCTGAGGCAAGATAGCCGCGCTTCTCAATCGGATGGGCGACAGTGGGCCGCGGTGAGCGCGGCCCTTTCTTCAATTCAGGAGCAATGCGAGCAGTCGCCGTCGCGGCGAAAAAGGCCTATGATATGTATTGAAGCAATCAAAAAACCGAGTTGAGGAGCGCGCCATGGACCAGCCCGTCACCAAACATCGCACTGAACCCGACGATCTGGACCCGCAATACCGCTGGGACCGCCATCTGCCCGCCTGGGGCACGATGGGCGTCGACTTTGAGAGCCGCGTCGAATTCGACCGCATGCGCCGCTACCGCATTGCGCGCGCCAAACAGGCGTTGGAGCGCTCCGAATGCGGTGCGCTCCTGCTCTTCGACGTCAACAACATCCGTTACGTGACCGCCACCAAGATCGGCGAGTGGGAGCGAGACAAACTCGCCCGCTTCGCGCTGCTCGCGAAGGGTCAGGAGCCGATTGTCTGGGATTTCGGCTCAGCCGCCGTGCATCACCGGCTCTATTCGCCGTGGTTGCTCAAGGAGCACTGCAAGGCAGGGCTCGTCGGCTTGCGCGGCACTGTGCCGCCGAGCTTCGGACTGATGAAGCACCACGCCGAGGAGATCGCCTCGATCCTGAAGGAGGCCGGCGTACACAAGCTTCCGGTCGGCGTCGACATCATCGAGCCGCCGATGATGTTCGAGCTGGAGAAGACCGGGCTCAAGATCGTCGACGGCCAGCAGATCATGCTGGAGGCGCGCGAGATCAAGAACATCGACGAGGTCGCGCTGCTCACGCGTGCCGCAGCCATGGTCGACGGCGTGTACCAGCAAATCTATGAGGAGCTGAGGCCGGGCGTGAAGGAATCGACGATCGTGGCGAATGCCAACCGTTTCCTCTACGAGAACGGCTCTGACGACGTGGAAGCGATCAACGCGATCTCCGGCGAACGCTGCAACCCGCACCCGCACAATTTCACGGACCGCATGATCCGGCCCGGAGACCAGGCGTTCTTCGACGTGCTGCAGTCGTTCATGGGCTATCGCACCTGCTACTACCGCACATTCAACGTGGGGCGTGCGACGCCGGCGCAGTTCGACGCCTACAAGGTCTGCCGCGAATGGCTCGACAAGGCGATCGAACTGATCAAGCCCGGCGTCTCGACCGACAGGGTCGCCAAGGTGTGGCCGAAGGCGCAGGATTTCGGCTTCCCGGACGAGCTTGCAGCCTTCGGGCTCCAGTTCGGCCACGGACTCGGGCTGAACCTGCACGAGCGGCCGATCATCAGCCGCGTGTGCTCGCTCGAACATCCCATGGAGATCAAGGAAGGCATGGTGTTCGCGCTGGAAACCTACTGTCCGGCGAAGGACGGCTATTCCGCGGCCCGCATCGAGGAAGAGATCGTCGTCACCAACAAGGGCGGCATCGTGATCTCGCTGTTCCCGGCCGAAGAACTTCCGATCAGCGCGAAGTACTGATCGAATCCGTCATGGTCGGGCCGCCAAGCCCGGCCATGATGTTTCAAATGGCGCGGCCGTGCACACGTCATGAATATCGGCTTCATCGGCCTCGGCGTGATGGGCAGCCGCATGCTGCGGCATCTCGTGAACGCGGGCCACGAGCTCGCGGTCTTCGATATCGACGCAGCGGTCGCGACCAGAATTTCCGCTGAATCGGGTGCGAATGTTGCGGCGAGCCCGCGCGAAGCGGCAGCCGCATCCGAGATCGTCATAACCATGCTGCCAAACGGCGACGCCGTGCGTGAGGTCACTTTCGGCAAACATGGGCTTGCCTTCGGATTCAAGCTGGGCGCGCTGCTGCTCGATTGCTCGTCGGCGGAGCCGTGGATCGCGCGGGAGATCGCCGATCGGCTTGCAAAGCAAAAGGTTGACATGGTCGATGCGCCGGTTTCGGGCGCGGAGGAAGGCGCGCGCACGGCAACGCTCGTCTTCATGTGCGGCGGAAGCGAAGCGGCGGTCGCGCGTGTCCGGCCGCTCCTCGAACGCATGGGCAAGCACATCTTTCATGTGGGGCCGCTCGGCGCCGGTCACACAATGAAGGCGGTCAACAACCTGACCACCGCCTTGAGCTTCCTCTGTACCGCAGAGGCCCTCCTGATCGGCAAGTCTTACGGGCTCAATGCGCGCAAAATGCTCGAGGTCATGAACGTCTCGACCGGCTACAGCTTCGCCACGCAGAACCGGTTCCTTCAGGATGTTCTCACACGGAAGTTCGAGGATCGGTTCAAACTCGATCTGATGCTGAAGGACATGGGAATTGCACAGCGGCTCGCCGAGGCGCGCGGACTCCCCGCGCCGATGAGCGAACTAGGGCGCGAACGCTGGCAGCACGCCGTCGAGACACTCGGTCCGGGTGCGGTGACCACCGAGATCGTGCGGTTTGTCGAGCGGGAAATGGGCGTCGAATTGAGAGACGAATGATGCGCGAGTACGTGCCTCCGCCAACGCCAAAGCAGGCCGCCGAAATCCGCGCTTGGCGGATCAAGGCGGCGATATGGATCGGGGCGATCCCATTTATCGTGTTCGGGCTGATGGCGATCGGCTACAGCGACCTCATGCCGGCGTGGGTCCGGCGCGCGGTGATCGAACTCGACGCGCTGTTCGGCTCGCCGGTCTGGTGGTTGCTCGATCCGCGGAAATAGCCCCGGGCTTATGCTCGCGCCCTAGAACGTGTTCTTCAGCCGCAGGTGATCGTTGCGGTTCATCGACTGCACGTCGACGCGCTTGATGCCGTTGTCTCCGAGGACATCGAGCGGGATCACGACCCCGGCCTCGCCCACCTTCCAGATCTTGCGATAGAAGTCGGCGAGGCCGGCGACCTGCTCGCCGCCGACGCCCACGATGATGTCGCCCTTCTTGAGGCCGGCGCGCTCCGCTGGCGCGCCCGGCGTCGTACGCGCGACGAACAGGCGGCCGCGCAATTCCTCGGTGGTGAGGCCGATCCAGGGGCGCGGTTTACCATGCGCGCTTCCGCCGGCGATCAGGTCGGCGAGCACCGGCGTGAGTAAATCGATCGGCACGTACATGTTGCCGGGCGCGTTCGCGCCCTTGCCGGTGACGTCACTCACGATCAGCGATCCGACGCCGACAAGCTTGCCTTCCTTGTCGATCAGCGCGGCGCCGCTCCAGTCGGTGTGCGGAGGTGCTGTGAATATTGCGCCGTCAATCAGGTATTCCCAGCTGCCGGCGAATTCGCGTCGCAGCGCCACGAGGGCGGGCGCGACGCCGTCGATGCCGCCGAAGCTCGCCGCGAGCACCGGATCCTTTTCCCTCAGGTCTCCCGATTTGCCGAGGACGAAGGGGCGCGCCTTCAGCGGCTGCGTC
Organism: Xanthobacteraceae bacterium; assembly: GCA_036556265.1. Lineage (GTDB taxonomy): Bacteria > Pseudomonadota > Alphaproteobacteria > Rhizobiales > Xanthobacteraceae > JAUSIF01. Next base: position 16,884 of record DATBJU010000146.1, on the reverse strand, counting down.
GCCTTGAGCAGGCCGAAGCCGGAGTCGTGATCGTAGCCGAGCACTTCGGCGGAAATCGTTCGGCCGTCGGTGGTGGTCACCTCCGCGGAAACCGCCTCCACCATGAGATAGCCGATCGTGACGACCAGTCCGTTGCTGTCGATCACGACGCCAGAGCCGCTGCGCTGGCTGCCGAGATTTTCGACCGTGCGGCCGTCGGGATTGATGAAGGTCTTCACCCGCACCACACCCGAGAGAAGATCGTTCAGTCGCGGCAACTCGGGTTTGTCGCTCATTTGGGCGGCAACAGGCCCCGCGGTGAGCAACGCGAGCGTTGCGCCAAGCAACCGTCCAGTGAGCGAGAAACGTGCGGAAAGCGGCCCGTTCTGCATCATCTTCCTCCGAATCGGCGCGTGGGCGCCGGCCTGATTCGTCCCGAGTCCTGCAATATATATGCCCTGGTCAGAAAGAGAATCCGGCTGTTCGCGGAGTGTTGATCTTACTTGATTTCGACTAACCGCCGACGGGCTTCGCGTAGTCCGCGTCACTCACTTGTTCCAGCCAATCGACGTACTTGCCATCCTTTGCCTCCTGCATCGCGATGTGGACCATCGCCGTGGTTGGCGAGGCTCCGTGCCAGTGTTTTTCGCCGGGTCCGAACCAAACAACATCGCCCGGGCGGATCTCGCGAACCGGTCCGCCCCAGCTCTGCGCTCTGCCGGTGCCGGCGACCACGTAAAGCGCCTGGCCGAACGGATGGGTGTGCCATGCCGTGCGCGCGCCCGGCTCAAAGCTGACACGGCTCGACCGCAAGCGTGCGGGCTCCGGCGCCTCGATGAGCGGGTCCTGCCACACCGTGCCGGTGAAGTATTCCTTTGGCGCGCGCCGCGTCGGCCGCGAGCCGCCCTTGAAAATGTCCATGCCATTCTCCCTTCACGCGCGTCAGGCTCGCTTCGCGAGCCTTTCCTTGAGCCAGGGAAACTTCTCTGTCAGCAGCGAGCCGAAATAGTAGGTCGGCTTGAAAGCCGAGTGTGCCCGGATCGCTGCGAGCCAGCGTGCGATCGCCAGGCGGCCGGCCCAAAGTGTATCGAGGTTGAGGTCCGCCAAACGAACGATCACCGGCATCACCGAAATATCGGCGAGCGTCAGACCCTTCCCCATCAGCCAAGGTCCGCCGCTTTTCCCGATCGCTTCGTCCATCCGCACGATCGTGCGGCTGAGGCGATCCATCGCCTCCTTCATGTCGGACTCGGGAAAGCCCCGCTGACCCATCCGCAGCATCATCTCCTTGCGCAGCGGCTTGGAGTTCGCGAAGGCAATGAATTCCTCCTCGCTCATGGCCTGAAAGCGCGGAAGGAATGCGATGTTGAAGGTCGGCACGCGCACCGCCGGCGTCGGCATTTCGTCGATGAAGCGCATCCAGGAACGCATGGCCGCGCGCTCCGCGGGCGGCTCCGGCGTGAAGCGGGCGGGCGCGATTTCCTCGAGATACTCCATGATAACGGCGGAATCGATCACCACCGCGCCGTCATGGACGAGCGTCGGCACGACTCCATTGGGATTGAGCTTGAGATATTCTGGCTTCAACTGGTCGCCTTCGAGGAGATCGAGCTTGACCTCGTCGAAGGGCAGCGCCTTCGCGTTCAGCACGAAACGAACGCGCTGGCTGCAGGTCGATTGCGGCGCGTTGTATAGAGTGAACGCCATCGGGCGACGATAGCGCGACGGTGCCGCCAGACAAGGCCCGGATTGCCGCTACAGATTCTTGATCAGCCCGGCGTCGATCAACAGCCGATTGAAGCGGCGCGCCTCGCCGCCACCCGCGCACTGGTAGAACAGGCCGGCGCAGCGCTGGAAGATCTTCTTCTGCTCGAGGAACGTCGGGTCGAGCGGCACGCCCGCGGCCTCGAGCACGGCGAGCGGCAGATATGGCGCGTCGAGCTTGTCGATCGCCGAAGCGAGATTTGCCGGCCGGAAGTTGAGCGCGTCGATCGCGTAATAAGTCGTGAAGTAACGCGCATCGTACTCGGCGAGGCGCTTGGCGAGCGCCGCAGCGTCGAGCTTCGGATCGATCAGGTGCTTCGCAAAAAGCGGCTGATGATCGCCGAAGCGCACGATGAGGAACGGCTCGCCCTTGAATTCGCGCTCAAGGCGCGCACGAAATTGCTTGTAGTCGACCTCGCTCATGTGCTGGCGGCGGACATATTCGTCGACCTCCGGAGGATTTCCGAGATCGCGCCATTCCGGCGTGAGTTCCGGCCGGTAGCGGACGTACCAGGGAAAGTGGTTGGCCATCGTATAGACGAACACGAACATCGGCCCGTGATCGTGCTCGCGATCGATCAGGCGGCGGGCCGCGTCGAAGTAGAAGCTGTCGGGTTCGTTGTCGAGCGTGCGGAGAAATTTCGCGTCGAAGAAGTTCTGGATGCCCGTGCTGGTCTGGAAATCGCGCGCGCCGAGAAAATTGCCATACCAGGGATAGAGACTATAGGTGCGGTAACCGCAGCGAGCGAGCGCCTGCGGAAGGCCCCGCTCCACGCGACCGGCGGCGAAGCGCGTCACGGAGTCTGCGAAGCGGCCATAGGAACGCGACGACAGACCGGTCAACACGTTGTACTCGGTGAACCAGGTCGGCCCGCCCGCGCCTTCGGCCAGGAACCTGCGTGTCTTGCCGTCGAACGAGCGGAAGTGCTTGCCGTAGTCGGCCGGCAACTTGCTGCCCGGCACCATGCGCATGTCGAAACTCGACTCGTCGAGAATCATGACGATGTGCGGAGCGCGGCGCGGTGGGCGACACGTCTCACCTGCGGTCAGCTTCAACCGCTCGGTTACGGCCGCGTCCGATTCAATGATGCCACGCGTGAAATAGTCGGTGACCGCAACCGAAGCGGAGCGCGCGAATTTCGAAACATAGTTCTCATCGAGCCACTTGTCGTCGATCTCAGTCGGCACCGCGTAGGAGAGCCCGGTCAGCGCCGCGAGGCAGGCCGCACACCCGAGCGAGGCGGTACGCAGCCGAATGCGATATTGGTCGAGCCACCACGCGCCGAGCAGAAAGGCGAGCGCGGCGAGTGCTGCGACGATCACAGAGAGCCGAAGGCCCGGCATGATCATGAGGAGGAAGCTGATCGTATCCTCGTCGAGGATCATCAGATCGACGAAGCTCGCCGTCATGAACAGCGCCTCGAACTTGAAGCGCGAGAGCAGGACCAGGACCGAAATCGTCGCGAGCGAAAGACCGGCGGCAAGTGACGGGCGGCGCAGAATCAGAAGCCAAGTGAAGTTCAGCAGCCCCCACGTAAGAATGAAGGCGGCCTTGGACCAGAAGTCCGTCTCGGTCCAAAGCATGAGGACGATGGCGGCCAGATGCAGCGAAGCCGTGAGCGCGATCGCCACCAATTGGCGGACCGCGCCGGAGGCGCCGATGCGACGGATTTTCGGAACTGATGCAACGGGCAGCATGGCCGGCTACGCGCCCGAAGACGGAAACGCCGCCGGCTCGGGCTCCGGCGGACTGTCATCATTCTGTTACACAAACTCCGGAATTGGCAAGAACGTTGCGTGCCGGCACGCATTAATTTTCTGTCAAGCAAACGGAGGGGGTTCAGAGCAGCCCGACGCGGATGCCCAAGGCGGCAAGCCAGACGATCCCGGCCAGGAGCAGCGCACAAAAAACTGCCGCGGAGCCGAAATCCTTCACCCGTCCAATGGCCGGGTGCGGCGCCGGGGCGAGGTGATCAGCGAGTTTCTCGATCGCCGTGTTCAAAAGTTCCACTGCCAGGACTGCGAGCAGGCTGGCGATCATGGCGACGTACCAGCCGAGGTTCGGCGCCAGGTACCAACCGACCGGAAGCGCGAGCAGGCCGACGGCGACTTCCTGGCGGAACGCTGCCTCACTCACCCAGGCGGCAACCAAGCCTCGGTACGTATGGCCGGCCGCCTCGACGATGCGCTGAAACCCTTGGGCGCCGCGAACGGCCTGCGGCGCCGACGGCTTGCGCCTGCTGCCCCCCCGCCGTGCCATGAGAGATTCCCGTCCTGCCTCAGCTCTCCAGCCCCGTCGGCACGTTCTTGTTCTCGCTTTCCAGCTTCATGCCGGCGGCAAGCGCCATCGTTTCCATCAATGCCGCGAAGTCCTTCTCGAGATAGGCCTTCGGATCTTTCTGCAAGCTTGCAGCGCCGAAATGGCCTTGCAGCACTTCGCGGGTCGCGGCTGTAACAGGCATCGGCACGTCGTGTCGGCGGCCCAGCGCAAGGCCGAGATCAAGGTCCTTGCGCAGAAGCTCAGGCGTGAAAGTCGTGGTCCAGTCGAGGTTCACGAGCGCCGGCGTCTTGTAGCGGGTGAACATCGACCCCATGACCGAGTTGTTCATGAAGGCGAGAAACGCGTGCCGCGGAATGCCCATCTTGTTCGCGAGCAACGTGATCTCGAGCAGATTCTCGATCACGACCCCGAGCATGACGTTGTGCGCGATCTTGCAGATGCGCGCGAACTCGCCCTCGCCGACGTAGGAAACGCCGTTCGGCGCGATCGCCTCGAGCATCGGCTCAACCTTGCGGAAGGCGGGCTCCGCGCCTGAGGCGACGGCGGACAATTTCCCCGCCTTGATCACCTTCGCATTACCGCTCACGGGCGCGGCGATGAAATCGGCGCCGGCGTCTTTCAGCTTCTTGCGGATCTCGGCGGAGTCCTCGACGGCGATGGTGGAGCAATCGACGAAGATCTGCGGCACCCTGCCATTCTTGCCCGCGAGCACGCCGTCCTTGCCGAAATAGACTTCCTTCAGGTCCTTGCCGGTCGAGACGATGGAGAAGACGATCTCGCGGTCGGAGAGGTCCGTGAGTTTGTCGACGACTTTCGCACCCTTTTGGCCGAGCGGCTCGGCCTTGGCGCGGGTGCGATTCCAGACGGAGACATCGTAGCCGGCCTTGAGCAGGCGCTCGGCCATCGGGAAGCCCATGCGGCCCATGCCGATCCAGCCGATCTTCTGTGTGTTCTGCGCCATTTCGGTCTCCTGTCTGTCGCGCCCGCGGGCACGCTCGCCGCTATTGAGCATGGCCGGGGCAAGGCGGCAACGGTGCGCCGCGCCGCGTCGATTTTCGAGCAGGCGTCCCCGTGGCGGAAGTCAATCGTGGGGCGTCAGGAGAATACCTTCGCACCGGCGCGCGGCGCGCGAGGTCGCGATCGACGTACACGCCGTTTGGATTGCTGGCGAGAGCCGTTTGGCGCCGGACTTTCCGGCGCGACGGAGGAAGGCGCGAACTCGGCCAGGACGCCTTCGAGCCGGCGCACATCCTTGTCCATGACGAGATCGGTCAGGATGCGCTCCAGCTCCCGGACGTGCTTTTCAAGAACGTTCAGGCGCTCACTATCGGTCATGAACGAGCAAACGCCAGGCCCCGGGTGAAGTTCCTGCGGCTGGCGGGGGCGGACCCGATCGCCTGCTACGGCGTTGAGTAGCCGAACCTTGAATTCAGGAGACGAACATGAGCTCCACATTGAGGCTTGGAGTGGCCGGCGCGCTGCTCCTTGCGTCGCTGCTTGCGCCGCAGCAGGGCGCGCAGGCCGAGGCAGGCCCCTTCGCCGCGCTCAACGGAACGTGGTCGGGGGTCGGCAACATTACGACTTCGGGCGGACTACGTGAGCGCTTGCGCTGCCGCGCGAGCTACCAGGTGGCCGACGTCGGCGATCAGCTTCGGCTAACGCTGCGTTGTGCGAGCGACAGCTACAAGTTCGATCTCTCCGGTGAGGTTGAGCATCGCGATGGAACGATCTACGGCTCGTGGACCGAGGCGAGCCGCAATGCCTCCGGCACGATTTCCGGACGGGCCAACGGCGAACGTGTCGAGGCCGTGGCGAAAGGAGAAAGTTTCTCCGTCAATCTGTCGTTGACGACGCGCGGGAATCGGCAGGTGGTGGCCATGCAATCGGTCGGGGCCGAGGTGACGGACGTATCCATCACGCTCAACAAAGCGTGAGGGACGCAAGCGGTCGACGCTCCGGCCGTGTAGAATGGCGGAGACCCTCGGGCCACAGGGGGAAGATGCACCCGAAACTGGCCCCGCTTGCTCTCGCCTGCGTTGCGCTCGCGCACCCGGCGACGGCGCAAGAGCGGGAATTCGCACGCGAACGCGCGGCCATGGTGGAGACCATCCGCCAATACGCCCAGGGCGTGGGCGGCCTGTTCGGCGAAGAGCGGGTGTCGGAAAAGGTCCTCGAGGCGATGGCGCGGACGCCACGCCACCTGTTCGTGCCCGAGCGCTTTCGCTCAGTCGCTTATCGTGACGGGCCTGTACCCATCGACCACGGCCAGACGATCTCACAGCCGCTGATCGTCGCGGCGATGACGCAACTCGCCCGGGTGACGCCCGAGCACGTCGCGCTCGAGATCGGTACGGGCTCCGGATACCAGGCGGCAATCCTCGCCCAGCTCGCGCGCAAGGTCTGCACGATCGAAATCATCCGGCCGCTCGGCGAAGCGGCCGCGCTGCGCCTGAAGCAGCTCGGCTACGAGAACGTAAGCGTCAAGATCGGTGACGGGTACGAGGGATGGCCGGAGTGCGGTCCGTTCGACGCGATCGTCGTGACGGCCGCCCTCGGCCATGTTCCGCCGCGGCTTCTGGAGCAACTCAAGCCGGGCGGCCGGCTCGTGATGCCGGTAGGACCCGCCGGCGCCACGCAGCAGCTTACGGTCGCGGAGAAGACCGCCGCGGGAGCGATCGAGACGCGCACGGTGGGGCTCGTGCTGTTCGTTCCGTTCACTCGTCCGCGGAACTGAATTTCGCAGGGCCGGTGGTGTGGCTCTCCGGATCGCTCACCGGCATCTCGATGTCGCAGCTCACGCCGGCAGGATCAAACTTGAGGGTCGCCGCACCGCCGAGATCGGACTTGACGGCATATTCGATAAGCCGTGAGCCGAAACCACGCCGAGCCGGCGGCGCCACCTTTGGGCCGCCGCTCTCGCGCCAGAAGATCTTCAGCATCGGTACCTTTCCGTTCAATCTGGTCGACCAACCGACTTGCAGGCGCCCTCGCGGATTGGACAGCGCACCGTACTTTGCGGCGTTGGTGGTAAGCTCGTGGAAGACCATGGCGAGGGTCAGTGCCTGAATTGGCGCGAGCCGAACCGATTCACCCGACATCGCGATTTGGTGCGCCGTGTCTTGCCGATACGGCGCGAGGCCGGCCGTAGCAATCTCGAGTAGGTCGCCCTGTTGCCAGTTGCGCCGACTGAGCTGGTCGTGTGCGCGGCTGAGTGCGATCAGGCGGCCGTTGAACTGCTCTTGGAATGCCTCGATTGAATCCGCGTTGCGCGCACTCTGGGTGGCGAGCGATTGCACGGTCGCGAGCGTGTTCTTGACGCGGTGGTTCAACTCATCGAGCAGGCCTTGGACTCGCATCTCTGCCTGTTTCCGCTCGCTGATATCGACCAGCATGTTGACCGCGCCGATCAACTCGCCGGACTCATCGAACAGCGGTGTCGGATAGGGAATCACGGGTATGCGGCTCCCGTCGGGCCGCTCGACGACGATCTCGACGCCCCGCACCGGTCGCCGTTCGCGCAATGCGACCGCCATCGGGCATTCTTCGTGCGGCATCGGCGTGCCGTCGGGGTGATAGAGCCGCCAACTCACGCACCACTTGTCGGTGCCAAGTTCGGGCTGACGGCCCGCGACTTCGACAGCCGTCTCGTTGAAGTATGTGACGTTGCCGTCGAGGTCGGTGGTGTAGATGGCCGCAGGCAACGCTTCGATCAGCGAGCGAACCTGGCGATTGCTCTCGCGCAACCTGCGCTCGGTGAGCTTTCGCTCGGTGATGTCGCGGGCAATCTTGGAGGCACCGACAATTCTGCCGCTCTTGTCCTTGATCGGCGATACAGTCAGCGAAATCTCGACCAGCTGCCCGTCCTTGCGCCGGCGCACGGTTTCGTAGTGGTCGACCCGCTCGCCTCGGCGGATGCGCTGCAAAATTCCCGGTTCCTCGTCGGGCCGGTCCTCGGGAATAAGCATCGCGACAGGCTGGCCCACGGCCTCCGCCGCCGTATATCCGAACAGCCGCTCCGCCCCCCGATTCCAGGTAACGATGGTGCCGTCCAAGTCCTTGCTGATGATCGCGTCGTCGGAACTGTCGACAATTGCAGTCAGCCGCTGGTCGGTAAGGTACTGGTCGGAAAGCCACAAAGCGGGCTGAAACTTGAGAAACCGAGCCGTCATGCGGTCCCCCTACCTACGCACACGCTTCTCCGTACTCCCAATTGCAGAGACTACGCAGTGGTTCCCCGGGGACGCGGACGGCGTCGTCGACGCAAAAAGACTCATGGCCGCCGCGTCGTCATATCGAGCCGCATCACCCGACGTTTTCGAGCGATCTCTCGCTTCCGAGCTTCAGCAAGCTCGAGCCAAGTTTCGGCCATCGCGAGCAACGTTTTTCGATGCTCCGGCGTGTCGGCGGTCTTGGCCAAAATGCGGCATTCCTCGGCGTGCCGCAGATAGTCGGAGACTTTGCGCATCATCCCCCTTGCACGAGCGTACAGGGCACTCGCCGCGGTGAGACGGGCGGCAGGCCATAAACCTTGTGGGGAGGAAAGTGTTCCCGTGCGTCGGAAAGTGAAACTGATCGGGCCCGCACCGCTTCAGCTCTCCTCCGCCACAGGATTCCGCAGCAGCCCAATCCCGGGTACTTCTACCTCGACAATATCGCCGGGCACGAGCCAGCGCGGTGGGTCGAATCGCGCGCCCGCGCCCGGCGGCGTGCCGGTGACGACGACGTCGCCCGGCTTCAGCGTGGCGAAAGTGGAAATGTATTCGACCAGATAGGCGAAATCGAAGATCATGTTGTCCGTGGTGTCGTGCTGGCGTACTTCGCCGTTCACGCGCGTCGTCAGCTCGAACCGTTTCTTCCAGTCGATCTCGTCCGCCGTCACGAGCCACGGGCCGATGCTGCCGGATGCGTCGAAGTTCTTTCCCTGCGTCGTATTGAACTTCGCGTGGCGCACCCAGTCACGGATTGTGCCCTCGTTGCAGAGGGTGACTCCGGCAACATGGGCGAGCGCCTTCGCGCGCGGAATGCGACGGCCTTCCTTGCCGATGATCAGAACGATCTCGCCTTCGTAATCGAGCTGTTTCGATTCCTTGGGACGCAGGATCGGCTCGTTGTGACCGACGAGGGAATTCGGCGCGCGGTAGAACAGGCTCGGATATTTTTGCTCATCGGAGCCGTCCTTGTATTCGGTGTTGCGGTTCGCGTAGTTGACGCCGACACAAATGATCTTTTCCGGCGTGAGCACAGGCGGCAGGCATCTGATGCCTTCGATCGGAAGATCAGGCTTCGTCTGCGCGGATTTCGCGATTTCACCAAGCGCGTCGGCACGCAGGGCGTCGAACAAACTCCCGAATTTCGTTCGCTTGCCGAGATCAACGACGCCGTTGTCTACCACCGCGCCGAAGCTTGCCTTCGCTCCGCGCGCGTAACTCACCAGCCTCATTCAGCCGCCTCGCGCGCGGGCAGCAGGCCGGAGCGTTGGAGCACGCCGTCGAGTTTCTTTTCCAGATCGGGCGTGGCCGGCGCCATTGGGAGCCGGTGCTCGTTGTTCGGGATGATGCCAAGGCGCTTCGCCATGTACTTCATGGGTGTCGGATTCGTTTCGAAGAACACTGCTTTGTTCAGCTCGTGCAGCTCGTAGTGCAGCTTCTGCGCGGCCCGAAGGTCGCCGCGCCAGACCGCCTCGCACATTTCGGCGAGCGCCTTCGGACGCAGGTTGCCGACCGCATTCATCAGCCCGCAGGCGCCGACCGTCATCATTGGAAACGAAAGATCCTCGAGGCCGACGAAGATCTTGAAGTCGCGGCCGACTGCGACGAGGCACTCGGTGACGAAGTCGAGATCGTTCACCGCGTGCTTCATGCCGACGAAGTTCCGCGATTTGTCCTTGAGCTGCTTGATCGTGTCGACGGTGACGCTGACCGCGGTCCGTCCCGGGATGTGATAGACCATCCACGGCGTATCGATCCCGCGCATCACTTCCAGGTAGTAGTCGATCATCCCGCGCTGCGGCGGACGCGTGTAATAGGGCGTGACGATCAAGAGCGCGTCGGCGCCGGCCTTCACCGCGTGTGCGGTGAGAAGTTTCGTCTCCCAGAGCGATTGCGAGCCGGTTGCCGCGTAGACGGGAATCCGACCCTTCGCGGTCTTGATCGCCACATCGACCAGTTTGTTGCGCTCCTCCGTCGTGAGCGAGGCGGGCTCGGATGTCGTTCCGTTCACGAGGATGCCGTGGGAGCTTTCCCTGACCTGGAATTCCACGAGGCGTGCATAGGTGTCGTAGTCGACCTCGCCGTTCTTGAATGGCGTGAGCAGCGGCGGGACCGAGCCCTTAAGGCGATCGAGCGGAAACGGCATGGCATTGTCCTTCGTGTCCGGCGCGGCGATCTTGACGGTCGTCGGCGCGAAAGCGCATGTTCGCCAACACGTTAAGTTTTGCGCGGAGACGCGTCAACGCGCCGCGTCGCAGGAGCCAGAGCCATGCCGCACGTGATTACCGAATACTCGGCGAATCTTGAAGGTGTCGTGGACGTCCCGCGGCTCGTCAAGGAGCTGCATGAGACGGCGATTGCAAGCGGCCTCTTCCAGGTCGGCGGCATTCGCTCGCGCGCCAAAAAGCGTGACATCTATGTGGTCGCGGACGGCGATCCGTCCAACGCCTTCGTGTACGTGGTGGCGCGGATCGCGCCGGGCCGGCCGATCGAAAAACGCAAGGCACTCGGCGAGGCCTTGCTCGCGAGCGCATCGAAGCGGCTCGATCCCGTGTTCAAGTCGCGCGGGCTGTCGCTGTCCGTCGAGGTGCAGGAGCTCGACGAGCAGCTCACGTTCCGCAAGAACAACCTGCATGAGCGACTTGCGGCCAAGAAGGGCGCGGCGGCGTGAACGCACCGTTCGACCAGAGTCTCGCTCGCGCGGAGAAGCACCTCGCTCGTTTCCGGCAGGGCACGGTCGCGCACTTCATCGACGGGAAGTCGGATCGCGGCGACGGGAAGACATTCGACACGCTCTCGCCCGTAGACAATTCCGTGCTCGCCAAGGTCGCACACGGTGCCGCCGCCGACATCGGTCGCGCGGCAAAGGCGGCGAAGCGCGCGTTCACCGGCTGGAGCAAGACGAGCGGCAACGAACGCAAGAAGATTCTGCACAAGATCGCGAACGCGATCGAAGCGCGCGCCGATGAGATCGCGCTCGTCGAGTGCATGGATACCGGCCAGCCGATCCGATACATGTCGAAGGCCGCGTTGCGCGCGGCCGAAAATTTCCGCTTTTTCGCCGACCGCGCGCCGGCCGCACAGGACGGCCTATCGCTGATCGCGCCGGGGCAGCTCAACTACACGATTCGCCAGCCGATCGGCCCCGTCGGCGTGATCACGCCGTGGAACACGCCGTTCATGCTCTCGACATGGAAAATCGCGCCGGCGCTCGCCGCCGGCTGCACGGTCGTCCATAAGCCCGCAGAGTGGAGCCCCCTCACCGCCTCGCTTCTTGTCGAGATCGCGCATGAGGCGGGCCTGCCCGCCGGCGTACTCAACACGGTGCATGGATTCGGCGAGGATGCTGGGCGTGCGCTCACCGAGCACCCGGACATCAAAGCGATCGGATTTGTCGGCGAATCCGTGACCGGCAGCGCGATCATGGCGCAGGGCGCCCCCACGCTGAAGCGTGTGCATTTCGAGCTCGGCGGCAAGAACCCGGTGATCGTGTTCGAGGACGCGGACCTCGACCGCGCGCTCGATGCGGCGCTGTTCATGATCTATTCGCTGAACGGTGAGCGTTGCACGTCGTCGAGCCGCGCGCTTGTGCAAGATTCGATCTACGACGAGTTCATCGAGCGCGCGGCGGAGCGCGTAAGGAAGATCAAGGTCGGACACCCGCTCGATCCCGCGACGGAGATCGGACCGCTCATCCACCCCGCGCACGTCGAGAAGGTTCTTTCGTATGCGGAGGCCGCGAAGAAGGAGGGCGCGATCGTCGCGACCGGCGGCGGACGCGCGCGGGGGGAAGGAAATTACGTTGAGCCCACGCTCTACACGCACGCGAAGAGCAGCATGAGGATCGCCCAGGAGGAAATCTTCGGTCCGGCGCTCACTGCGATTCAATTCGCGGATGAAGAGGAGGCGGTCGCAATCGCGAACGAGGTGCGCTACGGGCTCACGGCCTATATCTGGACGCGCGACGTCGCACGCGCGCACCGCATGGCGCAGGCGGTTGAAGCCGGCATGGTATGGGTGAATTCCGAGAACGTACGGCACCTGCCGACACCGTTTGGTGGCGTGAAGGCGTCAGGCATCGGTCGCGACGGCGGCGACTACAGCTTCGACTTCTACATGGAGACGAAGAACATCGCGATTGCCGTTGAGGATCACAAGATTCCGAAAATTGGGGGATGAGACCTCGACCATGCCCCTCAAACCCTTTGTGTTCGACCCGCCCTTCAACATCGTGCGCGTGAGCCACGTGGAACTCGGCGTCACCGACCTGGCCGCATCCCGCGCGTTCTACGTGAACTGCCTCGGCCTGCTTGTCGCCGATGAGAGCAAAGACACGCTGTATCTGCGCGGCATCGAGGAGCGCAATCACCACTCGATCGTGCTGCGCGAGACCGGCAAGCCGCTCTGCTACGCGCTCGGCTATAAGGTAGCCGATGAGAAGAACCTCGATCTCGCGGCCGCGTGGTTCAAATCGAGGGGACTGCCGGCGGAGTTCCGCGAGGTACCGCACCAGGGCCGCACGCTGCGCGCACGCGACGTGCGCGGCATGCCGCTCGAGCTCTACGCGAAGATGGAACAGAAACCGAGCGCGCTGCAGAAGTATGGCCTGCACCGCGGCGCGCGCATCCAGCGTATCGATCATCTCAACCTTTTCACCGACGACGTGCAGTCGAGCTATGAATTCTACAACAACCTCGGCTTCCGCCTGACCGAGTACACCGATACCGAGGACAAGCCGCCGCAGTTCTGGGCAGTTTGGATGCAGCGCAAGGGCAACGTGCACGATATCGCCTTCACGAACGGGCGCGGGCCGCGGTTGCACCATGTGGGCGTCTGGGCCGGAAGCACGATCGACATCATCAATGTCTGCGACGTGATGGCGACCACGGGGTACCTCCCGAACATGGAACGCGGGCCGGGCCGGCACGGCATCTCCAACGCATTCTTCCTCTATGTGCGCGATCCGGATGGCCACCGGGTCGAGATGTTCACGAGCGACTATCTCACCGTCGACCGCGATCACGAGCCACTGCGCTGGACGCTGCGCGACCCGCAGCGGCAAACTTTATGGGGCCATCCCGCGCCAAAGACCTGGTTCGAGGAAGGGACCGAGTTCGAAGGCTGCGACGTGCGGGCGCCGGTGCTCGAGGCGCAGCCGATCGTGGCGCGCTGAATCGCTTCCTCGCCCCGTCGCAAAGTCCATGCACCATCTCAACCCTCCCTTCCGCACCGAGCACGTGGGCAGCCTGCTGCGACCGGCGGAACTGAAAGAGGCGCGCGCGATGCACGAGCGCGGCAAGATCGACGATGCCACGCTAAAGGCCGTAGAGGACAAGTGCATCGAGCGCGTGATCCGGCAGCAGGAAGATGCGGGACTGCAAAGCATTACCGACGGCGAATTCCGCCGCGCGTTCTGGCATTACGACTTTCTTGAGCGGCTGGATGGGGTCGAATCCTATCTCGACACCGGGCAGACCATCCAGTTCCACGGTGGAGTTGCACTGAAGCCGCTGCGTTTGCGGCTCAAGGGCAAGCTCGGCGGCTTCTCCGGCCACCCGATGATCGAGCATTTCCGCTTCGTGAAGGCGCACACAAAGCGCACGCCGAAGATGACAATTCCCTCACCCACTGCGCTTCACTTCCGTTTCGGCCGCGAGTGTGTGTTGCCGTCGATTTACCCCGACATGGCGGATTTCTACCGCGACCTCGGGCAGACATACGCCAAGGCGATCCGCGCGTTTGCCGACGCCGGCTGCCGCTATCTCCAGCTCGACGAGGTGTATCTCGCCTATTTGTGCGATCCCGAGCAGCGTGAAGGCGTGCGCTCGCGCGGCGACAACCCCGACACGCTGCCCGCGACCTACGCAAAGCTGATCAACGACGCCATCGCGGGAGCGCCCGCCGATATGACGATCGGCATGCATCTCTGTCGCGGCAACTTCCGTTCCACGTTCGTGGCGTCGGGCGGCTACGAGCCGGTCGCCGATGTCCTGTTCAATACGATCAAGGTGCACGCCTACTTCATGGAATACGACACCGAGCGCGCTGGCGGCTTCGAGCCGCTGCGCTTTGTGCCGAAGAACAAGGCTGTGGTGCTTGGCCTGATCACGTCAAAGACGGGCAAGCTCGAGTCCAAGGACGAGATCAAGCGCCGCATCGACCAAGCCGTGAAGTTCGTGCCGCTCGAGCAGCTTTGCCTCAGCCCGCAGTGCGGCTTCTCTTCTACTGAGGAAGGCAACGTGCTTTCCGAGGCCGAGCAGTGGAAGAAAATCGCGCTGGTGCGGGAGGTCGCGGAAGAGGTGTGGGGAAATAAATAGCCGTCGTCCCGGCCTCGCGAAGCGAGAGCCGGGACCGTAAGCAGCCATTGGTGAGAACGGTCCCGGGTCTCGTCCTTCGGCCTCGCCCGGGACGACGAACTATCCGCTGCCCACATCCGCTGCGAGCCCCGCCGCCTTGACGCCGGCGACGCCGGCCGCCTCGTCATTGTCCGAGGTGTCGCCGGATACTCCGACCGCACCGATCACGTCGCCTGCTGTGTTGCGGATCAGCGCGCCACCCGGCACGGGGATGAACGTGCCGCCGACCACGTGGGCGAGCGCCGAGCCGAAGTGCGGCCGCTCGGTCACGATCTTGTTCAGATTGCGCGAGCCTTGCCCGACGGCGAGACACCCGAACGCTTTGCCGTTGGCGATCTCGAAGCGCTTCAGGCTAGTTCCGTCCTCGGCGCCATAGGCCTTGAGTGCGCCGCGCGCGTCGAGCACGCAGACGCCGAGCGGCTTCATCTTGGCACCACGCGCATGCTTCAGCGCCGCCGAGACGATCGTTTGCGCGGCCTCCAACGTGAGATTGCTCATATTCTCCTCCAAGGATTTTTTTTGGCGGCGCTCCATGCGAGATTGGTTGTGAAGCGCGCCCGTCGCTGCCACAATGTATACCAAGGACAAGCTGGCAATAGACCAGCGACCGCTCAATCGACCGGGAGGACGCAATGCAGAAAATGAAGGCTCTATTCTCGCTCGCCGCTGGCCTCGTCATATTTTCCAGCGCCGCCTTGGCGCAGACCGAGGTCAAGTTCGGCCACGTCGGCGCGCCGGGCTCGCTGTTCGCGCAATCCGCCGAGCTCTACGCCAAGGCAGCCAACGCCAAGCTCGGCGATAAGGCCAAGGTCGTCGCATACGGCTCGAGCCAGCTCGGCAGCGACACCGAGCTCCTCAAGAAACTGAAGCTCGGCACCGTCGATCTCGCCCTGCCATCCACCGTGATGACGTCGGTCGCGGCGGAGTTCGGCGTGTTCGAGATGCCCTACCTCGTGCAGGACCGCGGTCACGCGGCGCGCATCGCCGACAAGGTGATCCGACCCGACCTCGGCCCGATCGCGAGCAAGCAGGGCTACAAGATCATCGGAGTCTGGGAGAACGGCTATCGGCACATCACCAACAATAAGAAGCCGATCGTGAACCCGGCGGACCTGCAAGGTGTGAAGCTGCGCGTGCCGGGCGGCGTATGGCGTGTGAAGATGTTCCAGGCCTACGGCTCGCAGCCAAGCCCGATGGAGCTAAAGGAAGTGTTCGTCGCGCTGCAGACGGGCGTGATGGACGGGCAGGAAAATCCGCTCACGCAGATTTTCTCGCAGAAGTTCCAGGAAGTGCAGAAGTACCTGTCGATGACCGGTCACGTGTACACGCCCGCCTTCGTGACCGCGGGTGCGAGCTGGGAGCGCCTCCCGGCCGACGTGCGCAAGATCCTCGAGGACACGGCGAAGGCGGTCGAACCCGACGTGCTGAAGCTCGCCGAGAAGCTCGACAACGAACTCGTCGACAAGATGAAGGCCTCCGGCATCGCCGTGAACCAGGCCAACAAGGACGCCTTCGTGAAGGCGAGCAAGGCGATCTACGAGGAGTTCGCCAAGCAGGTGCCGGGCGGCCAGGCGCTGATCGACAAGTCGCTAAGCCTCGCCAAGGGCTCCTGACCGACACGTGCGCGTGCCGGGCCTGAACAGCCCGGCACGCTTTTTTTTACGGCCGCGCGACGGGGACCGGCGGCAGCGGGGCGGACGATTCCATGGACGCGTTCCGACGCTCTTACGATCGCCTGCTGGAGGTGATCGCCGTCGCCATGATCGTCGGCGTGACGGTCATTGTCGTTCTCGGGTTCACCTATCGATGGATGGGAGCATCGCTCGTCTGGTACGACGAGGTGGCGTCGATCTCCCTCGCCTGGCTCACCTATTTCGGGAGCGCACTCGCGGCCATGCGAGGAGCGCATCTCGGCTTTCCCGGGCTGGTGAACTCCTTCCCGGCAAGCCTGCGGGTCGCCGCGACCCTGTTTGCTTCGGGAGTCACGATCTTCTTCTTTGCTCTGATGGCCTGGGTCGGAATCAGACTGCTGCCGATCATCGCGGGTATCACGCTGGTCTCGATCCCGGAAATTTCGCAGGCCGCGGTGATGGCGTCCCTTCCCCTAGCGTCGGCACTGTTTGTCGTGGCGGAATTGCTTCGACTGCCGGGTCTACTTGCCGAAGCGCGGCGCGGGCCGCTCGTGGACCGTGAGGTCAAGGAAGCGCTGGAAGCGGCCGGTGTGGAAACCAACAATCGTCGGGAGCGTCGGCCATGACCGCGACCGTCGGCGTCATGCTGGTCTTCATGGCAGCGC
>DATBJU010000145.1:0-4562 GCA_036556265.1 Xanthobacteraceae bacterium | reverse complement strand
CCAGCAGACGCCCAGGGGCGCAAGTCGATCCGCTGGTCCACGGCAAATGTGGACTCCTACGGCTACAAGGTCGCCGCCACGATGGCGAAGATTCTAAGAGAGGCACTCGGCAAGGACTACACCGTCACGGTTCAGCCGTATCCTTCGACCACTGGCGCCATGAAGGCGGCGATGGATGGCGACAGCGAGATCGGTTACACGGCCGACGTCGGCATGACGCAACTCTACTCGGGCGAAGGTGGCTTCAAGGGCTACAACGCCGGAAAGGGCAGGCTCGTCCACACATGGTACGCCTACCCGATGGAGTCATTCATGGCGGCGCCGGCCTCAAGGGCCGGCGACTACAAATGCTGGAAGGACTTCAGCGGCAAGCCGGTGTTCTTCACGACCGCGGGCTTCATGAACTGGCTCAACTTCCAGCGCATCTACAAGGCGCTCGGCTACGACTTCAAGCACGTCGAGATCGATCCCAAGACGCAAGCTGATGCCCTGCACTCGGGCTCCATCGCCGGCGCCGTTGCCTATACGACCGCGGGACGCTCGCTCGCATCCTACTGGAAGGAGACCGAAATCCGCACCGATGTGAAGATGATCAATCCGTGTCCGGACGAGGTCGCCAAGCTGAAGGCCGCCGGTCTCGTCATCGAGGAAGTCGACCCGAAGAACGCGTTTTCCAAGGACGTCGGCGTTTCAAAGATCTACGGCGTGCCGATCCTGTTCGCCTACAACGTCCGCGCCGACTTGCCGGAAGACCTCGTCTACAAGATGCTGAACGCCTTCTACAAAAGCCGCGACGCGCTCGCGAAGTCCGATCCGGTTTTCTCACCCGTTGCGAAGGACTTCGTCGGCATGCAAGTGAACGGCATCGCCGCCAATCCTGAAATTCCGGTTCATCCGGGCCTCGCCAAGTTCCTCAAGGAGCACAAGGCGTGGAACGGCACGTGGAAGGTCGCGAGCAGCAACGGCTGACTCCGCGAATATCCTCTATCGCTCGCTGCTCGCGCCGTTTGCCCCGATGGTTCTCCCTCGCCAACGATCTTCGGCACCTGCCGCCATCGGTTCGCGGCACCTCTGAAAATTGAAGGTGCCGCCCGGCCGGACCGGAGCAGATTCCGGTCACGGCGGATCTGCGCGAGATCGAAAGCCCAGCTCGAAGAACGCCTCTCCCCACTTGGTTGGGAACTTCCGTTCCGAGGCCTTTCTCAGCCTATTTGGCCCCTTGACTATGACCGACCCTTGTGCGAACGAACGTTCGTTCGCATTTTCCGCAATGCACCAATTTGCAGAGGGCCCATGCGTACATCCACCACCCGACGCCAGGCCGACCGCCGCGAGGAAATCCTCGTGGCTGCCCAGCGCTGCTTCGCGCGCTTCGGCTTTCACCAGTCCTCGATGCAGGAGATTTGCGCGGAAGCCGGGATGAGCCCCGGCGGACTGTATCGCTACTTTCCTTCCAAGGAGGCGATCATTGCGGCGATCGCCGAACGCGACCGTGCCGATGCCGCCGCCAACTTCGCGGCGGTCGCCGACGTTCCCGGCGTATTCGACGGATTGGAGAAGCTTGCACGCCACTACCTGATCGAGCGCAGCGATGAAGAGATCGGCGTGTGCGCCGAGGTCAGGACCGAGAGCCGGCGCAATTCCGAAGTTGCCCGCATCCACAATTCCATCAACGCCGACGTCGAAGCGGGCCTGCTCGGCGTGCTGCGCAAGGCTGTCGAGCGTGGAGAAATTCCCCCCGACATCAACATCGAACACGCCGTCATCCTTCTGCTTTCGCTCGGTGACGGTCTGGAATGGCGGCGCGCGGTGGATTCCAAGTTCGATATCGAATCCTTGTTTCCCGAAATCATGCAGGTGGCCCGTTGTCTCTTGAGTCACGTGCCGAATGCGGGGTCGAAAGGGCGTGGAGAAAAACAATGAAGCTCGCTCGTATCGTGTCCGTTGGCCTCGTGGCCGCCGCAGCCGTGTGGATCGGCTCCGGTTACTTCCTGCCGCACGAATCCACCGAGAGCACTGCCGCCATAAGAAGCCAGACCGCGGCCGACAAGCCGTTCAAGGTCGCCGTGACCGAGGCGGAATTGGTTCCGCACAGCAAGAAGCTCGTGCTTTCCGGGCGCACCGAGGCCGACAAGAAAGTCACCGTTGCGGCCCGCACAAACGGAATCATAACCGAACTGCGCGTCCAAAAGGGCGATCACGTGAAGAAAGGCGATGTGATCGCGGTCTTGTCCGACGAGGCGCGGGATGCGCAGGTCGATCGTGCGCGCGCCCTGCTGGAGCAGAAGCGCCGTGAGCGTGAAGCGCGCCAGCAGCTGATCGAACGGGGAACGTTGCCGCGGTTGAACCTGCTCGACCTCGAAGCGCAGGAGAAGGCTGCGGAAGCGACGCTCGCCGCCGCGATCGCCGAACGCGCGCGCGGTCTTGTCCTTGCGCCCTGGTCCGGCGTCGTGAACACGCTCCCCGCCGAGATCGGCCAGAACATGGCCGGCGCAGTTCCCGCCAACCAGGGAGCCGAGATCGCGCAAATTCTTGCGCTGGATCCCATCGTGGCCGTGGTCGAAGTCTCGGAGCGCAAGCTCGCCGGCCTCAAGGTCGGCACGCCCGCGCAAATTCGCCTGGTCACGGGTGATACTGCCTCGGGCAAGATTCGTTACATCTCCAAGAGTGCGAGCCAGACCACGCGGACGTATCGCGTCGACGTCGATGCAGCCAATCCGGATAATCGGATTCCGGACGGAATCTCGGTCGAAGTCGTGCTCTCACTGGAGCCGACGCCCGCCGCGCGCGTGCCGCGTTCCGCCCTGATTTTCTCTTCGTCCGGCGATCTCGGCGTCCGCATCGTGCGCGAGAACAACGCAGTGGACTTTGTTCCCGTCACGATCGTGGAGGACGAGCAGCAACACATGTGGGTATCCGGCCTGCAAGATCGCATGCGGCTGATCGTGCAGGGACAGGATTTCGTGCGCGAGGGCCAGATCGTAGAGGCCGTCGCGGCCTCGGAATACAAGACCGCGCGCAAACAGTAACCGCACGGAATTCAGGGACAAGCGATGCAAACCCCCGTCGACTATGCGATCAGCCACGCGCGCCTGACCCTCGCGCTGCTCGTGTTTCTGTTGCTGGCCGGCTTCGTCGCCTACGCCACGATCGCGAAGGAGGCGGAACCGGACGTCCGCATTCCGATCGTCTACGTGCAGCTGGAGCAGCGCGGCATCAGCCCCGAGGATTCCGAGCGTCTGCTCCTGCGGCCGCTTGAGACCAAGCTGAAATCGATCGCCAACGTCAAGGAGATGCGGTCGACGGCGTTCGAGGGCGGCGGCTTCGTGCTGTTGGAGTTCGAAGCGGGCTTCGACTCGAAGGCGGCGCTCGCCGACGTTCGCGCCAAAGTCGACGAAGGCAAGAGCGAGCTGCCGCGCGACGCCGAGGAACCGGTCGTTCAGGAGGTCAATCTTTCCGCCTTCCCCGTGCTCGTGGTCGGGCTTTCCGGCACCGTTCCCGAGCGGACCATGCTGCGTGCCGCGCGCCAGTTGCGGATCGCCCTCGAGCAGGCACCCGGCGTTCTCAGCGCCGAATTGCGCGGCGCGCGCGACGAGGTGGTCGAGATCGTCGCCGAGCCGATGTTGATGAAGAGCTACGGAATCGCGCTCGACCAGCTGATCGCCGTCACGCAGGCGTCGAACTCGCTGGTCGCCGCCGGAGCCCTCGAAGGCGATACCGGGCGGTTTGCCGTGAAGGTTCCCTCCCTCGTCGAGAAGCCTGAGGACCTGCTGCAAATTCCGGTCGCTTCGACGTCCGGCGCTTCGGTGACCCTCGGTGACGTCGCGCAGATAAAGCCGACGTTCAAGGATCCGGTGTCGATCACCCGCGTCAATGGCAAGCCGGCCATGGTCATCGAGGTGTCGAAGCGCACGGGCGCGAACCTAATCGAGACGGTCGACGGCGTGAAGCGCATCGTCGAAGAGGCGAAGAAGATCGCCCCGCAGGGTATCGAGTTCACCTACAGCCAGGACAAGTCGAAGCTGATCCGTCAATTGCTCAACGATCTGCAGAACTCGGTCGCGACCGCAGTCCTGCTCGTCGCCGTGATCATCCTGTTCGCGTTGGGCTTCCGCGCCTCGCTGTTCATCGGAATCGCCATCCCCGCGTCGTTCCTGGCGGGTGTGCTGGGTTTGTATCTCGCTGGTCTCACCATCAACATCGTCGTGCTGTTCTCTCTCATTCTCGCTGTGGGCATGCTTGTCGACGACGCGATCATCGTCTCCGAGTTCGCCGAGCGGCGGATGTCCGAGGGAATGCAACCGCGCGCCGCCTATTCGCTTGCAGCGAAACGAATGGCGGGGCCGGTGACCGCAGCGACGCTGACCCGCGTAGCCGCCTTCTCGCCTCTGCTGTTTTGGCCCGGTATTGTCGGCGAGTTCATGAAATACATGCCGATCACTTTGATTGCGACTCCCTCCGCGTCGCTTGCCGTCGCCTTGTTCTTCACTCCGACGCTCGGCGCGCTGCTCGGACGCGCATCGCCCGTACCCCATGACGACCGCGTAGCCGACCGCGGACCT
>DATBJU010000144.1:0-16567 GCA_036556265.1 Xanthobacteraceae bacterium | reverse complement strand
CGTCCTCGCGCTCATCCTGGTAAACGCCGCGATCCTGGGACTGGAGACGAGCCCTCCCGTCATGGCGGCTGCCGGCCCGCTCTTGCACGCGCTGGATAGCCTGATTCTCGCGATCTTCGTGGTCGAGATTGCCTCGCGCATTGCCGTGCACCGGCTCGCCTTCTTCCGCGACGCGTGGAGCGTGTTCGACTTCGTGGTGGTGGCGATCGCGATCGTGCCGGCGACGGAGAACCTGTCGGTGCTGCGTGCGCTTCGCGTGTTGCGCGTCCTTCGACTCATCACCATCGTGCCGGCGTTGCGGCGCGTGGTGGGCGGATTGATCGCGTCGCTCCCCGGCATGGGTTCGATTGCATTGCTGCTGTTGCTGCTGTTGCTGCTGTTCTACGTGTTCGCCGTGATGGCGACGCAGCTGTTCGGGCCCGAATTTCCCGAGCAGTTCGGAAATCTCGGCCGGTCCGCGTTCACGCTGTTCACCGTCATGACGCTCGAAGGCTGGGTCGACGGCGTCGTGAAGCCGATCATGCAAGTGCATCCCTACGCCTGGCTGTTCTTCATTCCGTACATCCTCATCACCACCTTCGCGGTGCTGAATCTCTTCATCGCGGTCATCGTCAACGCCATGCAATCGGAGCACGAGGCGGCAATGAAGGAGGAGGAACGCTTGCATCGTGAGGAACGGCTAAGGCTCGGCACAATCACCGCGACCGAGGAGCACATTCTCGCGCAGTTCGAGGCGCTGCGCGCGGAAGTGAAAGCGCTCCGATCCGGTAAGGGAACGCGAAAGAAGCGGCGCGCCTAGAGATCACCGGCTGAACGGCTTGAAGTGCTTGGAGAGCTTCAGGCCCTGCGCCTGATAGTTCGAGCCGAGGCCTTCGCCGTAGAGCTGCGTCGGCCGCTCGGTCATGCGCTCGTACACGAGACGGCCGACGATCTGGCCGTGCTCGAGAATGAACGGCACTTCGCGCGAGCGCACCTCGAGCACGGCGCGCGCCCCCTGCCCGCCGGCCGCGGCGTGGCCAAAGCCGGGATCGAAGAAACCCGCGTAGTGCACCCGGAATTCGCCGACGAGCGGATCGAACGGGACCATCTCCGCGGCGTGATCCGGCGGGACGTGCACGGCCTCCTTCGACGACAGGATATAGAAGGCGTCGGGGTCGAGCACGAGGCCGGCCTGTCCGCGCGCTTCCAGCGGCTCCCAGAAATCCACGACGTCGTAAGCGCCGCGCTTGTCGACGTCGATCAGCCCGGTGTGGCGCTTCGCGCGGAAGCCCGTGAGACCGGAGTTGCGCCCGGACAAGTCGACACTGACTGCGACTGCGCCGCCGCCGAGATCTGCGCTCTCCGTGTCGACGAGCTGCTCGCGCGCATGCAGCGCGGCGAGCGCCTTGCCGTCGAGCCGCGCGGCGCCGCGCCGGAAACGGATTTGCGCCAGGCGTGAGCCACGACGCACGAGAATCGGAAACGTGCGCGGGCTCACCTCGAGATAAAGCGGCCCTTCGTATGCCGCGGGCAGCGCATCGAATGACGCGACGCGATTGCCGATGACGCGGGTGAATACGTCGAGGCGGCCGGTCGAACTTTTGGGATTGGTGGCCGCGGCGAGATCGGCGGGCAACTTGAGCCGCTCTTCCAGCTCGACGAGATAGACGCAGCCGGTTTCCAGCACCGAGCCTTCTGCGGACAACTCAATCTTGTGGAGCGCGAGCGCGCGCAGGCGCTCGTCGATGCCGGTACGCGCCGACGGCAGGAAGCTCGCGCGCACGCGCCACGCGCGCGCGCCAAGACGAAGGTCGAGACTCGCAGGCTGTAGTTGGTCGCTGCCCACCGGCGAGTGGGCTGTGATCGCACCTGCTTCGACAAGCGCGCCGATCTCCTGCCCCGGCAGGATGCCAAAGGCCGATGCTGCTCGCTCACGCTTCACTGCCGCTACCATGACTTTACCGAGTAGCGGACAGGAAGCTTGACGCCAAGCGTGCCGAAGCGATAATCCCATCCAGTTCGTGGTCATTTGAGCCGGCCGGCTTGCAGCCACGTAAAACAACTCGCTAAAAGGCCGGGGACGTGCCACCCGGCCCGGGTCGTCCCCCGGCCGGGTTTATGTTTGAGGAGCACGTCGATGAGTTCAATTCCCCGTCCGGTGCTCGATCCCGAACAGCTGCGCCCGGAAACGCGCGCCGTGCATTCGGGCATTCTGCGCTCGCAATTCGGCGAGAACGCCGAGGCGCTCTACCTCACGCAAGGCTTCGTCTATGACGAGGCGGAGACCGCCGAAGCGCGCTTCTCCGGCAAGGCGCCGGGCTTCGTCTATTCGCGCTACGCCAACCCGACGCTGGCGATGTTCGAGAGCCGCATCGCCGCGATCGAAGGCGCGGAGGCGTGCCGCGCGACCGCGACCGGCATGGCGGCGGTCACATCGACATTCCTTTGCTTCCTCAAGGCGGGCGACCACGTGGTTGCTGCGCGCGCCTTGTTCGGGTCATGCCGCTGGGTGATCGAGGAATTCTTGCCGCGCTTCGGCGTCCCGTGCACGCTCGTCGACGGCACCGATCTCAAGCAGTGGAAGGCCGCGATCCGGCCGGAGACGCGCGCCTTCTTCCTGGAGAGCCCAACCAATCCCACGCTCGACGTGCTCGACATCGCCGAGATCGCGAAGCTCGCGAAGCAAGCGAAGGCCAAGTTCATCGTCGACAACGTGTTCGCAACACCGCTACTGCAAAGCCCGCTGCAGCTTGGCGCCGACATCGTCGTCTATTCGGCGACCAAGCACATCGACGGCCAGGGCCGCTGTCTCGGCGGCGCGGTGCTGTCGACGCAACAATTCATCATGGATCATCTGCATACCTTCATGCGGCAGACCGGCCCCTCACTGTCCCCGTTCAATGCCTGGGTCTTGCTGAAGGGTCTGGAGACGCTTCCGCTCCGCGTTGAGCGCATGCAGGCGAACGCGACGAAAGTCGCGGACGTGCTCGCCGGCGCGAAGGGAATAGAGAAGGTGCTCTACCCCGGCCGCGCGGATCATCCGCAGGCCGCAGTCGTCAAGCGCCAGATGAAGGGCGGCGGCACACTCGTCTCGTTCGAGGTCCAAGGCGGCAAGGCGGGCGCGTTCCGGTTCAGCAATGCGCTACGACTCATCCGCATCTCGAACAATCTCGGCGACGCGAAAAGCCTGATCGTGCACCCCGCGACCACGACGCACCAGCGTTTCACGCCCGAGGCGCGCGCCGAGATGGGCATCAGCGACGGATTGCTGCGCCTGTCGGTCGGCCTCGAGCATCCCGACGATCTCACGGACGATCTCGCGCGCGGGCTCAAGGCGATTTGACGGCCTTGCGCTCGTCGCGCGTCATCAGGACCACGAGCACGGCCGCTCCGGTGATCGCCGCGGCGACGTAGCCAAGTGCGGGCGCGAGATCGCGAGCGATCAACGCGCCGCCGATCGCGGAGCCGACCGCCTGCCCGACATAGATGCCCGAAGTATTAAGTGCGATCGACGCGCTTGCGAGATCGGGCGCCGCGATCGAAAGCCGCGCCTGCTGGATCGAGTTCGATGCGGCAAAGCCGCCACTGGCGCCGGCAATGCCGGCCAGCATGACCGCGAGGTTGCCTGTACCGACCGCCCAGACGACGAGCCCAAGAAACATGGTCGAGATCAGAATCAGAGAGAGGCGAAAAGTACCGACGGCGCCGACGACCCTGGTCGTAACAACGTTGCCGAGAAATCCAATCGTACCCGTTGCGGCGAACGTGAAGCCGACTGTGTGCGGGCTCGCGCCGGCGAGAGTTGTAAGCAGCGGGCCGATGTAGACGAACACCTGAAACGTGCCCGAGATAACGAGAACAGTGATCAAGAGCAGGAGGATGATCTGCCGGCTGCGCGCGATCTCGATCCAGCTTGAGACCGAGACAGGTACGCCCTGCACGCCACGCGGCAAGCCCATTGCGTTGAGGAAGGTGGCGATCGCGGCGAGCAGAACGATCGCCCCGTAGGCGGCGCGCCAGCCGACCTGGTCGGCGACAAACGTGACCAGCGGCAAACCGATCGCCACGGAGAGCGACCAACCGAGAAACACATAGGCAATCGCCGCCGGCCGCTCCTTTTCCGATACGATCAGCGCGACCGTGGTTGCCGCTTGCGGCGTGTAGAGTGCGGCGACCGTGAGAAACACAAGGCGGGCGACGAGCAACACCGCATAGTTTGGCGCCACGGCCGACACGATATGGCCGAGCGTGATGATCGCGAGTGTCCCCGCGAGAAGCGTCCGGCGGTCGATGCGCGTGGTGACCCAGGCCATGAGCGGCGAGCCGACGCAAAGGATGATGGCGCCAAACGTGACCAACCACCCCGCCTGCTGGATGGACACGCCGAGGCCGGCAGACAACTCGTTGAGCATGCCTGCGGGCGCGAGCACCGCCGTGCCCGTCACGAAATTGCCCAGCATCAGCGAGTTCTTGGCAAGCGGCGAGGCCATCAATCGATCCTTCCCGTCCGGTCCGTTGGCTCGCCGTCGGTCGCGTGCCAGAGGACGCCGGCACCTATATACTCGAGCAACGTGACTCGGGGGCGTGAGGAAAAAGCGGGGGTGGCATGTATCGTGCCGTGACTCGCGAGATCCAGGTGACGGTGACGCCGAGCTATCTCCCGGATCGCTCGTCGGCCGAGGACGACCGTTACTTTTGGGCCTACAAGATCGAGATCGTGAATCTGGGGACGGTCACGGTGCAGCTCAAGACGCGCCACTGGAGGATCACCGATGCGCGCGGTCACGTGCAGGAGGTGCGCGGACCCGGCGTTGTCGGCGAGCAGCCGGTGCTGAAACCGGGCGAACGTTTCGAATACACGAGCGGGGTACCGCTCACGACGCCGACCGGCTTGATGGCCGGCACCTATCATATGGTCGCGGAAAACGGCGAACGCTTCGAGGTCGAGGTTCCCGCATTCTCCCTCGACAGCCCGCACGTCGCGCGAGTGTTGCACTGAGCGCAGCACTCGGGCCGGAGCCAAGCGCCGCCGCCATTGAACTCACCGGCGCAGTCTGAAATAGATCGGCGCCCGCGTTTCCTTCCCGCTCAGGTTCATCATGACTGTGAACGGCATCGTCTCGCGCCGAGTATTCTACGGCTGGTACGTGGTCTACGCGATCGGCCTCGTGATGACGACGACCGCGGGGCTCGCGTTCTACAATCTGCCGGTACTGCTCGACGCGTTCGTGTCCGAGCGCGCGTTTCCGGTGGCGCTCGCGAGTGCCGCGACCGCAAGCTTCTTTATCGCAGCCGGGTTTGCCGGAGTCGGCGCGGGCCATCTCGCGGACCGGTTCGACGCACGTTACGTCATCATTGGCAGCGCGATTCTCGCCTCGCTCGCGCTGCTTTCCATCGGCGTGCTGCGCGAGACGTGGCAGCTCTTCGCCTTCCACATTGTGTTCGGGCTGGCGTACGGAGGTTGCGGCCTGGTGCCGACGACGACGATCGTCGCGCGCTGGTTCGAGGCGCGGCGCGCGCTCGCGCTTTCGATCGCGTCGACCGGTCTTTCGCTCGGCGGCGTCGTGTTCACGCCGGTGTCGGCGCTCCTCATCCTCAAGCTCGGGCTCGCCGGCGCGGCGCCGTGGATCGCGCTCGCGTTCTTTCTCGGTGTCGTGCCGGCCACGGTCTGGATCGTGCGCGGGAGCCCGCAGGCGATGGGGCTCGAGCCCGAACGTGCACCGCGGGCCGAAGGACCGGCCGCGCCGCAGGTCACGCCAAGCATCCCGTTCTCCGAAGTCTGGAAAAGCCGATTCTTTATTGCCGTTGCCGGCGCATTCCTGTTCTCGCTCGGATCGCAGGTCGGCGGGATCGCCCATATCTATCGGTTTGCCAACACACGCGCCGATGTCGAAACAGCGACCACGGCGGTCGCGTTGCTCGCGATCACGAGTCTCGTGGGCCGGCTGCTCGTCGGCTGGATGCTCGTGAAGATCAGCTCGCGTGCCATGACGTTCGCGATCATCGTGGTTCAGACGACGACGCTCGGCGTGATGGCATTTGCCACCGGTTCGAGTTTCATTCTGTTGATGGCCGGCATGTTCGGGCTCACGTCCGGTAGCCTCTTGATGATGCAGCCGCTCCTGCTCGCGGAAGCGTTCGGCGTGCGCGACTACGGGCGCGTCTATTCGCTGAGCCAGCTCGTCGGAGTGTTCGGCTACGGGCTCGGGCCAGCGCTTGCGGGCTTTCTCTATGAGGCGGCCGGTGGCTACACGGTGCCGTACCTCGCGCTGGCGGCGGGCTCGGTTATTGGGCTTGCGATCCTGCTGCTGTCGGGGCCAACGCGGCAGGTGGCCCGCCCCTGACCGCTCAGAGCCCGATCTCCGACGGCTCGAACGGATAGCGCCGGCCGCAGAACTCGCAGGTCACGATCACACGGCCGTCTTCCACCATCTCTGCGCGATCGGTTTCGGGAAAGCGCTTCAGAACCGAGGCGACCCGATCGCGCGAGCAGGAGCAGTGCGCCGTCACCGGCTGGGAGCGAAACACGCGCACGCCGCGTTCGTTGAATAGCCGCCACAACAGCCGCTCACTGGAAAGCTTGGGATCAAGCAGCTCGTGATCTTCCACTGTCTCGACCAGCGACTGCGCCTCCACCCAGGCATCGTCCTCGGCGACATGATGACGGCGATGGCCCGCCGGCGCATCGCCCGGATCGAGATCGGCCCTGATCGCGCGCGTGGTGTCGTGCGGCAGGAATTGCACGAGTAGCGCACCCGCGCGCCAGGCGGGCTTCGCTTCGCCCGCGCGCAGTTCTTCGCCGATCGCGAGCTTGAGCCGCGTCGGGATCTGCTCCGACTGCACGAAGTAGCGATGCGCCGCCGCCTCCAAGGGCTCGCTCTGCAAGGCGACGATGCCCTGATAGCGGTTCTGGTCGCCGCCGGGCTCGATCGTCATGGCGAGATGGCCGTGACCGACAAGCGCGCCGGATTCCACCTTGCCGCGCTCGATCAGCGCCGCGACGCGGTCGGCGTCGAAGCGGGCATAGGCGCGCACGCGGTCGGGCGCGGTGATGTCGACGACCATCAGGTCGACGGGCCCGTCGGTCTGGGTCTGCAGGGTGAAGCGCCCCATCTGCTTCAGCGTCGAGCCAAGCAGGACCGCGAGCGCGGTGGCTTCCGCGAGCAGGCGCGAGACCGGCGGCGGATAGTCGTGATGCGCAAGCACCTCGTCGAGCGCGGGTCCAAGCCGCGCCACGCGGCCGCGCACGTCGAGCGCGTCGACCTGAAACGCCTGGACCGCGTCGTCCTCGGGGCGGTCGCTGGGACGACGTTCGGGAATCTGCACGTTCATGAGTTCACGCTTCGAGGCACCAGGCGAGAATTCCCTTCTGCGCATGGAGCCGGTTTTCGGCCTCGTCGAACACCACCGATTGCGGACCGTCGATCACCTCGTCGGTGACCTCCTCGCCGCGATGCGCCGGCAAACAATGCATGAAGATGGCGTCGCGCTTGGCGAGCTTCAAGAGGCTGCGGTTCACCTGGTATGGCTTGAAGATATTGTGCCGCTTCTTGCCGTCGCGGTCGCCCATGGAAACCCAGGTGTCGGTGATCACGCAATCAGCGCCGGCGACGGCTTCCTCGGGATCACGTGTGAAGCTGATTGCCGCGTTGGAGCGCCGGGCCCAGTCGCGCAGAGCGGGGCGCGGCGCGAAGTCCTTCGGCGTCGCGACGCGCAATGCGAACTCGAAGCGCGCGGCCGCATGTACCCACGAAGTGAGCACGTTGTTCGCGTCGCCGGTCCAGGCGACCGTGCGGCCGCGGATCGCGCCCTTCTTCTCCTCGAACGTCATGACGTCGGTAAGTACTTGGCAGGGATGGGAAAATTTCGTCAGCCCGTTGATCACCGGCACGGTTGCGTAGCGCGCGAGTTCCAGCAGGTCGTCGTGCTTCAGCAGACGGATCATGATCGCATCGACGTAACGCGACAGCACGCGCGCGGTGTCGGCGATCGACTCTCCGCGCCGCAGCTGCATCTCTTCGCCCGTGAGCAGCACCACGTGGCCGCCAAGCTCGTACATCGCGACGTCGAAGGAGACGCGCGTGCGCGTGGAGGGCCGCTCGAAGATCATCGCGAGCGTGCGCCCGGCAAGCGGCATTGAAGCGCGCGCGGTGCGGCGGCGCTGTTTCAGGTCGCGCGCGAGATCGATCATGCGCCGAAGCTCCTGCGATGACAGGTCGGCGAGATCGAGGAAATGCCGGATACCGTTCGCGCTCATTCGGCGGCTCCACGGCGGATCTGGTCGGTGAGCGAACCCTCGATGCGTACGCAAGCAGCGTCGAGCCGCTGCATCGCTTCAGCGACCTCGGCCTCGCGCGTGATCAAGGGCGGCAGGAGCCGTACGACGTTTTCGCCGGCGGCGGCCGTGAGCAGCCCCTCGGCGCGGCACGCGTTGACGAGATCGCCGTTCGGCACGATCGCGCGCAAGCCGAGCAGAAATCCCTCGCCGCGCACCTCGGCGATCACGGCCGGGTGGCGATCCTTCATTTCGGCGAGCCGCTGCTTAAACAGCAGCGAAGTCTTGCGCACGGCGTCGAGAAAGTCCGGCGCGAGCACGACGTCGAGCACCGCTCCGGCAACGGTGGTCGCGAGCGGGTTGCCGCCGAAGGTCGAGCCGTGCGTTCCGGCCGTCATGCCTTTCGCGGCCTCGGCGGTCGCGAGACAGGCACCGATCGGGAAACCGCCGCCGAGACCCTTGGCGATCGCAAGAATGTCGGGCTCAATGCCGGTCCATTCATAGGCGAAGAATTTCCCGGTACGGCCGACGCCCGTTTGCACCTCGTCGAGCACGAGCAGCAGCCCGTGCTTGTCGCAAATTTCCCGCACGGCTTTCAGGAAGCCCGCGGGCGGCACGCGCACGCCCCCCTCGCCCTGGATCGGCTCGACGATGATCGCGCCGGTCTCGGGGACGATCGCCTTCTTCACCGCCGCAAGGTCGCCGTACGGTACATGGTCGAAGCCTTCGAGCGGCGGCCCGAAGCCTTCGAGATATTTCTGCGTGCCGGCAGCGGCGAGCGTCGCGAGCGTGCGCCCGTGAAAGGCGCCTTCGAATGCGATCATGCGGTTCTTCTCGGGCCTGCCGCTGACCGCGTGATACTTCCGAGCCATCTTGATCGCGCATTCCATCGCTTCCGCGCCCGAGTTCGCGAAGAACACGGTGTCGGCGAAGCTCGCGGCGGTGAGCCGCTCCGCGAGGCGCTCGGCTTCCGGAATGCGAAAGAGATTGGAGACGTGCCATACCTTCCCCGCCTGCTCGGTGATCGCGGCGACGAGCGTGGGATGGGCGTGACCAAGCGAATTGACGGCGACGCCGCCGGCGAAATCGAGATAGCGCCGGCCGTCGGTGCCCTGGAGCCAAGCGCCTTCGCCCCGCTCGAAGGCGAGGTCGGCGCGCGCGTAGGTGGGCATCAGCGGCGCGATCACGGCCCGCCTCCCGGTATTGGAGTCCGATTGCGGCCGGCGCCGGCAACGTGCCGACCGGGGCAAAACAGGTCCGGACCCATTCGACCTATTCTGTCGGCGTGCGCTTCCGGCGGCAAAGCCGAAGCGATATTCGCGCCGCCCGGGCCGCCAACCAGCCCCGAAACGAAACGTGCCGCCCGGCTTCGCGAGCGGCAGTGGAGCGAATCTATTGCAGCGGCACCGTGTGTCAACTTTGACAGCCCCTAGGAATAAATCGCTCGCGACCCCCTAGATGTTGGGGAAAACGGCCTATAAGCCCCATAGGCGCTTGTAGCGGCGAGTCTGCCTATTGTAGCCTTTCCCCCGCAAAGTACGACATTTCGTGCGGCGGACGACCTTCTAGTACAGCGTTGTTTGCGTCACCGGGGGCGGGTTTGGAGCCTGATTCCGGGAGCGAGGAGGGATTCCGCCGATCAAAAGCGGCCGCGAGCCGCCAAGGAGGATCGGCGATGGGTTGGACGGACGAACGGGTCGAACTCCTGAAGAAGCTTTGGGCGGACGGGCTGTCGGCGAGCCAGATCGCGGCCCAGCTCGGCGGGGTCACGCGTAACGCGGTGATCGGCAAGGTCCACCGCCTCGGCCTGTCGGGGCGAGCGAAGACGCCCTCCTCGGCCGTGCCTCGCGTGCGCAAGCCGCGCGTGGCATCGATGCGGCCGCGGCTCCGCTTCAACGGCAACACGGCACTCGCTCCGCACTATGAGAGCGAGTACGACCTCGATCCGCTCGCCAACATCGTGCCGATGGGGCCGCGGGTTTCGATCCTCGAGCTCACGGAAGCCACGTGCCGCTGGCCGATCGGCGACCCAGGCACCGAAGGGTTCGCCTACTGCGGATCGCAGACGAAGGCCGAGCTTCCCTACTGCCCGTATCATGCGCGCATCGCCTACCAGCCGCTCGCGGAGCGGCGGCGGCAGCGACAGCTGGCGAGGGGGTAACAGGTATCAGAGATCAGAGATCAGAGATCAGAGATCAGAAGTCAGAGGTCAGAAAATCAGGAGGACCGTTCGAGGCGACCCCCGCCTCGCTTCCTGACTTTCTGATCTCTGACTTCTGATCTCTGATACCTGTTATCAGCTCGCCTCGGCAAAACGCTCGTTGAAGGAATAGCCGGAGCCGCGCACCGTGCGGATCGGATCTGCCTCACGGCCGCGCGAAAGCGCCTTGCGCAACCGGCCGACGTGCACGTCCACCGTGCGTTCGTCGATGTAGGCCTCCCGGCCCCACACGCCGTCGAGCAGCTGCTCGCGTGTGAACACGCGGCCGGGGCTGAGCATCAGAAACTCGAGCAGGCGAAATTCGGTCGGACCGAGATGCAGGTCGCGCCCGCTGCGCTGTACGCGCTTCTTCTCGCGATCGAGCTCGAGATCGCCCGATTTCAGGATCTTCATGGCCTGCTCGGGCTTCGCGCGGCGCAGCAGCGCATGCACGCGCGCGAGCAACTCGGGCAGCGAGAACGGCTTCACCACGTAATCGTCGGCGCCGGTGGCGAGGCCGCGGATGCGTTCGGTCTCCTCCCCGCGCGCGGTGAGCATCAGGATCGGCAATTGCTTGGTCTCGGGACGCGCGCGCAGCCGGCGGCAGATCTCGATCCCCGACACCCCCGGCAGCATCCAATCCAGGATCAGGAGGTCGGGCTGGTTCTCGCGAATGCGAGTCTCGGCATCGTCGCCACGTTCGACGATCTCGACGTCGAAGCCTTCGCTCTCGAGGTTGTAGCGCAGGAGCAGATTCAGCGCCTGCTCGTCTTCCACGATCAAAACGCGCGGGTTCATGGCTGGATCAGCGGTTGATCATTCTCGTGATGCTGGTGGTGTCGAGCTTCGGTCGTTCTTCGGTGAGCACTTCACCAACGACAAGGTAATAGATGGTTTCTGCAATGTTGGTGGCGTGGTCACCGATACGCTCGATGTTCTTCGCGGCAAACAACAGGTGGATGCAAAGCGTGATGTGGCGCGGATCCTCCATCATGTAGGTAAGCAGCTCGCGGAACAGCGAGGTGTACATGGCGTCGATTTCGCCGTCGCGGCGCCACACGTCCATTGCCCGTTCCTCGTCGCGGGCACCGTAGGCGTCGAGCACCTGCTTGAGGCGCTGCAGCACCATGTCGGCCATGTGCTTCACGCCACGCAATTGCTTCTGCGCCTGATATTCGCCGTCGAGGGCGAGCACGCGTTTCGCCGTGTTCTTGGCGAGGTCGCCCACACGCTCGAGATCGTTGGCGATGCGCAAGGCGGCGACGATTTCGCGGAGGTCGACCGCCATCGGCTGCCGGCGCGCGATGGTGAGAACTGCCTTCTCCTCGATATCACGTTGCAGCGCGTCCACCTGGTCATCGGCGGCGATCACGCGCTGAGCAAGCGCGGTGTCGCGCTTGACGAGCGCATCGACCGATTCCGCCACGAGCCGTTCGGCGAGACCGCCCATTTCGGCGAGACGCGAGGATATTTCGCGCAGGTCCTCATCGAAGGCCTTGAGGATGTGTTCAGTCATCGACCTGTCCTTTCGCGCCAAGCGCGTCTGTTCCTGCTCATCCGAAGCGCCCGGTGATGTAGTCGAGCGTGCGCTTGTCGGAGGGATTGGTGAAGATCGTCTCGGTCTGCCCCTCTTCGACCAGCACACCGAGGTGAAAGAAGGCTGTGCGCTGGGAAACACGCGCCGCCTGCTGCATCGAATGTGTCACGATGATGATCGTGTAGTTAGCTCTCAGTTCGTCGATCAACTCTTCGATGCGGGCCGTAGCGATGGGATCGAGCGCGGAACACGGCTCGTCCATTAGAATGATCTCGGGCGAAACGGCGATGGCGCGCGCGATGCAAAGTCGTTGCTGCTGGCCGCCAGAAAGGCCGGTACCCGGATCGGTCAGCCGCTCCTTCACTTCCTCCCACAGGCTCGCTTTTTTCAGGCTGGTCACTACGATTTCTTCGAGATCGGCTTTCGACTTCGCCAACCCGTGAATACGCGGCCCGTACGCGACGTTCTCATAGACCGATTTCGGAAACGGGTTCGGCTTCTGGAATACCATGCCGACGCGCGCACGCAGCTGCACGACGTCGAGAGAAGGATCGTAGATATCGAGATCATCGATCAGGATCTGTCCGGTCACGCGGGCGATTGGGATCGTGTCGTTCATGCGGTTGATGCAGCGAAGGAAGGTCGACTTTCCGCAGCCGGAAGGTCCGATGAACGCGGTGACCGCTCGCTCCGGAACGTCGACGCTGACGTCCTTCAGCGCATGCTTGTCGCCGTAGAAGACGTTGACCGAGCGGGCAGCAATCTTGATGGCCGCGGAGGCGACTTCCGGGCTCGCAGCGCTGACGACTTTGATCGGATGCACCATCATGTCCATTTTACGCGCCTCCGTTTTTATCACCATCGTCGTTCAAACCGCCGACGGAGGTAGATCGCGGCTCCGTTCATCACGAACAGAAAGCCGAGCAGAACAATAATCGCCGCTGCGGTTTTTGCCTGGAATCCGATCTCCGGGAGGTCGGACCACAGATAAATCTGAACGGGTAGGACGGTGCCGGCATCGGTCACACTGGTCGGCACCTCTACGATAAAGGCCACCATGCCGATCATCAGAAGCGGGGCGGTCTCTCCGAGGGCGTGCGCCATCCCGATGATCGTCCCGGTGAGGATTCCGGGGATCGCGAGCGGCAGGACATGATGAAACACTGCCTGCTGATGCGAGGCGCCGACGCCGAGGGCCGCTTCCTTGATTGAAGGCGGTACCGCCTTCAGCGCGGCGCGCGCTGCGATGATAATCGTCGGGAGCACGAGCAGCGCGAGCACGAGGCCGCCGACGATGGGCGCGGAACGCGGCAGACCGATGAAATTCAGGAATACTGCAAGGCCCAGCAATCCGAAGACGATCGACGGCACCGCAGCGAGGTTGTTGATGTTCACCTCGATTACCTCGGTCACCCTGTTCTTGATCGCGAATTCCTCGAGATAGATCGCGGCGCCAACGCCGAGAGGAAGACAGATAAGCAACGTAACGAGTAACGTCAGCGCAGAGCCCGTCAACGCGCCGCGTATGCCGGCGAGTTCCGGTTCCCGACTGTCGCCGGCGCTGAAGAAGCGCCAATTGAAGCCGGCTTCGACCAGGCCCATTTGCTTGAGCCGCTCGAGCCACGTGACTTCGCGGTCGCCCGCCCGGCGGTTGGCCTCGGGCGTGATGTAGGTAATGATCTGCCAGGCGCCGGGCGCCGCTTCGGATTCGCTTGAGAGCGGCAGCAACACCTCACCGTCGATACGCGCGTTGCCGAGTTGCTTCACCTTGACGAGACCGCCGTTGATCGCGACCAGCACGCTCGGCTGTGTGTCTTCGAGCGTTTCCTGCGAGTCGACTCGGTCGAGCCTTGCCTGCAGCTCTGCAGCCCTGTTCTCGGCCTCGGAAGCACGACTGGTCAGGGTCTCCTGATCGCCGAGGACAGGCTTCAGTGCCGACTCCGCCGCGGCGATGCGCGCTGCGTCGTTCGCATTGCGCGCAGCGGCGAGCGAACTTTCCAACTCGCCCCGTCTAGCTTCGACGGTGCGTAGACTGCGGCGGAAGCGCTCCGCCTCCGCGCGCAGATCGCGTGCGCGAATCGAGATGGTCAACTTTATGTAGGTCAGGTCGGGTGAAAAATCGTTTGCTGTGCTGGTGATACTGATCTCGCCAATCGTACCCGTGGGCGTCGCAGCACCGCGGCCGTCACGTCTGTCGATGTTGGTCCCGAGGCCCTTGAAATACAGATCGGCGTCGGCGGAGATCAGCACCGGCACCCTCGCAGAAGTGCCGATGAGGCTTGGGTCGGACACGACGCGGTCGCGCAGCGCGTCGCTCGCGCCCGACGACAGAAGCGCGTCAAGCCGCCGGCGGACAGCCCGTTCGCTCACCTCGGGGAAGATTCCGCGCAGCGCACTGCGTACCAGCGCGTGAAAGTCACCGGCGCGAATGACCCCGGGATCACGCGTGTTCTGCGGATCGATCTCCGCCGGATCCACGTTCACCTCGAGATTGAGATGGTACTGCGTAAAGGCGGGCAGACCCTTGCGCAGCACGTCGGTGAGCACGATGACGAGAAAGACACCCGTGAGCGCGATCGCCAGTAGCCCGTACATCCGGAACCGCCATTCCGCGCGATAGCGCGCGCGGACGCGTGCCTCGGCCGCGGTGTCGCGCGCGACGCGAGTTCGTGCTGCGGCCGCTAAGGCGACGTCAGTCATATTGCTCCCGGTAGCGCTTGACGATCTGCAGTGCGATCACGTTCAGGGTCAGGGTGAAGAAGAACAGCACGAAGCCGAGCGCAAACGCCGACAGGGTCTTGGCGCTTTCGAATTCCTGGTCGCCCACGAGAATGGTCTTGATCTGGACCGTAAACGTTGTGACCGCTTCGAGCGGGTTGAAGGTCAGGTTTGCCGCAAGGCCTGCGGCCATGACGACGATCATCGTTTCGCCGACGGCGCGGCTGATTGCGAGCATGAAAGCCGAGACGATGCCGGCAAACGCCGCTGGCAGTATGACCTTCCTGACTGTCTCGGACCTGGTCGCCCCCATCGCGTAGGAGCCGTCGCGTAGCGACTGCGGCACCGCATTGATAACGTCGTCGGAAAGGGAAGACACGAACGGAATGATCATCATGCCCATGACGATGCCCGCGGCGAGTGCGCTTTCCGACGCGACGTCGAGTCCGATCGCCTGACCCCATCCGCGGATCGAGGGCGCGACCGTCAACGCGGCAAAAAAGCCGAGCACCACGGTCGGGATGCCTGCAAGAATTTCGAGGATCGGCTTGACAAACGCGCGAAAGCGCGGCGTCGCGTACTCGGCTAAGTAAATCGCCGCGAACAACCCGATTGGGCCGGCAATCAGCATCGCGATCGTCGTAATGAGCAGAGTGCCGGTGACCAGCGGCACGATGCCAAAGGCGCCGGACGATCCCACCTGATCGGCGCGGATCGCCGTCTGCGGGCTCCATTGCGTGCCGAACAGGAAGTCGAGGGGCGGAACACGCTCGAAGAAGCGGATCGTTTCAAACAGCACCGACATGAGGATGCCGACCGTCGTGAGCACGGCGACCGTTGCGCTCGCAAACAAGACGATCCTGACAAATCGCTCGACATGGTTGCGCGCCCGAAAGGGCGCAGCGAGGGAACGATAGGACAGGGCAAAACCAAGAAGCCCGAACGCGCATCCTAGCGTCAGCAACGCGCCGTTTACGATCCAGCGAAGGGACACGTAGGTCGCAGCGGCACGGCGCAGGGCCTCGGTCGCTTCGCCGGCATAGCTCCCGACGATCACCGACTGGATGTCGCGGAGGACCGCATCGCGCTTCAATGCGTCGGCCGGACCGAGGTCATAGGCGGAAAGCGATTGGGACTCGACGATCCATCGCCCGACCGGAACACCGATCACGAATAGTGCCGCCATCGGTACGAGCACACCGAGAGCAACGAACAAGCCGTGATAGGGCGGCCGGGAATGCAATGTCCCGGCTTGCGCGAGCGCCGCCGCCCGCGCGCGGCCGAATACGAACCCGATGACAACCAGGACGACGAGGCCGACAAGATAGATCGTGGACATGTCCAACCTGTCTGCGTTTGGCCCTGCGACCCCGCCGTCGGGTTAGGATGGCGGCCGCGCGCGGTGCGACCGCCACGTTCACGTTACGACAGCGGATCGCCCGACATCGGACTCAGGCCAAGCGTCGACTTGCGGACCTTGTCCGCCTCGGCCTTTGGCAAGGTGACGAGGCCCTTCGGCGCGAGGTAGCCGTCTTCACCGAGTGCCTTCGGCGACACGTACTCAGCCGCGAACTTGTCGAGGCCGGGGACCAAGCCTACGTGCTGCTTCTTTATGTAGACCCACAACGCGCGGGAACCCTTGTATTTTCCGTCCGCGATCGAGTCGAACGTCGGCGCAACGCCGTTGATGGCGACACCGCGCAGCTTGGCGCTGTTCTGATCGAGGAACGAGAAGCCGAATACGCCGAAGGCGTTCTTGTTGGCCTCGAGCTTCTGCACGATCACGTTGTCGTTCTCGCCTGCCTCCACATAGGCGCCGTCTTCGCGCAACGACTTCCAGGCCTTGTCGAAGGCCTTC
>DATBJU010000143.1:0-3056 GCA_036556265.1 Xanthobacteraceae bacterium | reverse complement strand
GCTCTTTCTCGGCAAGCACGGTCCCGGCAGACTGCTCAAGCAGGGCCGTTTCGATCGGCGTGATTTCCGGTGAACGAGCGGCGTCGGCAACGAGCAAGATCCGGTCGGCCTGTCGGACGCATTTTCGGGTCCAGTCGGTAGCGTCCGCATCGGTCTCGTAGACGACGAAACGCCGCGTGTTTTCAGCTTCGTCGAGAAACCCCTGCAGCGCGTACTCGCCCGTCCGACGGTCACCGCGCCGGTGAGACCGGGAAATCGTCTGCCCATCGAGGTAGAGCGTGTTTCCAAAGCGCATGAGCGCGAGCTCCAGCCGCCTCCCGAAATCTGCGAGCGGCACGCTCGAATGCAGCGCGACGATGGCGATATTGGAAACCCGCGGCGTAAAGCGCCTGGTCCCCGAGCTAAGGCGGCCGAGCGCATAGCGAGCGATATTCAGGCCCGCCTGCGGATGATCGCGAACGATCAGCTCGTAATCCTGGGTCGTCAGACGAGCGACGGAGCTGTCACGGATCGCGACAACGTCCGCCGCACGGCGATTACCGGTCAGCACCGACAGCTCGCCGACGGAGTCGCCGCCGGAGAGATGCGTAACCGCGCGGGTTTCGCCGTGTTCGTCGCGGACCCGTACCTCGAGGCGTCCGGTCAGAACGAAATGCATGCAATCGCCGACATCGCCCTGGCGGTACAGGAACTCGCCGCTGGAGATGTCCTCGCGCCGCAGATGCGCGGCCACTTCCTTCAGTTCCGCGCGCGGGAGATCGCCGAAGTAGCGGTGCAGCCAGTTGTACGTGTGCGGCAGGTTTTTTTCGGTCACGGCCGATCGTCGCCGGTCAGGCTGCACGTTTCTGCACGTTATAGAAAACAAGGTCGGCGCCTACACTTCCTGCACGAGTGGAGGCAAAGCCTTCACCCGCCGCGAGCAGCGTCGCCTCGGATATCACGACCTGCCCTGGCGGCGCGCTTTCGAGCAACTGCACCAGCGTTCTGATTGCGCCACCCCACAGGTCGAAAGACATCTTGTCCGTGGCGACGATGCCGCCGTAAGCACTGCCGGTGTGGACGGCGATACGCGCCTCCAAGGAGAACTTGCCGTGCGCACGGCGCGACTCGTTCAGGTCATCGACAAATTGGCGTATCTCGAGTGCTGCGTCGATCCCGGCCGCCGCGTCGCTGTCGCGTCCTCTCGGCACGCCGGCGACTGCCACGTAGCGATCACCGATCGTCTTGAGCTTCTCGAACCCGTGCCGGCCGGCAATGGCATCGAACGCCTTGAAGCAATGCGATAGGTGGGCGAGCGCCTCCTTCGGGTCCTGAGACTCCAGAGTTTGTGAGAAGCCTCGGAAATCCACGGCGAGCAGGGTCACCGGATCGAAAAGAGCGAAATCGACTTGCCTCGCATCCCTCATGTCCGCCGCGATGCCGACCGGAACCAAATTCAGGAGCAGCGCGTCAGAGCGCTGCTTCTCAATCTCCAGCACGGCCTTCTGTTCGCGCAGCTCCGTGCGCGATCGCGCCAGCAGCGAATTGCTGAGATAAACCGAGTAGCCGAAAAACGTGAAATAGACGAACAGGAATGCAGAAGCCGCGACGTCGCTCGCGACGGAGTTC
This sequence comes from Xanthobacteraceae bacterium, assembly GCA_036556265.1. Lineage (GTDB taxonomy): Bacteria > Pseudomonadota > Alphaproteobacteria > Rhizobiales > Xanthobacteraceae > JAUSIF01. The sequence goes on along the minus strand of DATBJU010000143.1, from coordinate 1,448 downwards.
GTCGGGCCGAAATTGAGACCGCCGAACAGTATCGACATAACGACGCCGGCGACCAATGCGACGGCGGAAAAGAACATTTGGCCAAAACCGTAGACCGCGAGCGAATTCACCAGCCCGACGGTAACCAGGGCAAACGACGGCACTGCCGCGAACCCGGTCAGGTGAACAACGAGGCCGATCAGGAATGAATCGAGCAGAAAGGCCCGAAGCTCAATCTTCAGCCGGTCGTGAGGATACTGCCAGGCCAGGTAACGAATGACGTGCGGATAGACAACGAAGACCGCGATCAGCAGCAACCGGTAGAGCGTGAAGCCGCCGACCTGCAGCGAATGGAGGCTTATGATGAGTACGATGAAATAGGCGCCGACGATTCTTAGCGGGTAGAACAAAGCGAATCGGTTGAGATGAAGCGTCATCTTGCCGGATACCCGTTGCAGCGACCGGTTATTGTGGACGAAACACCCGGGAAGACGCAACGCCCTAGACGCGGCTGGGAGCCATATGGCGGCGGGCCGCAACCAATACCCGGTGCAAATGGTCCTTTACGCCGCTACCGAACCGACCCGCCGGTCCTCGCGGATCATCGCTGCACCCTTCTCGGCGATCATCATGGTCGGCGCGTTGGTGTTACCGGAGATCACGTTCGGCATGATCGAAGCGTCGATCACGCGCAGGCCTTCGAGGCCGCGCACGCGCAGCCGCTCATCGACGACGGCCATCGGATCCTGGCCCATTTTGCAGCTGCCGGATTGATGGAAAACGGTGATCACCGTCTGCCGCGCATAGGCGATGATTTCCTCGTCCGACTGGCATTCCCTGCTCGGCGCAATCTCTTCCGGCACGAAGCGGGCTAACGGCGCGCTGTGCACGATCGCACGCGACATGCGGACCGCAGCGACGGCGACGCGCCGCGCTTCGGGGGTGGCGAGGAAGTTGTGCAGGATCGCCGGATGCGCACGCGGGTCCGCGCTCTTGATCCGCACGTAGCCGATGCTTTGCGGTCGCACGACGGCGATGCCGTTGGAGAGGCCGGGCCACTTGTGCAGCGGTCCGCCGAAACGATCCGAGCTGATCGGCGAGACGTGAAAGTGCAGGTTCGGCGTCTCCTGGGAGGGATCGCTGCGCGTGAAGGCGCAAAGCTGCGGCGGCTGTACGCTCATGAACCCGCGACGCGTGGCGAGATAGTAAGCGCCCATCGCGTAGCGTCGCACGGGGCTGTTCACCCATTCGTTCAGCGTGACGGTGTTCTTGACCTTATAAGTACAGCGCACCTGCCAGTGGTCCTGCATGTTCTCGCCGACGCCGGCGAGATCATGAAGGACCGTGATGCCGTGCTGCTTCAGCAGCGCTGCGGGTCCGATGCCGGACAGTTGCATAATCTGCGGCGAGCCGATCGCGCCGGCGGCAACAATCACCTCGCCGCTCGCCTCGGCATAACGAAGCTCGTC
>DATBJU010000142.1:0-9152 GCA_036556265.1 Xanthobacteraceae bacterium | reverse complement strand
GTCAAAGCCTTGATCACGGCGTCGTTGGCGTCGCCCTTCTTGCCCTTGTCGTCGATGACGCGTTTGCCCTCGAAGCCGGGCGCGTCTTTGGTGAAGAAGCCGTTCTCGTCGACGGTATAGGGAATCGTCGGGTCAATGCCGCGCGCCTGCAGCGCACGCGTATTCGCGGTCCAGATATCGAAGTCGTCGCGCCCGTGGCCGGGCGCCGTATGGACAAAGCCGGTGCCGTCTTCGTCGGTAACGTGACCGCCTTCGAGGAGAGGAACGGCGAACTCGTAGCCCCTTCTACTAAACGGATGCACGCATGCTTTGATCGTCTTCGGATCGACGTCAGCGCGCCGTTCGTATTTGCCGACGCGTGCGGCCTTCATCACGTCGCTCGCTAGTTTGTCCGCAACGATCAGCTTGTCACCAGCCCTGGCCCAGTTGTCTGCAGGCGCTTGCATAACTTCGTAGAGGCCGTAGCTGATCTTGCCAGAGAAGCTGATCGCGCGATTACCCGGAATGGTCCATGGAGTCGTCGTCCAGACGACCACGCTCGCGCCGCTCAACGAGCCCTCAAGAACAGGAAACTTCACCCAAACCGTATCGCTCGTATAATCCTCGTACTCGACCTCGGCCTCGGCCAGCGCGGTCTTCTCCACCACCGACCACATGACTGGCTTCGATCCACGGTAGAGCTGACCGCTCATGGCAAATTTCATCAGCTCGCGCGCGATCGCAGCCTCCGCGTCGAAGCTCATGGTCGTGTAATAGGTTTCCCAGTCGCCCTCGACGCCGAGGCGGCGAAATTCCTGTTTCTGCACGCCAATCCATTTTTCGGCGAACTCCCGGCACTCGCGCCGGAATTCGACAATCGGCACCTTATCCTTGTCCTTTCCCTTCGCGCGGTACTCTTCCTCGACCTTCCATTCGATCGGGAGCCCGTGGCAGTCCCAACCCGGCACGTAGTTCGAATCCCAGCCCGCCATCTGATGTGTGCGGGTCACAATATCCTTGAGTATCTTGTTGAGCGCGGTCCCGATATGGACGTTGCCGTTCGCGTACGGCGGCCCGTCGTGCAGGATGAATCGGGCGCGGCCCTTGCCCGCGGTGCGCAGCCGCCGGTACAGACCGAGCCTCTCCCATCGCGCAAGCAACTCCGGCTCCTTCTGCGGCAGACCGGCGCGCATCGGGAAGTCCGTCTGCGGAAGAAAGAGCGTGTCGCTGTAATCGTTGGCTTCGGCCGGCTTCTTGTCGGCGGACATCAGGCAAAGCTCGTTCTCGAAAGGGTGCGCGCCTTCTAGCAGCCACATCCGATCATCGCCAGCCGGGGCGACACTTCATCCCTCCCCTTCTCAGGTATCAGGTAACAGAGGTCGGAAGTCAGGAACGAGTAGCTCATAATCCTCTTCGCTTCCTGACTTCTGGACACTGACTTCTGATCCCTGACACCCCACCCAGCCGCCTTCGCTTCGCCGTCCGCGCTGGCGAGCGCTAGCGAGCGGCCAGCGCGGATATTTCTAAGTGACCGCGCCGGATCCTCACTTAGCTCGGCGGCGCGGTGCGGCCACCCTCCCCCGCGTGCGGAGGAGGGATAATTTTGTCATCGCTTGCCAGTCCGGCCGCGGGCAAGAATCGCGCGCGCTTCGTCGCAATCGCGCGCCATGCGCGCCTTCAGCATCTCAACCGATTCGAACTTCTCTTCCGGCCGAATGAAGCCCGCGAACTCCACACTCAGCATGCGGTCGTACAGGTCGCCGGAAAACCCGAACAACATGACTTCGAGCAGCGGCGCGCCGTGATCGAACTGCGGGCGGCGGCCGAAGCTCGCCACGGCATCATGGGTCTTGCCGTCGGCAAGGACACGTACTGCATAGATGCCATGCATCAGGCCGCAATCGGGATCGACCTCGATATTGGCAGTCGGAAAGCCGAGCGCGCGTCCGCGCGCGGCGCCGCGGATCACCTTGCCTTCGATGAACCACTTGTAGCCGAGCAGGTCGTTGGCTTCGGCGATATCGCCTGTCTCAAGCGCGGTGCGGACCGCGCCGGAGGAAACCGGCTTGCCGTGCCATGTCACGCGATCGAGCACTTTCACATCGAAGTCGCGGCGAGCTCCCTCCTCGCGAAGAAAATCCGGCGTACCCCCGCGGCCCTTTCCAAAACGGAAATTGTCGCCGACCACAGCACCGCCGATCTTGAGCCAGTCGACAAGGACCTCGGCTACGAATTCTTCCGCGGTCCGCGCCGCGAGCGTGGCGTTGAAATTCATCACCACGGCCCCATCCAAGCCCGCCGAGGCGAGCAGCCGCAGCTTCACGGACTCCGGCGTCAGGCGAAACGTCTTCGCATTGGGCAGGAAGTAGCGGCGCGGATGGGGCTCGAAGGTGAGCGCCAGAGCGGTCCGGCCTTTGGCGCGTGCGGCGACAGCGGCCGCATCGATCGCGGCCCGGTGCCCGCGATGCACGCCATCGAAATTGCCGATCGCGACGAAGGCGCCGGCAAGTTTCCGCGGCACAGAATCGCCGTCGCGCACGACGGTGAATGCGGATGGGAGCGCGGTGGAGACGATCGTCATCATTGAAATTCGACGAGCAGGGCAACGTGCCGCCCGCAGCCCCAACCGTCAACGAGTCCAGCGTCGTGGAGCACCCAAGGTCACAATGGTACCGCCCATCGGCCGAAGACCCCACGCTTGCGGCTGTTAGACCCCGTTTGTCCCCCGCCTACGGGTCACCCGCGGTGCGGTCAAGGCACACTCAGCCCCCACCTGCCGCGCCCGTAAGGGCTCGGGAACCATTGATTAACCGGATGGCAAGTCTGGCTGACTAGCTTCTCCCCGGACCGGAGGAGGCCTGCGGCCCGCGGCCGGCACGGCACTCGCGCCGATCGTGGACGGAGGTGTCCGGCGTCTTGATCCGGCACGGGGATGCAAGTGAGCACGGGGGGCGGAGCAATTTCGATGCCTGTCGATGTCGCAATGCCGATCCTCGTCGTCGACGACTACAAGACGATGATCCGGATCATCCGAAATCTCTTGAAGCAGCTCGGCTTCGAGCACGTCGACGAGGCGGCGGACGGTTCCGAAGCGCTGAAGAAGATGCGCGAGAAGAAATACGGCCTCATCATTTCCGACTGGAACATGGAACCGATGACGGGTTACGAGTTACTCAAAGAGGTGCGCGCCGACACGCAACTCTCGAAGACGCCGTTCATCATGGTTACAGCCGAATCGAAGACGGAAAACGTCGTCGCTGCGAAGAAGGCTGGCGTGAACAATTACATCGTCAAACCGTTCAACGCACAGACTTTGAAGAGCAAGATCGACGCGGTGTTTGGCGAGTAGCTGCGGCTCTCCCCGCGGAACAGGGCGATGACCAGCGCAAGATCGGCCAGGAACAAGCGAGTCGCGCGGTCCAAGTTGGCACGCGATAAGGCAGCCACATACTCGAAGGTCGCTTCACTCGCGGAGGTAACCGCAGACTCCCTCGAGGCGGTCCTCGACAAGATCGATTCGGAAGTCTTCAGCGAATTGCGGCAGATCGCGAACCACATCGAGACGCTGCGGCGCGAGATCGCGACGCTGCAACCCGGCAAGATGCATCGCGTGAGCATCCCGGCGGCGGGGGTCGAGCTCGACGCGATCGTCAGCGCGACAGAGTCCGCCAGCAATACGATCCTCGAGTGCGCCGAGCAGATCATGGCCACCGACGCGCGCGACGCGAAGCGCTACAAGGCGTTCGTCGAGGATCGCATGCTGAAAGTCTTCGAGGCATGCTCGTTCCAGGACCTGACCGGTCAGCGCATCGCCAGAGTAGTCGACACGCTGAAGCAGATCGAGGCGCGCGTCGCACGTTTTGCCAAGGCCGCCCGCGCGGAAGGAAGCAGCAGGCCGAGGCCTCCGGCGCGCGGCGCCACGAACTCCCAGGAAGCGATCGACCGGATCATTGGCGCGGGCATGTCGCGCAGGCCGCCGCGCTGAGGCGCGAGCCGTCTACCAGGCAAGTCGACGGATAATCGCCGCAGGCCAGGCCCCGGCCTCCGCGAAGATCGTCGCGTCGGGCCCATTCGCGCCGTCGAGATCGAGCTCCCCCGCGTGAATGCCGTCAGCCACGAAGATACAGTCGATACCCTGCCTCACGGCCCCCGCGAGATCCGTACGCACGCCGTCGCCGATCGCCAGCACGCGGCCGCGGTCGACCGCCTTGTGCCGCAACTCGCCGGCGCGAGCGAGTGCGAGATCGTAGATCGGCGCGTAAGGTTTGCCGGCATAGATCGCCGTACCGCCGATCTTTTCATAGGCTTGCGCGAGAGCACCCGCGCACCAGACAAGGCGGTCGCCACGCTCGACCACAATGTCGGGATTGGCGCAGATCATGAGCAGCTCGCGCTCGCGAATGTTTGCAAGCATGTCGCGGTAGTCGTCGGGCGTCTCGACCGTGTCGTCGAACAATCCGGAGCAGACGACAATCTCAGCTTCGTCAAGGCCGACGAGATGCAAGTCGAGCCCTTCATAGTTCGGCATGTCGCGCTCAGGGCCGAGGTGAAAGAGCTTCACCCCGGGCCTGCGGCGCAGCTCGTCCCGCGTCACGTCGCCGGAGGCGATGATCGTGTCGTAGCAGCCGCGTGGAACCGAGTAGTGCGCGATCTGCTGCTCGATGACGATGCCCGGCCGCGGCGCATTCGTGATGAGAATGATGGTGATGCCTCTCGCGCGCGCACGCGCAAGCGCATCGACAGCGTGTGGGTGGGCTGTCCTGCCGTTGTGCACGACGCCCCAGACATCGCACAACAGCACGTCGTAACGCCGGATGAGCGGCGCGATCCCTTCGAGTACTGGTGGCGCGGCGGCATGCAGCATGGATCAACTCGGCCGCGCCGAAGTCGCACGTCCGAGGCTGCCGCTCAAGGGGCTAAAAGTTCAGGCGCTGCGCGCGGCGCGGGCCGGCGTATTCGCAGCCGGAATCTCCGACGGCACGCGATCGCCGTAAAGGACTTCGGCGCGCACCGGCCGCGGCTGCGCAAACAGGAACCCCTGGCCGTAGCGCACTTCGAAGTCGAGGAGATCGACCACGACATTCTCGCTCTCGATGTGATCGGCGACGAGATCGATCCCGTACCGGCCAAGCAGATCCGAGAGATCCGCCGGATGAATGTGGCTCGCGTCCTGCTGCTCCGAGTTCAGCAGTAGTTCGGCGGGCACCTTGAGGAAGCGCACGCCCCGTTCGGCGAGGCCGCGCGCGTCGATGCGAAAATCCTCGATACGATCGAGTGAAAAGCGAAAGCCGCGCTCGGCCAAGAGCGACAAGCTCGTCTGCTCGGCTGCGCCGAGCGCGCGGTACGCACGCTGCGGCAATTCCAGCATCAATGAGGGAGCGAGCGCACGGTTCGCATCCAGGTATCCGAGAATTTCGCCGAACGTCTCACGGTCGACGAGCGTCTCAGGGGCAATATTGAGAAACAGACCAATCTCACGGTTCTTTGCGGCGAGACGCCGAACAATCTGCACGCAGTTGTGGACGAGCCGCTCGTCGATCCTCGGCAGCAGACCGACCGCACGCGCGACCGGTATAAATCGGGCGGCATCGATCATTGTATCGCCGACGAGACGCATCCGTGACAGCGCCTCGTAGAAGCGCACCTTGCGCTGCGGCAGCGTCACCACCGGTTGGAGATAGAGCTCGATGCGGCCGGACTCGATCGCATCGCTCACCAACGCCTTGATGTCCTGATCAGTTTTCCCGCCAAAAGGGCCGTTCGCGGCGGGGGCGGATCGCGGCGGCGGCGGCGGTTCCATCGATTCCGCCGGCACGGCCGGTGCGGGTGCCCCGTATGCGCGCGAGGCGAGCATCGCGTCATGGACGGCGACGGAATGGGCGACGTCCTCGATCAGCTCGGCGAGTGCCGCGATCTCCTTTGCCAACGGGTCCGTCGTGGCGCGCGTGTCGGGCGCCGGCGCCATTTCGATCGCAATGATGCGATGGCGCAATTCACCGACCTCGCGGGCGATGTCGGTTGCGGCGCGTGCCAGTCCCTCGAAGCGGTCGGAAAAATCGGCCCGGTCGCGCCGCCGGGCTGCCGAAACTTCGAGCGTGATCAGGGCAAACAAGAGGGCGAGCGCAATCAGGCTCGCCTCGACTTCGGTCATCTGGGCGGCGTAATGCAGCACCGCGCCAACGGACGCAGCGATCAGCGTCATGCAAGCCGCGACGAACAGGGAACCGTAGCCGAACATGCCCATCCGCGTCGGGTGGCGCGACCCCGCGCCGCCCTACTTCCCGACCGAGAGTGTAGTCACGAATCGCCCGTGCCCACCATAGCCGGGGCGGGATTCGGGCGAAAGCGGACGAAAAAATTTTCAGGCGGTGGCGCGGATCAGGCGCCCGAGTTTCTCGAAGATTTCAGCAACCTGTGCCTCGGCGATCACGAGGGGCGGTGTCAGCACCAGCGTCTCCCCGAGCGAGCGGATCATGAGGTTCTCGTCGTGGAAGGCGCGCTCCATGGCGTCATAGGCGCGCCTGCCGAAGGCGTCGGGACGCGAGGCGAGGTCGATCGCCGCGGTGAGACCGACCGTCCGGATATCGAGGACGCCCGGCATTCCCTTGAGACTCATGGCGCCCTCCGCCCACTTCGGCTCCAGCTTGCGGGCGCGCTCGAACAGGCCTTCGTCGCGGTAGAGATCGAGGGTGGCGAGGCTCGCCGCAACCGCGAGCGGATGGGCGGAATAGGTGTAGCCATGGAACAGCTCGATCACATGTTCCGGCCCGCGCATGAAGGTGTCGTGGATGCGCTTGCGGACGATCGTGCCACCCATGGGCACGGTTCCCGAGGTCACACCCTTGGCGAACGTGATCATGTCGGGGACGACGCCATAGCGCTCGGCAGCAAAGGCGAAGCCGAGGCGGCCGAAACCGGTGATTACCTCGTCGAAGATCAACAGCAGGCCGTGCTTGTCGCAGATCGCGCGCAAACGTTCGAGGTACCCCTTTGGCGCGGGCAGCACTCCGGTGGAGCCCGCCATCGGCTCGACGATCACCGCTGCGATCGTCGAGGCGTCGTGCAACGCGACAATCCGCTCGAGGTCATCGGCGAGGTGCGCACCCCACTCCGGCTCTCCCTTTGAGAAGGCCTGTTCCTCTCGGTTGTAGGTATGCGGCAGGTGATCGACGCCGGTGAGCAGCGTTCCGAAATGGCGCCGGTTGCTGACGATGCCACCGACGGAAATACCGCCGAAGCCGGCGCCGTGATAGCCGCGCTCACGGCCAATGAGGCGGGTGCGGCCGCCCTCCCCGCGCACCGAATGGTACGCGAGCGCAATCTTCAGTGCGGTGTCGACGGCTTCCGAGCCGGAATTGCAGAAGAACACGTGGTCGAGGTCGCCAGGCGCGAGCGCGGCGATGCGGGTCGCGAGCGTGAAGGACTGCGGATGCGCGAACTGGAAGGGTGGCGCGTAGTCGAGCTCGCTGGCCTGGCGCTGGATCGCCGCGACGATCGGCGCGCGATTGTGGCCGGCGTTGCAGCACCACATGCCCGCGGCGCCGTCGAGCACGGCCCGGCCGTCCGGCTTGTAGTAGTGCATGTCCTTCGCGCGCACGACGAGGCGCGGACGCTTCTTGAACGAGCGGTTCGGGGTGAACGGCAGCCAAAAGGCTTCGAGGTCGTTCGGTGCGAGCACGTCGACGTCTCGCGGCTTGGTTTGGGCGCGCGACATTTGCGAAGTCGTCTCCGGAGTTGGAGCGAGCGTATCAGGGCGCGATCTCTCCTCCAACGCAATCGCCACAAGATCATGTTCCGCCCCCACCCTTCGAGACGCTCGGCCGGAGTTTATCCTTGGGCCGCGCGAAGCGCGGACCCGAGGGGCCTCGCTCCTCAGGGTGAGGTTGTTCTCTTCCGTCCTCATCCTGAGGAGCCTTCGCGCAGCGAAGGCGTCTCGAAGGATGAGGTTGCAAGTAAGTCCTTGCCGAATAAAAGGTTTGTTTACCCTGCTGGGCCATGATCCAAGCCTCGGGGCGCTGAGCCGTGCCCTTGCCTGTAGCCAGTCCGCGTCGAGGGGTCGCCCGGCCATGGTAGGTACAAGAGGCTCGTCAGAGCCCGTCCGCGTTCTTGTCGTCGATAATGATCCGGTGGCGCGCCGCCTGCTCGCGGCCGCGATGAATTCGTCCGTCCCGTGCGAGGTCAGCCAGACCGCGTCCGTCGGCGAGGCAGAGTTGCTCCTGCGCGGAACTGCGTTTGCGGGGGCGGCGGTTTCGGTCGATCTCGCAACCGCTGGCGACACGATTGCGGCACTCCGTCGTGCCGGGCTGAGCGGCCCGGTCATCGCGACGAGCAGCCGAGGATCGGTGTCGAGCGCGGTCGAGGCGATGCGCGCGGGCGCCGACGACTTCCTGGTGAAGCCGTACCAGCCCGCGGAACTCGCGCGGCGACTGCTTGCGCGGCTCACGGAGCCGGCCCCGAGCATCGTGCCGGACACCTCTACCGACGATCGGCCGGGCTTTCATCACTTCATCGGCGGCTCGCCCGCGATGCGCGCACTCTACGAGCAAATCCAGCGGGTCGCGCCGTCGAAGGCGCCGGTGTTCGTCACTGGCGAGAGCGGGACGGGGAAAGAAGTATGCGCCGAGGCGATCCACGCCTGCTCCACTCGCCCGAACGGCCCCTTCATCGCCATCAATTGCAGCGCGATCCCGCGCGAGCTGATGGAGAGCGAAATCTTTGGCCATGTGAAGGGCGCCTTTACCGGAGCGCATGAGGAGCGGCCCGGCGCCGCGGAACTCGCACACGGTGGAACACTTTTCCTCGACGAGATCTGCGAGATGGACCTCGCGCTACAGGCGAAGCTCCTGCGCTTCGCGCAGACCGGCACTGTGCGGCGTGTCGGCGACACGCGCCTGCGGCACGTGGATGTACGCTTCGTCTGCGCAACCAACCGCGAGCCCGCGCGCGAGATCGAGGCTGGTCGCTTCCGCGAGGATCTCTACTACCGATTACACGTTCTGCCGCTGCGGCTGCCGCCCCTGCGCGACCGCGCGGACGACGTGGTCCTCCTCGCGCGCGCGTTCCTCGCGCGCTTCGCCGAGGAGGAAGGCCGCCACTTCCGCGGCTTCACGCCGGAGGCCGAGGGGGCGATCGCGGCACACGCGTGGCCGGGCAATGTGCGCGAGCTGCAGAAC
>DATBJU010000141.1:0-15357 GCA_036556265.1 Xanthobacteraceae bacterium | reverse complement strand
GGGAGAGGGGGAGCGGCCTGCCGATGAGACTCGTGAGGCCGATCCCCCTCTCCCGCCTCGCCGCACTTCGTGCGGCTCGGCACCCTCTCCCCGTTGGGGAGAGGAGAAGCGAGTGGCCCGGAGAAAGGTATGGCACCGCGGCATTTCCATGCCGCAATCGAAATGCTAGTTGGCCAGGACAATGAGCGAGCGGGGGACCAAACACGTTCGAGGTCAACAGCGCCGGCGGATTTTCGTCGCCGCGCTGACGCTCGCTGTGTGCGGCGGGCTGTTCGTGGGGCAAACGCTCGCTGAACCGGCGAAGACGACTGCGCCGAAATGTGAACGCGGCGCGTTTCGCCTGATTCTCGACGTCGGCCACACGAAGGAGTCGCAGGGCGCGATCAGCGCGCGCGGTGTGCCCGAATACGAATTCAACCTCGATCTGGCCAAAGAGATCGAGGCGCAGTTGATGAGCGCGGGCTTTGTGAAGACGACGCTCCTCATCACCACGGGACCGGGCCGCGAGAGCCTCGTGCGCCGGGTGCAGAGCGCGAACGCGATGTCGGCCGACTTGCTCCTTTCCATCCATCACGACTCGGTGCCGGATAGCTTCAAGGAATCCTGGGAGCTCGACGACCAGAAGAACTGGTACAGCGACCGCTTCCGCGGCCACTCGATCTTCGTGTCGTACGACAACGGCGACCGAAACAGGAGCCTCGGCTTCGCGCGGCTACTCGGAAAGCAATTGAAGGCGCGCGGACTGCAATACACGCCGCACTACACCAAATCCTTCATGGGCCGCTGGCGGCGCGAGCTCGTTGACGCGGAGACGGGCGTCTATCGCTACGATCAGCTGATCGTGCTGCGAGCGACACGCATGCCCGCCGTGCTGCTCGAGGGAGGCTCGATCGTGAACCGCGAGGAGGAGCTCGTGATGGGTTCGCCGGAGCGGCGTGCGCAAATTGCAGGGGCGGTCGTCGATGCGGCGGACGGGTTCTGCGGGGCGCATCACCGCCTGCGCGAGGTGCGGACGCGGCAACCGGCGGGCGGCCAGGCGGCGAGCGCGGCGAGTGCAAGGTAGGGCCACGATCGACCGGCCCTCAAGATTTCATAGACCACGCAAACGGACCGCCATTCCTCGGGCGCGCGGCGGATGAAAAGCCCGATGTAGGCCGGTTGCGTTCCGCGCGAGCCGTCCCCAAGTAGTAAGAGCGATCCGCGCTCGGGTGCGCCGCAGGGCGGACCCGGGCGCATTGCTTTCACCCGAGGAGGTCGATTATGACATACCGCCTCTACTCCGGGCCGGCCGGTGCGCCGGATGTTTCGCCGCTCGAGGAATTGCCCGGGCTCTACAAGGAATTCGTGCGGCTCGACGAGGCGCTCTCGTTTGCGCGCCATTTGCAGGACAGCAATCGCGTCCCGCTCATCATCGAAGGCGACGATGGCACGCGCATGAACCGCCGTGAGATTGCCGCGGCGTTGGTTCACGCGGAAAGCGATCCGAGCCGGAAGATGTGAGGTTGACGATTCCGAGCACGGCCAAGAGGCGCCCGAAGTTCGGCGTCGGGACGCGCAAGCGTGCTTTTTCCACGCATGATCGCACCGTGATATAGAGGCGCGCGGCTGGCGCGGCGGAGGTTTTTTGCGGTGACTTCCATTTCCTATTCCAAGGCATTGATCGTTGGCGCCGGCGCGGGGCTCAGCGCGTCGCTTGCGCGGCTGTTCGCGAAGAACGGAATGAAGGTCGTACTCGCAGCGCGCACGGTGGACGATCTCACCGCGCTCGCCAGCGAGACGGGGGCGCAGGCGTTTACTTGCGATGCCACGAAGCCGGGCGACGTGACGAATTTGTTTGCTTCGGTGGAGAAGGCGATCGGCACGCCGGAGGTCGTCGTCTACAACGCGAGCTATCGTTCGCGCGGCCCGTTCATCGAGCTCGATCCGGTAGACGTCGAAAGATCGATCTCCGTTTCCGCGTATGGCGGCTTCCTGGTCGCGCAGGCGGCGGCGAAACGCATGCTGCCGAACGGGAAGGGCGCGATCCTGTTCACCGGCGCTTCGGCGAGCGTGAAGGGCTATGCGCAGTCGGCGCCGTTCGCCATGGGCAAGTTCGCGCTGCGCGGGCTCGCGCAATCGATGGCGCGTGAGCTCGCGCCGCAAGGCATCCACATCGCGCACTTCGTGATCGACGGCGGCATCCGCAGCGCCCGCCGCGCGGAGTCCGTGGATCGCCCGGATTCAATGCTGGACCCGGACGCGATCGCCGCGAGCTACCTGCACGTGCTCGCGCAGCCGCGTAGTGCCTGGACGTGGGAGATCGAGCTGCGGCCGTGGGTGGAGAAGTTCTGAGGTCAGAGCTTGATCGAGGAAATGTTTGCCCACTCACGCTGAACGCGGGACTTTACCGCGGTCCAGTTCTCCGACACGACGTTCCAGTTCACCATGTTGCGTTGGCGCGCAGCGGGATCCGAGCCGTGGTTATCGTACAGGTACGCGCCTGCGACCAGGAACAGCGCACCGAAGATCATTCCGAGCAGAAAGCGCATGACGGGTTCCCCCGGTGGGTTGAGCGGAGACATAACGCGGACCGCCGGGCCCGGTTCCGGGAGGACGAACGGGGACGAGAATTCGCCTGTTTACTTGCCGAGCAATCGATCGATCTGCTGCCGCCCCACGCGCATGGCGTTGCCGGTGACCTCCGCGGCTACGTCCCAGTTCACGATCGTGCGTGCCATTCCGGGCACGCTTTGCGCGGTAGACAGATTGTCGTGGACGTAAGCGGCGCCGACGGTGATTCCGACGCCGAGGACAATGCCGAACAGGGTGCGCATGAAATTTTCTCCGGAAAGGGGCCCGCAAGGGTATCAAGCTAATTACGGGGGCGACGGGACGCGGCGATCGTCAAGGTAGCACGCAAGTCGCTGTTCAACCTGACTTTTCTTCCGCGCACGGTGTGGATCGTCGGGATTTGAATGACACGTCCACACCGCCATGCTAAGGGCGCGCCCGCTGCGCTTTCGCAGCGCAATCATCGGCTCTGGCCATGGACAAAGCCAATGGGAACGGCGCATCCCGTTCCCATTCGAGTTTCTGGGCACTCACCATCGGCAGCGTCGGCGTCGTCTACGGCGACATCGGCACGAGCCCACTGTACGCGTTCCGCGAGGCGGTGCTCGCGGCGATCGGCGGCAATGATGCGCTGACGCGCTACGCAGTGCTCGGCGTGCTGTCGCTGATCGTGTGGTCGCTCATCATCGTCGTCACGTTGAAATACATCGCGATTCTGCTGCGCGCAGACAACCACGGGGAGGGCGGGACGCTTTCGCTCACCGCGCTCGCGTTCCGCGCACTCGGCCGGCGAACGCCGATCGTGCTTGCGCTCGGCATCGTTGGTGCGGCGATGTTCTACGGATCGTCATTGATCACGCCGGCGCTATCGGTCATGTCGGCAGTCGAAGGCCTGAAGATCGCGACGCCGGCTTTCGAGCCGTACGTGCTTCCAATCACGGTTCTCATCCTGGTCGCGCTGTTCTCCGTTCAGTCGCGCGGGACGGCCGGCGTTTCGGCCCTGTTCGGCCCGATCACGACGCTCTGGTTCATCGTGATCGCCGTCATTGGCGCGATTCATATTTTCGACGATCCGAGTGTGTTGGCGGCGGTCAATCCGTATTACGGGATCGCTTTTCTCGCCGACCAGAAGGTCGTGGGCCTCGTGACGTTCGCGGCCGTGTTCCTCGTGGTGACCGGCTCGGAAGCCCTTTACGCGGACCTCGGCCATTTCGGTCGCAAGCCTATCCAGACTGCCTGGGTGTTTCTTGTGCTCCCCGCGCTGCTGCTCAACTATTTCGGGCAGGGCGCGCTCGTGCTGTCAAACCCGGCCGCGATCGTAGATCCGTTCTATCTGCTGGTGCCGGAATCGGCATTACTGCCGCTGGTGGGCCTTGCGACCGCGGCGACCGTAATCGCCAGCCAGGCGGTCATCACTGGCGCCTATTCCCTCACGCGGCAGGCGATACAGCTCGGTCTCCTGCCACGCATAGAGATCCGTCATACGTCCGCGTCGCAGTTCGGGCAGATCTACATGCCGCGGGTGAATACCGCGCTGCTTACGGGCGTCTTGCTGCTCGTCCTGCTGTTCCGTACGTCGAGTGCGCTCGCCTCCTCCTACGTGCTCGCGGTGGCGACGACGACTTGGGCTGCGGGTGTTCTTGGCTTGATCGTTATCTGGAAGGAATGGAGGTGGCCGCTCTGGGCGGCGGCAGTGCTCATGGTGCCGTTCACGATCGTCGACACTGTGTTTGTTGCCGCCACGGGACTGAACATTCTCGAGGGAGCGTGGGTGCCGGTGCTGTTCGGCATCGTCGCGGTGCTGCTCATGACTACGTGGCTGCGCGGCACGCGACTGCTCATGCAAAAAAGCCGACGCATCGAGGTGCCGTTCGAGCCGCTGGTGAAGAGTCTGGAGAAGAAGCCGCCACACATTGTTCCGGGAACGGCCATCTTCCTTACCAGCGATCCGGAGTACGCGCCGACGGCTTTGCTGCACAACCTCAAGCACAACAAGGTGTTGCATATGCACAACGTGGTGCTCACAGTGGTTACCGCGGATGCCCCACGAGTGCCCGAAGAAGACCGCGTTCAGATCATGGGACTTTCACCGCATTTTTACCGGGTGGTGTTGACCTTCGGATACATGGAAACGCCAAACGTCCCGAAGGCCCTCGCACTTGCCCGCAAGCTTGGATGGCAGTTCGACATCATGTCGACGTCGTTCTTCTTGTCGCGCCGTGCGCTGAAGCCGGCGCCCCAGTCGGGGATGCCGGGATGGCAGGATCGCCTGTTCATCAAGCTCGCCCGTTCGGCCGACGACGCAACCACGTACTTCCACATTCCGACCGAGCGCGTGGTCGAGATTGGAACCCAGGTCGCCGTCTGAGCGCCGTTACAAGTGAGCGTCCGCGGAACGCAAGGCCAATTTCAACGCTTGCCCAGGATCGTCTAGAATGAATGCCATGGACGACTTGTTGAATGCGCTGCAGGAGATCGACCCGTTGTGGTCGGTTGCGTTCGTGGCGCTGGCCCTCATCGTGCTGCTCGCCGCCAAGTTGTGGCGGGCATCGTTCGGCCGGGCACTGGCGCTCGGGGCGACGGCAGTGGTGCTCGCGGTCGTCCTTGCAGGGGCCTACTACGGCTACCAGCACCTCGAAGACACGCGGCGGCTCGCGGAACGGAAGGTGCTCGAGGAACGCGCTGCGGCGCTGTTCTCCCAGACCATGCAGCCGGGAACCGTGTTCGCGTGTCTCGACGGCTCGCCCGCCCCCGCGATGATGGAGGCGTGCGAACGGGTCATCTTTATGGAACCGCAGCGCGTTGCGGCGGCCGTCTCGATCGTGACGCAGCGGCTTGCGTTCCTGTCCGACGCGCTGCAATTCGCGAGCACTCGCGACCCGAGCTATCACACGCGCCTGGAAAGTCTGCGCAACTCGATCGAGGCGGATGCTTACGGCTTTGTCGCCTATGTCCTTTCGCTCGACCACCGTTGCTCGGCGGACGCCTGTGAGCAGTTCCAGCTTCTGCGCGATGCATCGCGAGTGCGTGAAAATCTGCGGGTACGCCGGTTCGAAGCATTCATGGCGAAGCACGGACCGGCTTGGCGCGAGGCGGCGCCGGCCGGGGCAGTGCGGGAATCGCCGCTGCCGCCCGGAGGCGCGTCCCGCCCGTCGGTTTCCGGCGTCACAATCGCCGATCCTGTCAGCGCCGGTGAGGGCTCGACTGCCGCGCGCTCATCGCCGCCGGCGCAGCCCGCCGTCCAACCGCAGATGGCCGTGCCGACCGCGGCGCTCGCCCCGGAAGTGACGCCGCCGACGGAGGTTGCGCCGGAACCGACGCCGGCAGCGACTGCCGAACCGACGCCGCCGGTACCTCCGGCGAAGCCGGCGCAGCCCGCGAAGGGAGCGCAGCCTGGCGGCGCGGCGAAGTCGGCGGCACCTGCCGGGGCTCCGAAGATCGCGCCCAAGCCGAAGGCTGCGGCGGACCCAGTCAGCAAGCGCTCGAATGAGCCGGTGGCGGGTCTCCCGCGCGTTGTGCCGCGCGACTACATCCGCGACAAGGAGGAGGAGCCGGCGACTCAGGTCTCGGGCCAGACCCCTGGGGCGCCCCTCCCGATCGGGCCGCAGCAGAACTTCACCGGGCGCTGACCGCGATCCCTCGGCCACTGGCGCAAGGCGACGCGGCCGTTAGGATCGCCGAATGAGCGCCCGCGCGAATCTTCCGTTCAAGTCCGTGCTGATCGCCAATCGCGGCGAGATCGCATGCCGTGTGATCCGGACAGCACGCGCTCTCGGGTTGCGTTCGATCGCGGTCTATTCCGACGCCGATGAGGGCGCACCGCACGTGCGCCTTGCCGACGAGGCGCACAGGATCGGGCCGCCGCCTGCGCGCGAGAGTTATCTCGACATCGAGAAGTTGATCGCGGTCGCGAGGATGGCGAAGGCAGGCGCCGTTCACCCGGGCTACGGATTTCTGGCCGAGCGGGCGGAGTTCGCGGGGGCGTGCTCGGCGGCGGGGCTCGTGTTTGTTGGTCCGTCGCCGGCGGCGATCCGCGCGATGGGAGACAAGGCCGCTGCCAAGGCACTCATGGACAAGGCGCGGGTGCCAATCGTGCGCGGCTACCATGGCGCGCAGCAGGATGCGAAGTTCCTGCGCCAGAAAGCCTACGAGATCGGCTACCCGGTACTGATCAAGGCGGCAGGGGGCGGCGGCGGCAAAGGAATGCGCCGCGTCGAGAAGGCGATCGAGTTCGACGATGCGCTGGCCGCGGCAAGCCGCGAGGCCCAGGCGGCGTTCGGCGACGGGAGGATGCTGATCGAGAAGTGGATCGAGCGGCCGCGGCACATCGAGGTGCAGATCTTCGCCGATAGCCACGGCAATACGGTGCATCTCTACGAGCGCGACTGTTCGGCGCAGCGGCGCCACCAGAAGGTGATCGAGGAGGCGCCGGCGCCCGGCATGAACCCTGAGACGCGCGCCGCCATGACGCGTGCCGCCGTCGAGGCGGCGCGGGCGGTCGGCTATGTTGGGGCGGGCACCGTGGAGTTCATCGCGAGCGCGGAGGGCGAACTCAAGCCCGATGCGTTCTGGTTCCTGGAGATGAACACGCGGCTGCAGGTCGAGCATCCGGTGACAGAGGCGGTAACCGGGCTCGATCTCGTCGAATGGCAGTTCCGGATCGCCGGCGGAGAAAGACTCCCGCGCGCCCAGGGAGAGATCGCACTCTCGGGGCACGCGATCGAGGCTCGTGTCTACGCCGAGGATCCGGTGCGCGGGTTCCTTCCCTCGACCGGCCGACTGCATGCTCTGCAATGGCCCGAAGGCGAGGGCATTCGGGTCGATACCGGGGTTGAGCAGGGCCAGGAAGTGACGCCCTACTACGACCCCATGCTGGCGAAGGTCGTCGCCCATGGCCCTTCCCGCGAAGCTGCGCTCGATCGCCTCACGGTGGCCCTGCATGCGACGGCGATTGCTGGGCCACGTACCAATCTCGCGTTCCTGCGTGCGCTGGTTGCCTCGAGCGCCGTGCGCGCCGGTAGGATCGATACCGGTCTCATCGAACGTGAATTGACGAACTTGGCGGTGGCGCGTCCACCGGATCGCGCGGCCGCGGCGAGGGCCGTCGAGGAACTGGTCAAACAGGAGCAGCATCGCGTCGCCCGCCGGGCGGCTAGACGTTCCGACGAGCGGCGGTCGCCATGGAGCGCGGCCGATGCCTTCGATTTCAGCGGCAAGCGCGAGGTCGAGGTCGCACTGCGGATCGACGGGGAACCAGCGCAAGCGTGCGTCCGGTTCGGAAGCGATGGTCTGCAGGCCTTCGTTGAGGGCGAGCCGGCGGTAGATTGCAATCTTGTGCAGGCAGACGGAGGTCTTGTCGCGATCCGCGACGGAGGTGCGAGCCTGATCCGGCTCGCCGATTCCGTTACCATTGACTTCGACCACCTGGACACAGGTGGCGTCGTCAGCGCACCCATGCATGGCAAGGTGCTTGCAATCGAGGTCAAGGTTGGCGATCGCGTCAGCAAGGGGCAACGGCTCGCGGTTGTGGAGGCCATGAAAATGGAGCACACGCTCCACGCTTTCGCCGAGGGGACGGTGTCTGAAGTATCGGTGGAACCGGGCAGTCAGGTTACGGAAGGCGCGCGGATGATCGTCATCCAGGAAGACGCGACGGCGTGATTTTGCCCCCTGTGGATGCGACCCGCCCGGCCATGAAATTTGCGCCTGACCGGTCTAGAAGGGGGAATGACCCTCCATCTCATCAAGCTCTGCGTCGGGGCCGAGTCGATCCGCGATCTGCAGGAATGGATCGACGAGCGGCTGGCGGAAAAGCGCCGCAAGCGTCAGCCGGTGGAGCATGTGCATACGACCCGCATGGTTCCGACGAGAGCGGAGGAATTGCTGGACGGCGGCTCGCTCTACTGGGTCATCCGGGGGGACATCGCGTGCCGGCAGCGGCTCGTCGACATTCGTCCATTCACGGACAAGGAGGGAGTGCGTCGCTGCCGCCTCGTGCTCGATCCGAAAGTCGTTCTGGTGGTGCCGCGGCCGCGTGGCCCGTTCCAAGGCTGGCGCTATCTGCCCGCCAAAGAGGCACCGGCGGACCTGGGCCGCAGCGGCAAGGGGCTTGCGAAGTTGCCGGAGGAGATGCGCCGCGAGCTGCGTGAATTGGGCTTGCTCTAGGGTCCGAAACGAATCCAAGCATTCGTGCGTTGAATCTCGGGGGTAGGGCGAACCGGGAGCGAACCATGCAGGCTGCCAGTGCGAAGCGGGCGAGCCCCGACTATGAGCGGCCGCAGGAGAACGTGGCCGACATACCGGATCCCGTGACCCTGCCGACGGTCAAGGCGCGGCAGGGAGAAACCTCGGGCCGCATGCGCCGGGTTCTTTACGGCGGATTGTTGCTCGCGATCCTGTTCTTGCTGATCGGCTATCTGACGGTCGAGTGACGTCGTTTACACGCCAAGATTATCGATCAGCCTCGTGTTCCCGATGCGCGCCGCAACAAGGAGACGGACCGGGCCCTCCTTTTTCGAGTTGAGCGGTGCCAGCGTCCCGGCATGGCGTGCTTCCAGATAGTCCAGCTTGAACCCGGCCGCTTTGATCGTCCGTCGGCCGCGTGCGAGCGTCGGTCCGATCGGCGCACCCTTGCGGATTGCCGCTGCCGCTGCCTTGAGGGCGCGGTAGAGCGCAGGCGCAGCGGCGCGTTCCCTGGTAGAGAGGTATGCATTGCGCGAGGACAGGGCGAGGCCATCCGCTTCACGCACGATGGAGGCACCGACGATCCGCGTCGGCAGGTCAAGGTCGGCGGCAAGACGCCTGACGACCTGAAGCTGTTGGTAGTCCTTTTCGCCGAACACGGCGAGGTCAGGCATCGTTTCGATCAGGAGCTTGGCAACAACGGTGGCGACGCCGGTGAAGAAATTCGGTCGGAAACCGCTCTCGAGGCCAAGCGCCGGCCCCGAGGGAACAATCCTGGTGGCGAAGCCAAGCGGGTAAACCTCCGCAACCGTCGGCGCGAAGACGAGGTCGACCCTTTCCGCCGTGAGTTTCGCGAGATCCTCTGTCCAGGTCCGCGGATAGCGGGCGAAATCCTCGTGCGGTGCAAACTGTGCCGGATTGACAAACACCGAAACGACCACGCGGTTGGCGCGGCGCCGTGCAAGCCGGACCAAGGAGATGTGCCCGGCATGCAGTGCGCCCATGGTCGGTACAAGTGCAATGCGCTGGTTGCGACGACGCCAGCGAGCGAGTTCGGTGCGCAGCGCCTTGATCGAACGGACAATGAGGGGCTTCAAGGTGTCACCGGGGTCCGCAGTCGGCGCGCACCCTACAGCGCGGTCAACGCCGTCGTGAAGAAATAAAACTTGGGCAGATCGATTTTTTGGATCGATTTCTTCGACTCGTCGCTTGACCCGGAGAGCGAATACTCCCAACAATTGTTTTGCGGGGTGTGCGGCCCTTTCGGGGTGTCTGGGTCGATGCGTAGCATCAGTCCTGTCGTCAATGGCGCGTCCGTGTCGCAATCTGGCCGGACCGCCCATGTGATCGTGCTTGCCAACGAGAAGGGTGGATCTGGCAAGACGACGACGGCGATGCATGTAGTGGCTGCCTTGCTGAAGGCCGGGCAGCGGGTCGCCTCGATCGACGCCGACAGCCGTCAGAAGAGTCTCACCCATTACCTGGCCAACCGCCGCCGCTGGGCGAAGAAGTGCGGCGTGCCCCTCGAATTGCCGAACCACCACGCGATCGAGCGGGCAAGCGGCCCGAGCGTCGACGAAAACGAAGCCGCCGAGTTCGCGGCGTTCGCAACCGCGGTGAACGGCGTCGAGACCACGCATGATTTCGTCGTCGTCGATACGCCGGCTACCGACAGTTATTTAATGCGGCTCGCACACGCGATGGCCGATACCCTGATCACTCCACTGAACGACAGCTTCGTCGATTTCGACGTGCTCGCGAGCATCGACCCGGAGAGCTACGAGGTCACTGGCACGAGTCACTACGCCGAAGTCGTGCGCGAGGCGCGCCGGCAACGACGGATTGTCGAGGAGGGCGAAACGGACTGGATCGTGATGCGCAACCGCGTCGGTCAGTTCGAAACACGCAGCGGACGGCAGATCGCCGATGGTCTGGCGGACTTGTCGCGTCGGTTGAACTTCCGTGTTGCCGAGGGCTTCTCGGAGCGCGTGATCTACCGCGAACTCTTTCCGCGCGGGCTTACGGTGCTTGATACGCTGGACGAGGCGACACTCGGTACGCGGGCGAGTCTCTCGCATTTTGCTGCCCGGCAGGAAGTCCGTGCGCTCGTCGATACGTTGAAGTTGCCGATCGACGAGAAGGGAAGGCGGCGGGCAGCCGCGCGCCAGGAGTGGTTCCGCGCGTCGGCCAAGCCGCTCGACAACGCGGAGGTTGTTGCCGAGTAAGGACTGGAAAAGCGCGCCTTGCGCGCGGCAACAAAAAGGCCAATCTGAGGGTACCCCGAGGAATGGCCGCCGATGAACCGAGACCGCGACGAGACGCGCACGCCCGTACGAAAGCCGGACGAGAGATCGCCTGAGCGCGCGTCGCCGCGCGCGGAAATCGAGGCGTTCGTGCAGCGCGCCCGGGCGCTCGGTCCCCGCGCCGACGGCAAGCGGGGGCGTCTCATTTTTGCACTCGATGCCACAATGAGCCGGCAGCCGACCTGGGACCTCGCGTGCGCGCTGCAGGCAGAGATGTTTCAGGAGACCGCGGAAATCGGCGGGCTCGACGTGCAACTCGTGTACTACCGGGGCATCTCCGAGTGCCGCGCTTCGAAGTGGGTCTCCGATCCAAAGAGACTTGCCGGACTTATGGAGAAGATCGACTGCCGCGGAGGTCATACACAGATCGGCCGCGTACTGGAGCACGTGCGAAAGGAGACCAAGCAACAGAAGGTCGACGCCTTGGTGTTCGTCGGTGATGCGATGGAAGAGCCGGTTGACGATCTATGTGCGAAGGCGGGCGAACTCGGTCTGCTCGGTGTACCCGCGTTCATGTTCCAGGAAGAGTCCGACCCGATTGCCGAGCGTGCGTTCCGCGAAATCGCGCGGCTGACGAAAGGAGCTTGGTGCCCGTTCGACGCGGGAGCGTCGGCGCAGCTTCGCGACCTCCTGAGGGCGGCGGCGGCGTACGCGGCGGGCGGCCATAAGGCGCTTGTCGATCTGTCCAAGCGCACGGGCGGCGACGGGGCGGTCAGACTGCTCGGGCAAATGAAATAGGCATCAAGGCGCCCCGACGATCCCGCTCCGCTATAATGCCGGTCATGGCACTGATTTACGGCTTGGCCGCTCTTGCGCTGCTTCTCGTGCTCGCTCGCCTGTACGCGACCACCGATGCAAAGCAGCTCGCGCGCCTTCTGCGCGTCACCGGCGGGATCGCGGCACTCGCGGCCGCCGTCTATCTTGGTGTGACCGGCCGCTTCTACGCGGCTATTCCGCTCGCCTATCTAGGCGCGACGCTGCTCGATTGGATCCCATCACCGGCGGGGCTTGGCGCGCGCATGCGAAGGACACCGGGGCAGGTCTCGCGCGTGCGATCGCGCTTCGTCGAAATGGAACTCGATCACGACAGCGGCGCCATGCGCGGCCGTATTCTCGCGGGGCAATACGAGAACGTTCCGCTCGACGCGCTCGATCGGACTACCCTGCTCGCGCTGCTGAAGGAGTTCGACGCGGAAAGTTGCGCGTTACTCGAAGCTTATCTCGACCGCCGGGAGCCCGGATGGCGAGAAGACGTCGAGGAAGACGCGGGTGCGCGGCAACGCGAGGCGCCGCGCAGCGGCCCGATGACCGAAGAAGAGGCGCTGCAAATCCTCGGTCTTAAACCAGGCGCGAGCGCGTTCGAGATACGGCGTGCGCACCGGACTCTCATGAAGAAACTGCATCCCGACCAAGGGGGGTCGACGTATCTCGCGGCCCGTGTAAACGAGGCCAAAGAAACTCTGCTTCGCCGCCATACCTAACTCCGCACGCATTGCTTCGGGTGGCGACGCCTCACTGCTCAGTTTTTCGCCGCGAAGCATGCGAAGTCGCTTTTCTTCAGCATCTCACAGGCGTGTTTGGCGCTCGCTTCGTCGAAGCCGGCGAAGCGGGCGCGATAGAATTCGGTCCGGCCCTTGCTCATTTTTTCGGTAACGGGCTTGCTCTTTGCGAGGATCGAGGCGGCGCGCGCGCGCGCGTCCGCGAGGCGCTCGCGCGCCTGCTCTTCCTTCGCGTAGGCGCCGATCTGGATGTACCAGTCACCGCGGGCGGCAGCCGGTGGCTCGCCCTGCATGGCGAATGGAGGCTCGGGTATCCGCTCAGGCATCAGCGCGGAAACGACCTTCGCTCGTTCGATTTCGGGCGAGTCTTGCGTTGAGGCGACTGGTTCGGAGGCGGGAGGCGGCGGTGGAGCGAAAGTGACGATGCGGCCTTCCGGCGCGAGCGCGGTCGGCGCGATCTGAATCGCGTCTCGAACGCTGCTCGCCGACAATGTGGAAACCGGCAGCACATTCGTCGGTTTTTCACGTGCGGTACCTCGCGTGGAGTCCTTGTCGATAGCGACGACCTTCACTGGCGTGCGCCGGATCGGGTCGCGCGAACCCGGCGCCGGCTGTTGCGCGGTGACTGCGGCGGTCGTGACCGGTGCCGGTGCCTGCGCAGGCACGGATTTTTCTGCGAAGCGCGGCGAGGTGCGGGGGCCAGCCGAGGCTACCCGGATGTTCTCGTTGATGAGGTCGCGCATCAGTTCGTCGCGCACCGCACCGGTGCGGCCGCCCATCACCACGGCCACGATGTGGCGGTTGTTGCGTTTGACATTGGTGACGAGATTGAAGCCCGAGGCGCCCGTGTAACCGGTCTTGATGCCATCGACGCCGTCCATGCTCCCGAGCAAACGATTGTGATTGCCGATCGCGACGCCGTGCCAATGGAAGACGCGCGTCGCGAAGTACGGATAGTACTTCGGGAAACGGTCCTGAAGCGCGAGCGATAGCAGCGCCATTTCGCGCGCAGTGGTCACCTGTTCGGGGTCTGGCAATCCGGACGCATTTCTGAAAACGGTGCGTGTCATGCCGAGCCCACGGGCGCGCCGCGTCATCAACTTTGCAAACGACTCTTCGTCGCCGGCAATGATCTCGGCGATCGCGACGGCGACATCGTTTGCTGAGCGGGTGATCAACGCCTTGATCGCGTCCTCGACTTCGATCGACTGCCCCGGCTTGAGGCCGAGCTTGGAGGGTGGCTGGGCGGCGGCTTCGGCCGAGATTCGAATTTGGGAATTGAGTTTCAGTCGGCCGGCATCGAGCTCCGAAAACAGGAGGTAGAGAGTCATGATCTTGGCGAGCGAAGCCGGATGACGAAGTTCGTCGGGCTTGGCGGAATTGATCACCTCGCCGGTCTTCGCGTCGACCACGATCGTGGAGAAACCCGGAAACCAAGTGGGCTTGTTGCCTTGCGCCCCTGCGTTGGAGGTGGCGAGCGCAAGGCTCGCCGTCATGGCGAGAACCCACGGGAACGCCGACCGCCCCTTCAGCGGCGCCTTACGCCGACGCAACATCACTAGAACCCAACCCCCGTGCTCGAGGCGGCGGCTGCCGCGTTCACGAATTTCCGTGCCTCGCTGCCTGCGCCAAGCGGACACGGAGGAAAAGGCTAGATGGTGGCGGGTTAGAATTGAGTAAAGCGCTGATTTTGCTGAGCCTGGGATGGCCAGTGGAGGAATGCGGCGTTCGCGTGACGCGCCGCACCTAGTGTGGCGGTGCTCGGCGGCTCGATTTTGTCCTTTAATTTCAGTGGCTACAGGTCCTTGATATTGCATTGCAAAATTTTCTTGACTTTCATGTTGCAGTGCACTATTTATTTATGGAGCGATCAATCGCGTGGCACCCCGGCGTGGCACGCCGCTCGTCGAAGGAAATGAGGCAACCGCACGGCTCCGCGCCGGCACAAACGGGGATCATCATGTTCGAGAATCTCGATACGTTTCAGAAGATCGGCAAAGAAAACGTCGACGTCGCGCTGAAGAGCTTTGGCGCCGCGTCGAAGGGTCTGCAGGCGATCGCTACCGAGGTCGCCGACTTCCAGAAGAAGTCGTTCGAAGAGGGCAGCGCAGCGCTTGAGAAGCTGTTCGGAGCAAAGACGCTCGACAAGGCCATCGAAGCACAGACCGAGTACTACAAGACCGCGTACGAAGGCTTCGTGTCCAAGGCGACGAAGATCGGCGAGCTCTATGCCAACATCGCCAAGGAAACCTACAAGCCAATCGAAGGCGCGTTTGCGAAGGCGAGCAAGCAGTAAGCCTCCGCAGGGAAGATACCACGAAAGGAAAAGCCCGGCGTAAGGCCGGGCTTTTAACTTTTTCGGGGTCTTGTTGTCGGGCCTACTTCATCAGGTGGAGGCTCGCGATCTCGGCACCAATCGCGCTGAAGACGCTTGAGAGCTGGCTCGCGTCCTGCACATCGTAGTACATGCTGGGCGTCGTCGCGCAGCCTTGCAGGAGTGTCGCGTTCCCGTCGACGAGTCGGATCGTGTAGATCTTGATCCCTGTAGCTTTGATGTTGGTGCAGGTCGCCGAGGTGCGGCCGTCGATCGTGTCGCACGGACCGGTGAACGGGCAGGTGTAATATCGGCTCCTGGTGTTGTTCCCGTCCGTCATCAGGATGATGTATTTCGTGAGGTTCGCCGTGCCATACGCGGCGCCATCCGTGTACAGAGTGGTTGGCGACAGAATGTGCCAGCCCCACACCAATCCAATGTTGATGTTTGTATAACCGGTCGGCGTCATGGCGTTAACCTTGCCGTGCAAGGTCGTCACGTCGTTGCT
>DATBJU010000140.1:0-19665 GCA_036556265.1 Xanthobacteraceae bacterium | reverse complement strand
GTTGGCGCGCTGGAACGCCGTGAACACGCGGCCGAGATGCAGATTGGTCAGCGCGGCCGGAGATTTGACGCGGATGTGGCCTTCGAGTTCGCCCGGCGAGCGCTGGATGCCGGTGACGAGATCGTCGTACTCGGTGACGATGCCGCGCACGGTCGGCAGATATTGTTCGCCGACCTCCGTGAGGCGCACGCGGCGCGTGGTGCGTTCGAGCAGCCGCGCACGCAACTGCCATTCCAATTGATTGACGCGCTTGGAGACGACCGAAGGCGCGACGGAAAGCTGTCTCGCCGCCTCGGAAAAGCTTCCGCTGCGGGCCGTGGCCAGGAACGCCTTCATGTTGAGGATCGTGTCCATTGGCGTTGCGGTTTTATTATTCGCAGTTTAGGGGCCAATATAGCGCGGTACCCCCGGGTTGGATCGTTTTTGAAGAAAGCAGCGCTTGACGTGAGGGCGAGGAGGTGGAATCGATTAGAACAAAACAGGAACATTCCTTGGACACCGGTTCTGCCATGCGGAAAACGGGCTTTTCCGATGCCGCCATTCCCTGGGAAACGCCCCCCGTTTCTCTCGCCCGTTTGCGCGTTCTGCTGGAAACACTCGCCCGTCTTGGTGGGAGCAAACCCGAACTCGCGCCGCTCCCTTTCGGCTTGCCGGAGCTCGATCAGATCCTCGGTGGCGGTCTCCTGCGCGGCGCCCTGCATGAAGTAGCGCCCGCGGCCGCAGGCGACGCGACCGCGACCGCCGGCTTCTGCGCGGCACTTCTCGCGCGCGCGCTTTCCGGCGGAAAAAAACCCGCGCTCTGGGTGCGCCACGAATTCGCGACACGCGAGGATGGCGCGCCTTACGGTCCAGGCCTCGCCGCCTTCGGACTGGATCCGGGCCGCATCCTGTTTGTGCTCGCCGTCAATGTGCGCGAAGTGCTTGAGGCGATGGAGCAGGCGCTGCGCTCGGGCACGCTTGCCGCCGTCCTCGGCGAATTGCGCGGTGGATCGAAACTCGATCTCCGCGCGACGCGGCGCCTTTCTCTTGCAGCGTCGCACGGGGCAACGCCCGGCGTGCTCCTGCGTCTTGGCGCTAGCAAGAAATCACTTGGAACTCCCGTTTCCGCCGCAACGCGCTGGCGGATCAGTGCGCTCGCTTCCGGTGAAGCGCCCGCGAATAGCCTCGGCGCACCGCGATTTGAAGCCGGGCTCGTACGCAATCGCCGCGGGCCTGCAGCCAGTTTCTCTCTTGAGTGGCGTACCCATGACCGAACCTTCCTCCTTGTCCCGGCGCTACGTGAACGTCTGGCTCCGGCGGCTCTCGACCGACCGGATCCTGCGCCGACGCCAACGAAGCTCCGCGCCTCCGCTTGAAGCGCCGCTTGTCGTGGTCGGTGAGCGCAAGAGCGCGCTGCGCATTCTTGCACTCGACGATGCGGCAGCGGCACTCGGGCTTGCACCCGAGACGGCACTCGCCGAAGCGCGTGCGCGCTATCCTCTGCTCGAGGTCGCGCATGAAGACCCCGTCGCCGACGTGAAACTTTTGACGGCGATTGCCGAATCCTGCCGCCGCTGGACGCCACTCGTCTCCTGCGACGTGCCCGACGGAATTTTTCTCGATATCACCGGCTGCGCACACCTGTTCGGCGGCGAGATGAGCCTGGCCGCGGATATTCGCGAGCGTCTCACGCATCAGGGATTTCACGTGCGCGTTGCTGTTGCGTCCACGCCGGGCGCGGCATCGGCACTCGCACGCTATGGCCCCGAAAAGATTTTGCGGGCGGGGGAGGAACGCAAAGTTCTCGCGGAATTGCCGCTCGCAGCCTTGCGTCTTGATGCGGAGATCGTTGCTGCGCTCGCCCGCGTCGGCCTGAAAAAAATTGGCGACATCTACGATCTGCCGCGTGCACCGCTCGCCGCCCGTTTCAGCAAGCAGCTGCTCGATCAGCTCGATCGCGCGCTTGGCCTTCTTGAGGAGCCCGTTTCGCCGGGCATTGAAGTTGCCCCCTACATGGCGGAGCGGCCGTTTCCCGAGCCGATCGCACTCGAACAGGACATCCTGCGCGTTGTCGGCTGTCTGGCCCGTCAGCTGTCCTTGATGCTGGAGCGGCGCGGGGAGGGCGCGCGCCGCCTCGAGTTGACCCTATTCCGCGCCGACGGCGCGGTTTTCACGATCGCAGCGGGCACCTCGCGCGCTTCGCGAGAGGCAGACGCATTGGCCGCCTTGTTCGCGGAGCGCCTCGACGTTTTGCGCGACGAACTCGATCCCGGCTTCGGCTATGATCTCGTGCGGCTTTCCGTGCTCGCCGCCGAGCGCGCCGATCCCGTGCAGGCCGATCTCAGCGGTCCCGACGAGGCGGCGGAGCTTGCGCGCGTGCTCGACCACATCGGCGCGCGCCTCGGTCTCTCCCGCGTCGTGCGGCAGCAGGCTTATGATAGCCATCTGCCCGAGCGGGCCGCGCGCAATGTCCCTGTCGATCGCGCGGATGGCGCAACTTCAACCTGGGGAACGGCAGAGCCCGATGCACCGCCCGCGCGGCCGCTTCGTCTGCTCACGCCACCCGAACCGGTGGAGGCCGTGGCCGTCGTGCCCGACGGTCCGCCGGTGCGCTTCCGCTGGCGCCGCGCCTTGCACGAGGTCACGCGCGCCGAAGGACCCGAACGCATCGCTCACGAATGGTGGCAGTCGGATGCACCGACCCGCGACTATTACCGTGTGGAGGACAAGGACGGCCGCCGCTTTTGGCTGTTCCGCGAGGGCCTGTTCGAGCGAGAGACCGCACAGCCACGCTGGTTTCTGCATGGGACCTTCGCATGAACTATTTCGAATTCGCCGTCGCCTCGAATTTCTCGTTCCTGCGCGGCGCCTCGCATCCCGAGGAGCTGATGCTGCAGGCGCAGCATGTCGGCCTCGCCGGCCTTGGCCTCTGCGACCGCAACTCGGTCGCCGGCGTCGTCCGTGCGCATCTGATCAAGCGCGAGCAGAATCTCCCGCTGCGCTATCACCCGGGTGCGCGGCTCGTCTTTGCCGATGGCACCCCTGACATCCTCGTCTATCCGCGCGACCGTCCTGCCTGGGGCCGGCTCTGCCGCACGCTCACGCGCGGCAACCTTCGGGCCGAGAAGGGCGAGTGCATTCTTTATATCGATGATTTGCTCGAGTACATCGAAGGGCTCGAGCTCATCGTCATGCCTGAATGCACGCGCGACGAGGAGGCGGAGTTCCTGCACAAATCGCGCGCCTCCTTCGTGAACGAAGTCAGCCCACCCCGGGAGAACGACAGAACCTGGAAAACGAAAACCGGAGTCGCGCTGAAATCCTATCCAGCCGAAGCCCGCGATTTTCTGCTTCGTCTTGCTGAAGCTGCTCCCGGCCGTGTGCGGCTCGCCGCCGTCATGCTTCATCAGGGACGCGATCGCGCGCAGCTCGCCGCCCGCGCCGAGCTGGCACGCGAAGCGCGCGTTCCGCTGATCACCGTGAACGACGTGATCTATCACTGTCCCGACCGGCGCGAACTGCAGGACGTCGTCACCTGCATCCGCAAGCATGTGACGATCGACAAAGCGGGCCGGCTGCTAGCGGGCAACGCCGAGCGCTATCTCAAGCCGCCCGCGGAGATGGCGCGGCTATTCCGTGATTGCCCGGCAGCGATCGAGGAAACGCGCCGGCTCGATGCCGCGCTCACCTTTTCGCTCGATGAGTTGAGCTACGAGTATCCTGATGAGACCCGCGAAGGTTTTGCCACGCCGCAGGAGGCGCTCGTGCATTTCGCGTGGCAGGGCGCGGCCAAACGCTATCCCGACGGCATTCCGGAAAAAATCCGTCATGCCCTCGATCACGAATTGAAGCTCATCGCCGAGCTGGAGTATGCGCCGTACTTTCTCACAGTCCACGACATTGTCCGCTTCTCGAAGAGCAAAGGCATTCTCTGTCAGGGCCGCGGCTCGGCGGCGAATTCCGCAGTCTGCTTCTGTCTTGGCGTGACCGAAGTCGACCCTGACCGCATCGATCTGCTGTTCGAGCGTTTCATCTCGGCCAATCGCCGCGAGCCGCCCGACATCGATGTCGACTTCGAGCACGAGCGGCGCGAGGACGTCATTCAATATATCTACGAACGCTACGGCCGCGACCGCGCCGGTATCGCCGCGACCGTGATCTCCTATCGCGGCCGCTCGGCGATCCGCGAGATCGGCAAGGTATTCGGCCTGTCCGAGGACACGATCGGCGCGTTGTCCTCCTGGATCTGGGGCATGGGCGGCGGCACCATGCGCGAGGACGATCTTGCGCGTGTCGGTCTCGATCTCGCGAACCCGCGCATGCAGAAGCTGCGGGCGTTGATCAAGGAGATCCGAGCCTTCCCGCGTCACCTCTCTCAGCACGTCGGCGGTTTCGTCATTACGCAGGGTCGGCTCGACGAGGTGGTGCCGCTGATGAATGGCGGCATGGACAAGCGCACGCATGTGGAATGGGACAAGGATGATCTCGATGCGCTTCGCATCCTGAAGATCGATGTGCTCGGCCTCGGCATGCTGACCTGCATTGAGAAATCGCTGCGCCTCCTGCAGCGACACTACGATGAGAAGCACACGATCGCTTCGATTCCTCCCGAAGAAGAAGCCGTCTACCGCATGCTTCAGCGGGCGGATTCGCTTGGCGTATTTCAGGTCGAGAGCCGTGCACAGATGACGATGCTGCCACGGCTGAAGCCGGAAGAATTCTATGATCTCGTCATCGAGGTCGCGATCGTCCGGCCCGGGCCGATCCAGGGAAACATGGTGCACCCTTATCTGCGTCGCCGGCAGGGCATCGAGAAGGTTTCCTATCCCTCGAAGGAACTGGAGGCGGTGCTTTGCAAGACCATGGGCGTGCCGCTGTTTCAGGAGCAGGCGATGAAGATCGCGATCGTCGCCGGCGGCTTCACGCCGGAGGAAGCCGACAAGCTGCGCCGCGCCATGGCAACCTTCCGCCGCGTCGGCACCATCGGCATGTTCCGCGACAAGATGATCAACGGCATGCTCGAGCGCGGCTACGAGCGCGAGTTTGCCGAACGCTGCTTCAGCCAGATCGAGGGCTTCGGCGAATACGGCTTTCCCGAAAGTCACGCGGCGAGCTTCGCGCTCCTGGTCTATGCGTCGTCCTGGCTGAAGTGCCGCTATCCCGACGTGTTCGCCGCCGGTCTCCTGAACAGCCAGCCACTCGGCTTCTACGCGACCTCGCAGATCGTGCGTGATGCGCGTGAGCACGGCGTCGAGGTGCGGCCAGTGGACGTCAATTCTTCCGACTACGACGCAACCCTCGAACCCGGTCCGCGCGCGGCCGAACGGTTGCATCCGCTGCATCAGGAGATGCGCGACGATATCCGCACGACGCATGCGCTCCGTCTCGGCCTGCGTGAGATCAAGGGATTTTCCGAGGACGACGCGAAGCTGATCGAGCAGCGCCGCCAGGACGGCTACGATTCCGTCCGCGATCTCTGGCTGCGCACGGGCTTGCAGCCTGCGGCGCTCACACGATTAGCCGAAGCCGATGCCTTCGGCTCGCTCGGACTTTCACGGCGCGAGGCGCTGTGGGCCTGCCAGGCGTTGCGCAGGGCGGGGGATAAAGACGATCTTCCGCTTTTTGCGCTTGCCGAACCAAGCGTGAGCGAGCCGGACGTCGCGCTGCCGCCCATGCCGCCCGGCGAGGAGGTCGTGCACGATTATCGGACTTTGCGCCTCTCATTGCGCCGGCATCCGGTCGAATTCGTACGCCATGAGCTCGACCGGGCCGGGGTGATCAGGAACGAACGTCTGCGTAATTGGCCGAACGGAAAGCGCGCAACCGTCGCCGGCCTCGTGCTGATCCGCCAGCGGCCGGGCTCGGCGAACGGTGTGATCTTCCTAACGCTCGAGGACGAGAGTGCGGTCGCAAACGTGATCGTCTGGCCGGCGAAATTCGAGCGCTACCGGCCGGAAGTGCTTGGTGGCCGGCTGCTCCTGGTCCGCGGTCCGGTGCAGAACGAGCAGAACGTCATTCACGTGGTCGCGGAGGAAATCATGGATGCCACCGGCCTGCTCGCCCGGCTCGGCGAAGGGCCGGCGCCCGAGACGCTCTCCCGCGCCGACCACGTCAAGCAGGGGGACGAACGGCTCGACATCCGAGCAAGAGGAGTGCGCCGAAAGTACTTTTTGCAGGAAGTTGCCGAAAGCATGGATCATGCGGCCGACCTCGTGCAGGCCGCGCCGGGCAGTGCGCACACACCCGCCCGCCGGGGCAAGATACGCGCAGCCCACCCGCCTTCGCTCGACGTCGAGCAATCGCAAATGCGCACTTCTGGCCCAAGGCATGATCCTGCAAAGAGCAGAAATTTCCGTTGACTCTCCCGCCTTCGAACGCTTCTAGCTGGACGACCCGCTGGAAGTGCCGATGCGAATTTCCCTCTGCAACGAAGTCGTCGCCGAGCTCCGCTTCGAAAAGCAGTGCGAGCTGATCAGAAGCCTCGGCTATAACGGCATCGAGGTCGCGCCGGTCACGCTGAGCAACGAGCCGCACCTTCTCGGCGCCTCTCGCCGTAAGGAGATCAAGAAAATCGCCGATGCGGCCGGGCTGCCGATCACCAGTCTTCACTACCTGATGGTCGCGCCGAAGGGTCTGTCGATCACCGCAAAGGACCCGTCGGTTCGCTCACGCACGTTCGAGGTCATGCGCGGCCTCGTCGGCCTCGCCGCCGACCTTGGCGCGAATCTGCTGATCCACGGTTCGCCTGCCCAGCGCCAGCTCGAAGCCGGCGACGAGTTCGACAGCGAAAAGCGCGGCGTCGAATATTTTGCGGCGGCGGCGGAGGCAGCGAGCGCTGCCGGCGTGACCTATCTTCTTGAGCCATTGGCGCGCGAGCACACCGCGTTCGTGAATACAGTCGAGCAGGCCGTCGCGATCGTGCGATCGATCGACAGTCCTGCATTGCGCACGATGCTCGACTGCTCGGCCGCGGGCCTGAGCGAATCCGAGCCGATCCCGGCCATACTGCGGAAATGGCTGCCGACCGGGCTGATCGCCCACATTCATTTCAACGACCCAAATCGCCGCGGGCCGGGCGAAGGACAGCTCGCGTTTGGACCGATCGTCGCGGCACTCCGCGCCGGCAACTACTCCGGCATCGCTGCGGTCGAGCCATTTATCTACCATCCCGATGGGCCCACCTGTGCCGCCCGCGCGATTGGCTACATGCGCGGCGTACTGGAGGGGGAGGCCGCCCGCTGATTGCGAACACAGACGGAATGGTTGTGGGAATCGCTAGCCTCAGCGCGGCAAGATGGAGTGGGCTGCGAGACAGCGAACTCTTTTCCGGACCACGGAAATTGACCTGTTCTCGCCTTCATGATTACCCTCCGAGTGATTTTCCACTTCTCGGCTGACGCCAAATAATGAGGGAGGGACTCATGCGTAAATTGTTTCTTGGCATAGGCTGTATCGCAGCCGCGCTGCTGATTTCTTCGGCAGCGAACGCGCAGAACACCGTCAAGGTCGGCGTAATCATGTCCTACTCGGGCCAGTTCGCGGATCTGGCGACACAGATGGACAATGGCATCAAGCTCTACATGAAGCAGAAGGGCGACACGGTCGCTGGCAAGAAGATCGAGATCATCCGCAAGGACACTGGCGGTATCGCCCCCGACGTGGCCTCGCGTCTCGCGCAGGAACTGATCACGCGCGACAACGTCGATATCCTCGCCGGCTTCACGCTGTCGCCAAACACGATCGCAGTGTCGAAGGTTTCCGACCAGGCGAAGAAATTCATGGTGATCATGAACGCGGCAACCACCGTGATCATCACCATGTCACCCTACTCGGTGCGCACCTCCGTGACGCTTCCCTCGGTCGGTTCGACCGCCGGGTCCTGGGCGTACAAGAGTGGAGTTCGCAAAGCCTACACGATGGTGTCCGATTTCGCGCCCGGCAAGGACGCGGAAGCCGCGTTCCAGGGGGCGTTCAAGGCCGCCGGCGGCGAAATCGTAGGTTCGGTACGCACGCCCGTCGCGAATCCCGATTTCTCCGCCTTCGTGCAGCGCGTGAAGGACGTCAATCCCGAATCGATCTTCATCTTCGTCCCGGCCGGCGCGCAGCCGGCAGCACTCGGCAAGGCATTCGCCGAGCGGGGTATCGACCCGAAGAAGATCAAGATCATCGGCACCGGCGAGGTCACCGACGAGAGCTCGCTGAAAGGAATGGGTGACGCCGGCATCGGCATCTATTCTGTCTGGCACTACGACTACAATGATGACAACAAGCTGAATAAGGACTTCGTGAAGGCATACAATGCCGACTTCAAGCGCAATCCGGACTTCGGCGCCGTCGGCGGGTATGACGGGATGCACGTCATCTACGAAGCGCTCAAGAAGACGGGCGGCAAGACCGATGCCGACGCCCTCGTCAAGGCGGCGAAGGGCCTGAAGTGGGAAAGCCCGCGCGGCCCGATGCAGATCGACGCCGACACGCGCGACATCGTGCAGACGATCTCCATCCGCCAGGTGCGTAAGGTCGGCAACGGGCTGCGCAACTTCGTCGTCGACAAGGTGACGAACGTCAAGGATCCGGGATCGGCCAAGAAATAACTCGCCGGTCTCTGCGCCGTTCGGGAGGAGGAGCATTCGTTGACGCTTGGACCCATCTTCGGCGTCCTGTTCGATGGGTTCGCGTACGGGATGCTCCTCTTCCTTCTGTCCGTCGGGCTCTCCGTTACGCTGGGGATGATGAATTTCGTCAACCTGGCGCACTGCGCATTCGCCATGCTCGGCGGTTACGTCGCGGTCACCCTGAACCAATCGGGGTGGCCGTTTTTGGCGACCCTTCCGTTCGCTTTTCTCGCGACCGCAGCGTTCAGCGTAGTGCTTGAGCGCGTGTTGTACCGCCGGCTCTATCGCGCAAGCGAATTGGACCAGGTCCTGTTGACGATCGGTTTGGCGTTTATCGCAGTCGCCACTGCCGCGTATGTCTTCGGCACCGTCCAGCAGCCGATCAACACGCCGTCCTATTTACGCGGGTCAACGCAGGTGATGGGCGTCACGATCGGGCTCTACCGGCTGTTTCTGGTGGTGACCGGGGCCGCAATCGCTCTCGTTCTTGTGCTCACTCTCGAATACACGCGCTTTGGCGCGCAGGTGCGGGCCGCGGTCGATAACCAGCGCATGGCGCGCGGGTTGGGCATCAACGTGGATGGCGCTTTCGCGATTGCGTTCGCACTCGGCAGTGGCCTCGCCGGACTCGGAGGAGCCCTCGCCATCGAGATCGTCGGTCTCGACCACGCATTCGCCTTCACCTATCTCGTTTACGTTCTGATCGTCGTGGCAGTGGGCGGCCTCGGCTCGATCGGCGGATCGTTTGCCGCTGCGGTGTTGATCGGTATCAGCGACGTTGCCGGCAAATACTACGTACCGGAGCTCGGCTCGTTCCTGATTTACTTGGTGATGGTGGCGCTGCTGATGTGGCGCCCGGCCGGGTTGTTCGGGAAACGGTAAGTCATGGCCGTCACCTTGACCGCAGACCCACACATCTATCTGCGTGCGCAGACGCGATGGCGCCCGGCGGAATACGTCTTTTGGGCGGCGACCATTCTGCCGTTCGTCGTCTTCCCCAATCATCTGGCATTGGCGAGCCAGATCGCCATTACCGCGCTTTTCGCACTCTCACTCGATCTTATCCTGGGCTACGCGGGGATCGTCTCGCTTGGTCACGCCGCCTTCTTCGGTATCGGCGCATACACCGCGGGCATTCTATCGGTATATGGGTGGGGTGATCCGTTCGTCGGGCTGATCGGCGCCGTGTTGACGGCCGGCATCGCGGGTTACGCATCGAGCTTTATCGTCGCTCGCTTTCGTCACCTGACGCTGATCATGATCACGCTTGGCATCGGCTTCCTTGTGCACGAGGCCGCGAACCAAGCGAGTTGGCTAACCGGTGGCTCCGATGGCCTGCAGGGCGTGCGCATTGGCCCCCTGCTCGGCCGCTTCACGTTCGATCTATGGGGTTACACCGCCTACACATACTCGCTGATCGTCCTGTTCCTGGTGTTCGTCCTGGCCCGGCGCGTCATCAACTCGCCGTTCGGCCTGTCGCTTCGTGGCATTCGCGAAAACCCGCTGCGCATGCCGGCAGTCGGTGCGTCGAGCCGAGCGCATATTCGCAAGATTTATACGCTGTCCGCCGTGGTTGCCGGCGTTGCGGGCGCCGTGCTCGCGCAGACGACCGGCACTGTCTCGCTCGGCGTTGTCGACTTCCAGCGTTCCGCCGACGTGCTCGTCATGCTCATCCTTGGTGGCGCGGGTCGCTTGTACGGCGGACTCATTGGCGCGATCATTTTCATGGTCGCGCGCGACCAGTTCTCAGGTATCAATCCGCAGTATTGGTACTTCCCGATCGGCATTCTGCTCGTCGCCGTGGTCATGTTCCTGCCCGGCGGCATCCTCGGCGGCCTCACGCGTATCACGGCTCGCTGGGGCGGACGCACATGACAACGGCGGTCCTGTCCACACGCGGGCTGAACAAGAGGTTCGGCTCGCTGATCGTTGCGAGCGACATCGAGATCAGCCTCCCGCGCGGCGTTCGCTACGCATTGATTGGGCCGAACGGCGCGGGCAAGACCACGTTGATCAACTTGATTACCGGGATGCTGCGGCCGGACAGCGGTCAAATTCTGCTCGGCGCCGAGGACATCACCCGTCTCGAACCGCAGCAGCGGGTCAAGCGCGGGCTCGTGCGCACCTATCAGATCAACACACTCTTTCCGGACCTGAGTGCTCTTGAATCCGTGACCCTGGCGGTATGCGAGCGTCGCGGTTACGCGACAAATTTCTGGCGAGAGCTTTCGCAATATCGCGACGCGACCGAGGAGGCGTATGAAATTCTCCATTCCCTGACTCTCGGCAAAGATTGCTTTCGCCCGACACGCGAGCTCGCATATGGGCAACAGCGCCTTCTCGAGATTGCGCTCGCGCTCGCGACCAAGCCGCACGTGCTGCTGCTCGACGAGCCCGCAGCCGGGGTACCCAAGGAAGAGAGCGAGGGATTGTTCGCCGCGATATCCGGCCTCTCACAGGACATCACCATCCTGTTCATTGAGCATGACATGGAGGTGGTGTTCCGCTTTGCCAGTCGCATCATCGTGATGGTTGGCGGCCGCATACTCCTGGAGGGAACCCCCGGCGAAATCGCCGCCAATCCGAAGGTGCGCGAGGTCTATCTCGGCGGGGCGCAGCATGGGTGAGCCGCTGCTCACACTGAAGGATGTCCGCGCCGGATACGGCGACGCGGTCGTGCTTGACGACCTGTCGCTTGAGCTCTCCGAGCGCGGAAGTCTTGCCGTGCTCGGCCGCAACGGCGTCGGCAAGTCGACCCTTCTCCTGACGATCATGGGCTATACGCAGGTTCGGCGCGGTGCCATTACCTGGCGCGGTACGGCGATTACCGGCATGCCGCCGCATCGTCGCGCGCGCGCAGGCATCGGTTGGGTAGCGCAGGAGCGCGAGATCTTTCCTTCGCTCACGGTCGAGGAAAACCTCACGGTGGCGTCGCGGCCTGGCCGCTGGGACTTGAAGACCGTAGCCGAACTGTTTCCCCGCCTGGCCGAGCGCAGGCACTCCAAGGGCAATCAGCTCTCCGGCGGCGAGCAGCAGATGCTCGCGCTCGGTCGCGCCCTTATGACCAATCCGTCACTCCTGCTGCTCGACGAACCAATGGAAGGACTCGCGCCGATCATCGTGGAAGAAGTGATGCGCGCGATCCACCGCATGCTTGCCGACGAACAGACCGCGGTTGTCCTCGTCGAGCAACACGCCCAGATCGCGCTCGCGCTCACCGAGCAGGCGGTAGTGCTCGAGCGCGGCCGCATCGTGCATCGCGCAAAGTCGGCCGACCTCCTGCACGACCACGCGGCGCTTGACCGTTACATCGGCCTCAAGGTCGCGGATTCGGCTCCCGCCCGCTAGGCGATGTCCGCAAACGAAAGCCGCCGCGATTGCGCCCGCGGCGGCTTCTTTTGCAATCTACGGATCCTCGATCAGGCGAGGCGGACGACCGACTGCTCGTAGACACGCGAGCCCATATTTCCGTCGGGAAAGATTCCGTGCTCTTCGATCCACTTGAGCGTCTCGTTGAACACTTCCTTGGTGTACGGCTCGAACACGATGCGCTCGCCCGGCCCCCAGCGCCGCGTGTCCATCATCGCGTGATAGCGTTTCGGGAATTCGTTTGTGTAATAGTGCGTGTAGAGGTCCGGTCGCAGATCGACGTCGCGCTGCGCGCGTTTGAGTGCCCGGAAGAACTTGCGCAGGTCCTCCGGATCCGGATTGCCGGTGATCATGGTCGAAATCATGAAAGTTGTGTCGATGATCTTGCGGAAGCCAAGTTGTTCGGCGAAATAGTATGGCCCGCTGAACAAGGCCGCCGCCGGCACTTTCTTGTCGATCAGGAGCTCCATGCGCTTGAACAGCATTCCGTCGTTGAAGGACAAATTGATCTTCGCGGCAGGCATGTACGCTTCGAGCGACTGAATGGTCGAATAGTGGCTGCCGGATTGATAGCCGACCGAGATCGGCACGCCCGCGAGGTCCTCCGGGGTCTTCACTTGCGAATCCGGCGGCACGAACACGCCGGCAGGCGCCACCGAGTAGACGTCCGGGTAAAGCTTCCCGTGTCCGGACGAAGCCGCGACGCCGACCGTCCAGTGACAGGCGCAACTCACGTCTGACTTGCGCCCCTCCTCGAACGATTGAAAGGCGCCGACTTTCACGCCCTTGTCGTGCACCTTTCCATCGGTCGCCTGCACTTCCTCGCGGAAGACATAGTCGAGACCTTCATCCTTGAAGTAGCCCTTCTCCTCGGCCACCCATTCCTGCAGCCGGAAGTGCGGCTGGATTACGAATTTCGGCATTGTTTCCTCCATTCACCCTGTAAATGATTGACCGCGCGATTTGATCCGCATTGCCCGGCGATCAGCAGCACCCGTACCGGCTTCTCGATTTCTCTCCGTGTTGCTCTCCGTGCTCGGCGACGCGCCGTGCGCGGATCATCTTCACGTGGTCGTCCATCAGGTTCCGCGCACCGGCTGCGTCGCGCATGACGATCAGCGATGCGAGCTGCTTGTGCACCTCGAGGACTCTCCAAGCGACGGCCGCGGTGAGCGTTCGGTTCTCCGCGGGCCATGACACATGCTGCAGCGAAATTAGCTGCACCAGCAGCACTCGGTTATGAGACGCTTCGGCGATTGCGAGATGAAAATCTCGGCACGAACGCGTATAGGCCTCGTTGTCGTTAATTTTGCTCTCCGCGTCGAACAGCAGGTGCCGTAGCCTGGCGTGGTCCGCGGGGTTCGCGTGTTCTGCGGCGAGTTCGGCCGCGAGCGTCTCGATCGCACGCTGCGCGTCCATGATTTCGCTCGCGCTCACCCCTGTAAGGTCGAGCTGCACTGCGAGAGCCTCGGCGAACAGGCGCGTATTGCCGCGCGCGATGCGCGCGCCGCCGCCTTTCCCCATCTTCACTTCGACAATGCCAAGCGCCTGCAACGTGCGCAGCGCGTCACGCGCAACGATCCGACTCACGCCGAAGCGCGCGGCAAGATCGTTCTCGGTACCGAGGAATTCTCCGGGCTTGAGCTTCTTCGCGAACAGCGCGTCGCGCACTTGGGCTACGATTTGCGAGGACAACGACGCCGGGCGGCTGCCGAGGAAAACGTGTCCCGCGGCCGTGTCTCGTTCGAGCGACGGATGCACGCCCATGGTTGGCACCTCACGGCCATTCAACTAGCCCGGAATTGAAAGGTAGTAAAGATATCAACTTTAAAAGATGGCCTTCTGTCGGCCTTTTTTTACCACCAAGGCCGGCAATGACGGGACCTGGCCTTCGGGTGCCTCAGCGGACTGCTTTCGCCACACCGGCCGGCCCGCCGCGCGGCGAATCGTACAGTGAATGGTGCGGGTCCCACTCCGGGGTCCCGAGGCGGGAGCGCAGAACGCGGACCGAGCGCGACCGGCGTCTCCTTGACACGCCCCGCCGGAATAACGTCTCCTGACCGTGTGGAGCGAACATGATTTCGCTCGGCGAATTCCGCAATGCCGGCGGCTTCTCAAACTTCCGACGCCGGGGCTGGTCATCTACAACACTGCATCGGAAATAATCCGGGCACTCACTGGGAGGAATACATGATCCATAACGCCAATCGGCGCTCGTTCTTGCGGCGCTGCGCGGTGGCACCGGTTGCGGCCGCGTTTGCAACCCTGCTGCTGGCGCCGGCCCAGGCGCAACAGCCGATCAAGATCGGGTTCAGCATGGCGCTGACCGGGCCGCTCGCAGGCGCCGGCCAAGGCGCATTGCTCGCGATGAAGGTCTGGGAAGACGACGTAAACAAGAAGGGCGGGCTGCTCGGACGTAAGGTTCAGCTCGTCTACTTCGACGACAAGAGCAATCCGGCTGAGGTCCCCGGCATCTATTCGAAGCTCCTCGACGTCGACAAGGTCGACATCATCATGGGACCTTACGCCTCCACACAAATCGCGCCGACGCTGCCAATCGCGATCCAGCGCAACAAGCTTCTGATCAGCCTGTTCGGCACCGGCATCAATGATAACTTCAAGTACCAGCGCTACTTTTCGATGATTCCGACCGGACCCAACCCGAAGCCGTCCTTCACCAAGGGCTTCTTCGACATCGCGATGGCGCAAAATCCGAAGCCACAGACGATCGCGATCGCCGCGGCGGACGCGGAGTTCGGGCGCAACGTGCAAGAAGGTGCGCGTGAGAACGCAAAGGCCGCCGGCCTCAAGATCGTGTACGACCGGACCTATCCGCCGACTACGACGGATTTCGCGCCGATCGTGCGCGCGGTGCAGGCGACCAACCCGGACATCGTTGTGATCTGCTCGTATCCGCTCGACTCAGTCGGCTGGGTGCGTGCGGTCAATGAGATCGGCTACGAGCCGAAGATGATCGGCGGCGGCATGGTTGGCCTGCAATTTACGGCGATCAAACTGCAGCTGGGCCCGCTGCTGAACGGCTTCGTCAATTACGAGACGTGGATTCCCGCCAAGACAATGCAGTACCCGGGCGTCCTCGACGTGGTCGCGAAGTACCAGGAGCGCGCCAAGACGGAGAAGGTCGATCCGCTCGGCTACTACTTGCCGCCCTGGGCCTACGCATATCTCCAGATCCTCGAGCAGGCCGTGACGGCGACAAAAAGCGTCGACGACAACAAGCTCGCCGAATACATCCGCGGCGCAACATTCAAGACGATCGTCGGCGACGTGAAGTTCGGCCCGACCGGCGAGTGGACTGGATCGCGCATGCTCCAGGTGCAGTATCAGGGCATCGGCGGAACGGCGCTCGACGAATTCAAGGACATGAACAAGCAGCCGGTGCTTGCTCCCGCGAATCTGTCGACCGGCAAGGTCATCTATCCTTACGCCAACGCGAAGAAGAAGTGATCGTCTTTCCGGCGCGAATGCCGGCAATTCTTGCGCAGGCCGACTCGCTCGGCCTGCGCTTCGCTTTTGCGTCCTGCCTCACGCGCGGCAATGCTCGATTTGACGCTGACCTTCGACAACGGGCCTGAGCCGGACGTAACGCCCGGCGTGCTGGACGCCGCTCACACGGCATTCGATCGCCGCAAGCCTCTTCGTGCCGATGGGGCAATTGCCCATTTCACAGGGTACTTCGCCCATCGAGTCCGGTCTCACGTCGCTGACGGTTGGAATCGCCAAGGAGAAAGCTACGATACATGACAACAACTTAGTCGATTAGGGATACAGCCCAACAACAATCCCACCTCCCATGTGGGCGGCATTCCAGTTGACGGTGTCGTCCTTCGGCGCCTAGGTTTCGCTTCCTCTCGCCTGCCGGGCCGCAAACATGAATACCGAACAGCTTCTGGAAGAGATCTCCGTCTTTTGCCGGCGTGCCGGCATGGCCGAGTCCACCTTTGGCCGCCGCGTCGTGAACGACGGCAAGCTCGTGCAGCGGCTTCGCCACGGCGGCCGTATCACCACCGACACACTCGACCGCATACGCACATTCCTCTCGGTGCATCCGAACGTGGCGCCCGCGTCGCAACCCTTGATCAACGCACGCGCAATCGCCGCGATGCCCGACTTTCCGCGCGCCCAGCTTGCGAGCATCGCCGGCACGGACGCGAGCCCGAAACGCAACTTCCGCTTTTTCGACAATCGCCAGAAGTATCTGCTGTTCGTCAGCACTTGCAGCGAGAAGCAGGTGGTCGCCGGCCGCGTTGCGCTCGAACTCGCAAACATCCATCCGCGCCCGCCGGCGGTGCGCGTGTTCGACGCCGGTGTCGGCGACGGCACCGTACTCGCGCGCACGCTCCGCGCGATGCATCGCCGCTTCAGCAACATGCCGTTTTATGTCGCCGGCAAGGAGATCAGCCTCGAGGATGTCCGGCTCACCCTCGACAAGATGCCGGACCGCCTGTTCGAGCATCCGGCCACGGTTTTCGTTCTCACCAACATGTACTACTCCGAGGCGCCGTGGCTTACCGTAAAGTCGCCGGCCGCCGCGAACAGCATGGTCTGGCATGAGGTCGCGCTGACCGGCAGCACCTCGCGCGAGTTCGAGGAGCAGATCGCCGAACTTCATCCGTTCCTGGTCGATAACTGGAAGGCCCGCCTCAGCGAAAAATCCGGAAATCCGGTCTATGAGCGGCCGGTCGTGCTCGTGCTCTACCGTGACGACCACCGCTTTCTGCTCGACCCGATCATTCCGCATCCTGGCCGCGCAGAGGCGAACTTCGATCTTGTGATCGCCTCACAGCCGTATCGGGCACGCTCGTCGACCGAGTTCAAGGCGAAACGCGTAGTCGCACCGCTCGCCCGCGCGTTGCGCCCCGGCGGCCGCTTGATCGCGATCCACTCGCACGGCAACGACCCCGGAATGGAGATCGTGCGCAGGATCTGGCCCGGGGAAAATCCGTTCGTTAGCGACCGCCACGCGATCCTGCGCGCCGTAAAGCAGGAGCTGGGGGCCGCCGGTCGCGATCTCAATTTCAATGCTTATGCCGACAATCGTTCGATCTTTCAGTACCAGCTCGAGACGCTCCCGAACGAGGTGACCGGGCCGCTCGGCACCTCGACCCTGTTCGCGGCCTGGAATGCGGCAATTTACGTCGCTCAGATCGAGGACGAGCGGTTGACCGACGCCGCCAAGGACGGCACTTATCTGGAGGCCACCAGCGAGATCCTCAAGACGCATGGCGGCCTCTGGTTCAACGACGAATCCTATGTGATCTCGCGGCAACGCGACTGAGCCCGCCGCCGATCGCGATCTGGAATGAGCGCCGAATTTGCGGGAGATTGGCTGCGTCGCCGGCAATGCCCGTCTTCTTTGCCGCCGTTCGCCGATCCAACCGACAAGAGAAGGTCATGACCGCCGCAACAAGAGCAAAGTCCGCCGCTGCCGCCGACTACGTCGTCAGGGACATCGGTCTCGCCGAATGGGGTCGCAAGGAGATCGCGATCGCCGAAACGGAGATGCCGGGTCTCATGGCTACGCGCGAGGAGTACGGCCCGAAGCAGCCGCTCAAGGGCGCGCGCGTAGCGGGCTCCCTCCACATGACGATCCAGACTGCGGTGTTGAT
Organism: Xanthobacteraceae bacterium; assembly: GCA_036556265.1. Taxonomy (GTDB): domain Bacteria; phylum Pseudomonadota; class Alphaproteobacteria; order Rhizobiales; family Xanthobacteraceae; genus JAUSIF01. The sequence goes on along the minus strand of DATBJU010000140.1, from coordinate 2,072 downwards.
CGAGACGCTCAAGGCCCTCGGGGCTGACGTGCGCTGGGCATCCTGCAACATCTACTCGACGCAGGATCACGCGGCGGCCGCAGTGGCCGCGGGCGGCACGCCCGTCTTCGCGGTCAAGGGCGAGACACTCAAGGACTATTGGGACTACCAGATCAGGATCTTCGAATGGGGCGACGGCGGCACGCCCAACATGATTCTTGACGACGGCGGCGATGCGACGCTGCTCATCCATCTCGGCCTGCGCGCCGAGCAGGGCGACACCGCCTTTCTCGACAAGGCGATGAACGAGGAAGAAGAGATCCTGTTCGCTGCGATCAAGAAGCGCCTCAAGGACAAGCCCGGTTGGTTCAGGAAGAACGCGGAAGGCATCCGCGGCGTGACCGAGGAAACCACGACCGGCGTGCACCGTCTCTACGACATGCAGAAGAAGGGCACGCTGCTGTGGCCCGCGATCAACGTCAACGACAGCGTTACCAAGTCGAAATTCGACAATCTGTACGGCTGCCGCGAGTCGCTCGTCGACGGCATTCGTCGGGGCACCGACGTGATGATGGCGGGCAAGGTCGCGATGGTCGCCGGGTTCGGCGACGTCGGCAAAGGATCCGCCGCTTCGTTGCGCCAGGCCGGCTGTCGCGTGCTCGTGTCCGAGATCGATCCGATCTGCGCGCTTCAGGCCGCGATGGAAGGTTATGAAGTCACGACGATGGAGAATGCGGCTCCCCGGGCCGACATCTTCGTGACTGCCACCGGCAATGTCGACGTGATCACCGTCGACCATATGCGCGCCATGAAGGACCGCGCCATCGTCTGCAACATCGGCCACTTCGATTCCGAGATCCAGGTGAATGCTCTGCGGAACTTCAGGTGGCACAACGTCAAGCCGCAGGTCGACGAAATCGAGTTTCCCGACGGCAAGCGGATCATTCTCCTTTCTGAAGGCCGGCTCGTGAATCTCGGCAATGCCATGGGCCATCCGAGCTTCGTGATGTCGTCGAGCTTCACCAACCAGACGCTGGCGCAGATCGAGCTGTTCACGAATCCCGGGAAATACGAGAAGAAAGTGTACGTCCTGCCGAAGTACCTCGACGAAAAAGTCGCACGTCTGCATCTGGACAAGATCGGAGCCCAGCTCACTAAGATGTCGCCGAAGCAGGCGGAGTATATCGGCGTGCCGGCACAAGGACCCTACAAGCCGGATCACTACAGGTATTGATCGTGCGGAATCGAGCGACCCAACGCGCGGCAGGTGGCGCCGGCTTCACGCCAGCGACGGACGATGTCGCCCGTGTAATGAAGGAATTTTCGCTCGAGGCGACATTTCCCGATCAGGCTGAGCTCGCCGCACTGAGGGCATCAACGCCTGCCGGCACGCACGTCTACCTGAGCTGCCCACCGAACCAGGCGCCCGAGCGGCTCGTGGAGTATGCGCTAGCCGTCCGCTCGACGGGGTTCGAGCCGGTGCCGCACCTGACCGCCCGCGCCTTTGTCGACGCGGCTCACGCGGCTCAAGTGATTGCGCGCCTCAATCGCGAGGCCGGCGTGACGTGCGCGCTCGTGATCGCGGGCGACCGCGACGTGCCGGCCGGCAGTTTTTCGGGCGCGCTCGACCTGATCGAAAGCGATGTGCTTCAAGCGAACGGTATTCGCGAGATCGGAATTTCCGGTTACGTGGATGGCCATCCCAAGATTGACGACGCGACGCTTCCCCGTGTGCTGATGCAAAAGCTCGACGCGGCGGCGAAACGAAATCTCGCCTTGCACATCGCGACGCAATTCTGTTTCGACGCCGACCCGATCCTCAACTGGTTGCGCTGGCTGCGAGGCGAGGGTGTCGGGGTTCCCGTCCGCATCGGAGTCGCCGGGCCGACCAGCATACGCGCGCTGATGCGTTATGCGCTACGTTGTGGCGTGCGAGCTTCGCTCAAAGGAATGCTCAACCCCAAAGTCACGCACCTGCTCGGCGAGGCGGCGCCCGACGGGATCATCCGCGCTTTGAGCGAGGCCGAGGACCGCGACCAACTGGGCTCGCTCGCGATCCACTTCTTTTCTTTCGGCGGTCTTGCTGCCACCGC
>DATBJU010000139.1:0-9051 GCA_036556265.1 Xanthobacteraceae bacterium | reverse complement strand
ATCAGCACGACCTCGACCGAAGGTCCGATCGCCACCATAACCTGTGCGAGCGGCGGGGTGATGAACATGAGGCCGAGGATCGAGAGCGTCCCGCCGATGAAGCTGCCGACCGCCGCGATCATCAGCGCCGGTCCCGCACGGCCCTGGCGGGCCATCTCGTAGCCGTCGATGCAGGTGACCACCGACGCGGCTTCGCCGGGAATGCGCACAAGGATGGAGGTGGTCGAGCCGCCGTACATCGCCCCGTAGAAGATCCCGGTCAGCATGACGATGCCGGTCGTCGGATCGAGGCCGAACGTGAGAGGCAGGAGCAGGGTCATGCCCGCGAGCGGGCCGAGACCGGGAATGACCCCGACGATCGTGCCCCAAAGGCATCCGATGAAGGCGTAGAGCAGCGTCTTGAAGGACAGGGCGGCAGAAAAGCCCCCGAGCAGCTGTTCGAAGCCCGTCATCAAGTTCACTCAGAACAGGCCCGGCGGCAAGCGTACGCCGAGCAGAACACCGAAGAATGCCCAGGCGGCGAGCATTGCGGCTCCCGTCGCTAGAACAGCAAGGATTGGTGAAACTCTTCCGACGAAGACCAGCAGCGCCGCCATGAACAGCCCCAGCGTTGCGTAAGCCCCGAGCCGCTCGAACAGAATCGGCAGAACGATGAGCGCCGCGAATGCAACCAATACGTCCCGATGCCCGAGCGCAATCGCTTCGCCATCTGGCGGCTGCCGCAGCCGACCGACCCCGGTCGCCGCCGCAAGTGCGGAAAGCGTTACACCCAGCACCAGCGGAAAAAATCCGGGCCCCGGCTGCTCGATGCTGCCGAAGCTGAGCGACGCGGATTGCCACAGGAAGAACAGACCGACGATAGCGAGGACCGCGGCGGCGAAGAACTCGCCGCCGCGTGTACCGACCCGCCAGGCTGAAGCATCCACGTTCGATGCCGCGGCTGGGGATTTCGGCCCTGCCGCCACAGCTTTCCCTCCCACGGCCCCAGCCGTATCAGTTCTTCTTCAGACCGAGCTCTTTCATGACGCCGGCGAGCTTCGCGTCGTCGCTCGCGATCAGCTTGCCGAACTGGTCGGCGGGCAGATACGCCGGCGTGAAGCCGATCTTTGATCCGGCCGCCTTGAACTCCGGCGACTCGACCGTGCGCTGAATCGCTTCCTGCAACTTGGCGATCACAGGCTTCGGCGTTCCCTTGGGAACGGCAATCCCGCGCCACATGTCGAGCGCGACCCCAAAGCCCTGCTCCTGGGCGGTCGGCACATCGGGGAAAACCGGCTCGCGGCGCGCGCCGAGGACGGCAAGCACGCGCAATTCACCCGCCTTCACCTGCGAGACGAGCGCGGCCGGAAGTTGCACGGTCGCCTCGATCCGGTCGCCGAGCAGGTTCACCACGGCCTCCCCGCCGGTGAACGGGACATCCACGGTTTTCGCTCCGACCGACGCGGCGAGGGCCGCCGCCGAGAAGTGCGTATGGCTGCCTGTGCCGGAATTGCCGATCCGGACCTTCCCCGGGTTCGCTTTGGCGTGCTCGACAAATTCCTTCAGCGTTTTCCATGGCGCGTTCGCGCGTACGGCAAGCGCCGGAATCTCAACGCTGACGCGGGCGACCGGGTCGAACGCCTTATAGTCGAAGCCGAGCGTGCCCGCATGATACGTGGTCGAGATCGAATTCGAGTTCCAGATGACGGCATGGCCGTCCGGCTTCTGCTGCGAAACGAACGTGTAGCCGATCGCCCCCCCGCCGCCGGTGCGATTCACGACCGGGATCGGCACACCGAGAGCCTTGGACATTCCTTCGGCCAATTGCCGTGCCGTCACATCAGCGGCGCTGCCGGCCCCGAACATGACGGTCATTTCGACGGGCTTCCCGTCGGGATACTGTGCCTGCGCGGGCTGGGCAGCGCCGCCCAGCATCAGCGCAGCGAGGATCACAAGTCCCTGCAAATTTCGCTTGGTCATCGTCTTCTTCCTCTCTCCTGGCGTTTTGTTTCACCGGTTCGGCGCCGGTCGCACTTCGAGTTCGCCGAGCCGTCCGGACTTCGTTGGCGTGTCGAACAACTCTCCGTCGTGGCTGGTGAGAATGGTCAGTTCCGTTTCGCCGTCGCAAAGACCTCTTCAACCAAAGCAATTGCGCGGCCACCGCATCAACAACGAGCCGGAATGCGAATGACCGGCGGATCCGAACCAAGGGACGACTCCGCGGCGCGCCGCGCACCGAGGCTCCGGCTGGCGAATTTGGCGCGGATCAGGATGTTGGGCGGCACCGGATCAATCCCCCGCTAAGACGTGCGATTCGAAATACGTCGTTTTTCCTACGAAATGTGGCCGTCGGAGCGGCCGCAACAACATCCAAATTACCGTTGCCATCGGCCGCGAGGAGAATTGGGTGAGGGCGGCCGCCATTCGCAGTCTCGCAAATCCTGTAAAATCTCGCAGGCGATTGCGGCAATTGTTGTCACCGAAGCCTTAAGCCGGGATCGCAAACGGCGGCCTTCCCTCGTCCCCGCCGCAATTTTCTTCAAATGCCACGAAGGTGGCGCGATGCAGACACGCAATCATCAAAGAAACCCCAATTAATCCCCAAGCGAGGCACAGTCGAAGGGGGAAGCAATGCGCCGCGTTGTCTGCGTATCAGCCGCACTTGCCTTTGTAATCGGCGCGTTGGCCGGCACCATGCCCGTCGCCGCGCAGACCGTACCGAGATCTCTCGAGGAGGGTGGCCCGGACGCCTCACTGAAGAATCGCAAGAATGCCTGGACGGTGGGAGTCGTCGGCGGCCTCATCACCGGTACCTACATGCGCTTCGCCGACGAATTGGCGAAAGCGCTCGATGACGGGGACGAGCTCCGTATCCTGCCGATCGTGTCCTACGGCGCCGCCTCGAACATGGACGATCTTCTGTATCTGCGGGGCGTCGACGTTGCGGTAACGCAATCCGACGTGTTCGAGTACTTCCGCAAAGAGCGCAAGACGCCGAATCTCGAAAACCGGGTCAATTACATCATTCGGCTACCGGCCTCGGAAGTGCACATCCTCGCGCGCAAGGAATTTCAAAGCCTCGAAGACCTCAAGGGAAAAAAGGTCAGTTTCGGTCCCGCCGGAGCGGGTTCGAGCTTGACCGGAGCGATCATTTTCCAGCGCCTCGGGATCAAGGTCGAGGCGATGAACATCAACGAGGCCGAAGGCTTGCGACGGCTCCGTGCCGGGGAAATCGCGGCGATGATCCGCGTAATCGGCAAGCCAATCGACGTCCTCGCAAAACTGCCGGCGGACTCGGGACTTCACTTCCTGCCGGTTCCGTTCACGAAGACGTTCGCCGATTACTACGTCCTCGGCGAACTGACTCATGAGGCCTATCCGACGCTGGTCCCGCAGGGCCAGCGTGTCGACACCCTTGGGGTGCCGGCAGTGCTTGCCGTGTTCAACTGGGCGAAGGGCGGCGACCGGCATCGTCGGGTCGAGCGCTTCATCGAACGGATGTTCACGAACTGGGAGAAATTCCAGAAGCCGCCCTTCCATGCGAAATGGCGCGACATAAACCCGGCCGCCACGGTGCCGGGTTGGAATCGCTACTTCGTCGCCGAGGAAATGCTGCAGAAGATCATCGCGGCTTCGGCACGGGCACCTGCGGCACAACCCGGCGGATCGGATCGCGGAGACTTGCGGCAGGCGTTCAATGCTTTCCTGGAGAGCACCGGGACCCGCAACCCGCCGCGTAACGACGCGGAGCGCGAACTCTTGTTCCGCGAGTTCATGTCCTGGCGTGAGAAGCGGTGACAACGGTCGCAACGACCGATCCCCGTCCATTATTAGGCCTGACGGCGGCACCCCGGTTCGGGGGTGCCGCCGCCGTTCTTGAGGCCCGGCATCTCCCGCGGAAGGCCCTGGCGGCCACGCCGACCTGCATTCGTGCCAACGCCCTCGGTTCGCCGGTGCCGGTTTCGTGATTGTGCGGGCTAATCTATGCTGACCGGCATGAGCTCGCCTGCAAGATCGCCGCAAATCGACCGTTCGCACATCGCGCCCGTAACGACGCGCGAGGAGCTGATCTATCTCCTCTGCCACGCGTGCGAGCTCGAGCACGGCGTCGCATGCATTTATCTCTTCGCTGCCCACTCGCTGAAGAGCGATCCGGGGGAGGGTGGAATCACACCGGCGCAAGCCGAGGTCGTGCGCCGCTGGAAACGGAAGCTTGTCGGCGTCGCCGTCGAGGAGATGCTGCATCTCGCGCAGCTCACGAACGTTATGACCGCGATCGGCGGCGCACCGCACTTCCGCCGCACGAACTTTCCTGTGCCGCGCTCGGCGCTGCCAATCAACGATTACATGACGCTCGAGCCGTTCTCGCTCGCGACCATCGAGCGCTTCATGGCGATCGAGATGCCGGAGCCGGGCATCCTGCCGCCTGATGAGCAGCGTGAGGCCGAGGAAGTCGCGGCGCGCGTGCGGGCGCGGCGCGGGCGGCGGCCGAAAACGGAACTGCGCGTCGAGCCCACGCAGGCCGGTTGCGAGCCATTCGACATCGATTTCACGACGCAGGGCGATTTCTACCACAAGCTCATGAGCGGAATTCGCTGCATCGAGGAGAACGAGCTCTTCATCGGCCCGCGCGAGGCGCAGGCGAATGCGCGCTACGTTGATTTTCAGAACAAACTGCGTGAGGTCTACGACCGCAAGTCGGCGCTCGAGGCGATCCAGATGGTGATCGAACAGGGCGAAGCCCCCACGGCCGCGCATCCCGACGCGCACTTCTGGGTGTTCCGCGAGATCTGGCGCGAGTACCGGAAGGAAGAGGAGCAGGCGAAAAAGGCGGGAATCGCGTTCGCGCCGGCGCGGCCGGTGGTCTCGAACCCGATGACCCGCTTCTACGACGACACGACCGGCGGCACGTTGATCTCCGATCCGCTCACGCATCAGGTCGCCGATCTCTTCAACGGCGCCTACGACACCATGCTGCTCATGCTGCTGCGCTTCTTCGCGCATACCGATGAGAGCAAGCCGGAGCTGGAAAAGCTCGCACGCGCAACATTGCGCTTGATGACGAACGTGACGCGTCCGCTTGGCGAGGCGCTCGCCAAGATGCCGGCTGGCCACGGCGCGCGCCTGGAAGGAAAGACCGCCGGCGCCGGCTTTGGGTACAACCGTGACATTCACTTGCTGCCGCACAAACGCTCCGCCTGGGTCTTTTTCGGCGAGAGGCTGCGCGATCTGGCGACGACCGCGACCGGGCTGCTCACGTCCGGAAAGCGTCTGCCGCCGGAAATCGAGGAAGCCGCGGCCGGTTTGCAGGCACTCAGTCTCGAGTTTGCGGCGAAGGACAGAGCATGGAACGCGAAGGCGGAGCTCGCCGAATTTCGCGCGATCGAGAAAAAGGCGCGGCCCGAGATCAAGCCGTCGCAGCACGGCCCGTTGCTCGTGACCAACATCGATAGCCTGACAAGTTCAAAGGGCGGCGCGCTGCCGACGAGTCCGCAGATGGCGCTCTGTCGCTGCGGCGGGTCGAAGCACAAGCCGTTCTGCGACGGCACGCACGCGCGCATCGGCTTCACGAGTGATCGCGATCCGGCGCATACCCCCGACGGGGTCGTCGACTACCCCGGCGCCGAGATCACCGTCCACTTCAACAGGCTGCAATGCTCGACCGCGGAGGAATGCGTGCGCGGCCTGGCGAAGGTGTTCCAGCACGGCCGCAAGCCCTGGATCGAGCCGGACCACGCGAGGGCGGAGCAGGTGGTCGAAGTCATCCATCGCTGCCCGTCCGGTGCGCTGCGCTACACGCATAAGGGTGCGCCCGGTCCCAACCACGCGCATCCGCCGGGCATCCGCGTCCGCAAGGACGGCCCCTACGAGGTGAAGGGCGGCGTTCCCCTGCGCGCGCCGTTCTCGATGGAGGGAGCGTCGCAACAGATTTACACGCTCTGCCGTTGCGGCGCCTCACGCAACAAGCCGTTCTGCGACGGCTCGCACGGGCGCATCAAGTTCACCGACGAAAGTTGACCGCGGCGCTCTCGACCTTGACTGAGCGACGTACCGGCCGGGAGCCAAGTACTGATGACAGCCTACGCCAAGCCACCGTGCGACGCCGGCGTGATCCACGCGACACCCCACGTGGCGCCGGCGAGGGGCAGCTCGGCGCCGTGGATCCTGGCCGCGACGATCCTCGGCTCCGGCATGGTTTTCGTCGACGGCTCCGCCGTGAACGTCGCGTTGCCGGCGCTGCAGCGCGACCTCGGCGCGTCGATCGCCGAAGTGTTGTGGGTGGTCGAATCCTACGCGCTGTTCCTCGCGGCACTTTTGCTTGCCGCAGGCGCCGCCGGCGATCGCTACGGACGAAAGATAATTTTTTCGCTCGGCACCTGGCTGTTCGTGCTCGCCTCCATCTGGTGCGGTCTCGCAAACAGCGCGCTTGAGCTGATCATCGCCCGTGCGGTGCAGGGAGTGGGCGGTGCGTTGCTCGTCCCCAACAGCCTTGCAATTATCAGCGCGTCGTTCGATGACCGCGAGCGGGGCAGGGCAATCGGCACCTGGTCCGGCGCAACCGCGATCACCGCGGCCATCGGGCCGGTGCTCGGCGGTTGGCTGGTCGACGAAGTGTCCTGGCGCGCCGTCTTCTTCCTCAACATTCCTTTCGCCGCGGCCGTTCTCGCGGTCACTTATTGGCACGTGCCGGAGAGCCGCAACGAGGCCGAGAAGGAGCCGCTCGACTGGCCCGGCGCGGCGCTCGCGACCTTGGGATTGGGCGGGCTCGTCTACGGCCTGATCGAGGCAACGCGCCGCGGCTGGACCAGCCCCGACATTCTCGTCGCGCTCGTCGTCGGTGTGCTGCTCCTTGTCGCATTCGTCGTGGTCGAGGACCGAAAGCGCGAACCGATGCTGCCGCTGAACTTGTTTCGTTCGCGCACCTTCACCGGCGCGAACGTATTGACGTTTCTCCTGTACGGCGCGCTCGGCGGCGGGCTTTTCTTCATTCCGCTCAACCTCATTCAGGTGCAGGGCTATTCGGCGACGGCCGCGGGTGCGGCGGTGCTGCCATTCATTCTCCTTATCTTCGTTCTGTCGCGCTGGGCCGGCGGCCTCGTCGACGTGTACGGAAAGCGACTGCCACTTGTTGTCGGCCCGAGTGTCGCGGGCGCTGGCTTCGCACTGCTTGCGATCCCCGCGGTCGGCGGCAGCTACTGGTTCACGGTCTTCCCGGGCGTTTCCGTGCTCGGTCTCGGTATGGCGATCGCGGTCGCGCCGTTGACGACGACAGTCATGAGCTCGGTGGAATCCGCCTACGCCGGCATTGCCTCCGGCATCAACAACGCCGCCTCCCGCGTCGCCGCGCTGCTCGCCGTCGCGTTATTCGGTGTGGTCATGACGTTCGCGTTCAACGCGACTCTCGACCGCGCGCTTGTGCGGGCCAATCTTCCGAGCACCGTCGTGCAGACGATCGTCGGCCAACGCGAGAAGCTCGCGGCGATCGAACTGCCCGCACAACCCGATGCGCGCACGCGGGAAGTCGCGCGCGAGGCGATCGCCGGCGCGTTCGTCGCCGGCTATCGTTGGATCATGCTGATTTCGGCGCTGCTCGGCGTCGCGAGCGCACTGATCGCGGCGCTGACGATCGATGGGCGGAGGAGGGGGCGGGGGTGAATCAGTTCGTCATGCCCGCGCTCGTCGCGGGCATCCACGTCTTTGCGTCACAAAAGGCGTGGACGGCCGGGACAAGCCCGACCATGACGAGGTAGAAGTCTAAGGTATCTCATACACCTTCACTTCCTCAGAGACGCCGCGCAGTTCCGCGCGCTGCGCCGTCGGCTTGAGCCCGGAGGAGTCGAGCAGCTGCGTCGTCTGCGGGTATTCGATCACGGGCTCGGTCGCAAGGATCGCGCGTGATTTTGCGAGGTTCTGCACGCGCGAGGCGATGTTCACGGTCTGCCCGAAGTAATCCTGCCGGTCGTTCAACATGACCGCGAGGCACGGCCCCTCGTGGATGCCGATCTTGAGCAGGAGGTCATCCTGTGCGCGTCCCTTGTTCAGCTCGCGCATCGCTTCGCGCATGCGCAATGCGGCCGCGACCGCGCGGTCCGGCGTCGGGAACGTCGCCATCACCGCATCGCCGATCGTCTTCACGATCGCGCCCGCTTCGGACGCGACGATGTCGTGCAGCACGCGGAAGTGCGCCTTGACGAGGTCGTAAGCGTTGAGATCGCCGACGCGCTCGTAGAGCGCGGTCGAGCCGCGCAGATCGGTGAAGAGGAACGTGAGGCTCGTGATCTTCAGGCGCTGGTCGATATCGAGCGTTTCCGTCCGGTAGAGATCGCGGAAGGTCTGGTTCGTGAGCAGCCGCTTCGCGGTAAGGAACGGTTTCCGCCGCATGAGGAGCGCGTGCAACTCGTGACCGACGCGCCACACCGAGGGCAGAACCCGCAAATCGGTTGCATTCTCGAATGCGATACGCGCTGGGCCGGGACGGATTTCCATGGTTCCGGTCGGCGTGTGCACCTTGTTGAATACGATCGAAAGGTTCTGGCGCTCGCGCCGCGGCTCGCCCTTCACGTCGAGGAACTGGACCGCATGAGTAACCGGATCGATGATGACGATCAGCTCAGCCGGGATCTGCAACGACATCACAGCCTTCTCGCCGGGCTGCAATTCCATCGAGTCGATGACGATCTCTTCGATGATCTCGAGATAGTTATCCGGAATGTCCACGCCGGACCCGAAATACATCTGACGCACGTAGTCCCACATCGGTAGCGACTGCGGATCGTGCGCCCCGATCTTGCGGACTCTCGGCGTGACGGTGAACGCGACTTCAACCATTTCGTCGAGTGTCGGCTCGTAACCGGCGGCGCAAAGGGAGCAGCTGTACGCTTCCTGGCGCACGCTCTTCAGTGTTGCGTTGGCGTCGAGGACGCCGCCGCATCCAGGGCACAACACGTTCCAGGAAAGTTCGAAAATTCCGAGTCGCGCCGCGTGCAAGAAGGCGGCGATGACCTTCTCTTCATCGAAGCCTTGTCGCTTCGCGAAGGAAAGCACGTTTACGCGATTGAGCTCGTGATCTTC
>DATBJU010000138.1:0-43095 GCA_036556265.1 Xanthobacteraceae bacterium | reverse complement strand
CGCCCGCCGGGAGCCGAGCATTCATGCTGCCCGATGCATCGAGGATCAACGCGATGCTGCGGCCCTCTTGGGCGAGGGCGGCGGCAGGCAACATTAGACCGGTGAGGAGGACAAGGAAGGTACGCGAGATCGCATGCATCGCAGCCCCCTTTGGCCAGCGAGTACCCACGTCAAGGATATGGTCGGACGGAGCAGGGGAGCCGTCAACTTGGGTGGGACGACGCACGATTCCCGCGCTGTGTGGCCGGCTTAGCGCATGCGCCTCACGAAATGCTGTATTCGCCCGAGCTTGAATCGAAGACGATCGACTGTCCGGTCATCAGCGGAATTTCCAGTCGCGGGTGGCCATCACGGATAGCCTGCACCGGCGGGCCGGTGACGAGCCGGTGGCGCCGCAGGATCGAGTCCCAAACCGTCGGGAAATCAGCACCATCGCGCGCAGCGCTCGCGCATCGCTGCAGCAGCACGCTCGAAGTCTCGTCCACAGAGCCCCCTAAAAAAACCAATGATGATCGTCGATTACACGGCCAATTTGATCTGGATCAATTTCGGAGGAGTTGCCCACGGAGTGGTCGTGCAAACACTATTCCCGCAGATCCTCGTCGGAGAGCATGCGCAGCGCGGCGCCTTCGAGGTCGTCGTATTGCCGGTTCTTCAGCGACCAGAAGAACGCGGCGAGGCCGATGAGGCCAAGGCCGAGCGCGATCGGGACGAGGTAGACGAGCACGTTCATCAGTGACAGGCCCTGATCGGGATCATCGCGGCGGCATCGCTCGTCGGCTGCGTCTGTTTGAACGAGCGCGCGCGGCCGGCGCGAAACGCGTTGAGCGTGACGAGGATCGAGGAGCCCGACATCGCGAGCGCGGCGATCAGGGGCGTCGCGAGGCCGGCGATCGCAAGGGGAACGGCGATCGTGTTGTAGAGAACCGCGAGCCAGAGGTTTTCGCGCAGCAGCTGCCGCGCGCGGTGGGAGAGATCGACGCAATCGAGAACCGGCTGCAGCTTCTCGCCGAGAAAGACCGCGTCGGCCTGCGCTTGCGTGAGGTCGGCGGCGGTGATCGGCGAGAGCGAAACCGACGCGGCGGCGAGGGCCGGGGCGTCGTTCAGGCCGTCGCCGACCATCAGTACCCTGCGACCCTGTGCTCTCAGTTCCTCGAGGGCGGCGATTTTCTCCGCCGGCTTGATCTCGCCGCGCCAATCGGCGACGCCGAGCGCGGCCGCGACTTCGGCGACCGCCTCATTGCGATCGCCCGAGAGAATCCGCACGTCGAATCCCCGCACCATCAATGCGCGAACGACTGCGGCGGCATCGGCGCGCAACGCCTGGCGCACCTTCAAAATCGCCGTGCGATCGCCGTGACGGAATGCGATGACGGAGCTTCCTTCGGCCTCGTCGGCGGACGGCAGCGCCACGTTACAGAAGTCCGTGCTGCCGAGCCGCGTCTCCACGCCATCGATCATCGCGCTCACGCCCTGGCCCGGATGCTCGATCACTCCGGAATAGGGGCGCCGGTCGGCGCATTCGCGCGCGACAGCCTTGGCGAGCGGATGGCGGCTGGCGAGCGCAAGCCGCGCGGCGATCGCAAGAAGATCGGGCGCGACCTCGCGTGCGTTGACGAGCCGCGGCTCCGGCAAGGTGAGCGTGCCGGTCTTGTCGAAGACGACCGTGTCGGCTTCGGCGAGGCGCTCGAGCGCGTCGCCCGAGAACAGCAGCACGCCGGAGCGGAACAGCGCGCCGGTCGCCACCACCTGGACCGCGGGCACGGCAAGCGCCAGCGCGCACGGGCAGGTGATGATGAGCACGGTGATCGCGGTCACAATGGAGGCATGCCAGCCGGCGCCAAGAGCGAGCCAGCCGAGCAGTGTCAGCGCCGCGGTGACATGGACCATGGGCGCGTAAAGTTGCGCCGCGCGATCGGCGAGCCGCAGATACGCCGACTTGCGGGCATTGGCGACCTCGAGCAGGCGCTCCACCTCGCCGAGCAGCGAGCGCTCGCCGGTCGCAGTGATCCGCAGCGTGAGCGCGCCGTCGAAATTCAGGCTGCCGCCGTAGACCATCTCGCCCGGCTGCACGCGTTTGCGCGCGGTCTCGCCGGTGACGAGGCTCGCGTCGATCTCAGACGTGCCGGCGAGGAGTGTGCCGTCGGCGGGGATGCGCTCGCCGGGCTGCACCAGAATTTCGTCGTGCTGCTGTAGCGCGACGACGGGTACGGTGACCATGCGGCCGCCTTCGAGGCGATGCGCGAGTTCGCCCTTGAGCGCCGAGAGGTTGCCGGCCATAGCGCGGGTTTTCTTGCGCATCATGAGGTCGAGATAGCGGCCGGCGAGCAGGAAGAAGAGCAGCATCACGGCGGAATCGAAATAAGCGTGCGTCGCCGACGTCGCAGTCTCGAACAGCGAGAGGCCGAGCGCGAGCAGGACGCCGAGCGAGATCGGTACGTCCATGTTGAGGGCGCGGCGGCGCAACGCGTGGAAAGCGCTGCGATAGAACGGCCGGCCGGCATAGGCAGCGGCCGGCAACGCGATCAGGGCGGAGAGCCAGTGAAAGAAGTCGCGGGTTTCCGGGGTGATGTCGGTGAAGTTGCCGGACCAGACCGAGACCGAGAGCAGCATGACGTTCATGGCCGCGAAGCCCGCGACCGCGAGGCAGCGCAGGAGAAACGCCGCCTCGCGCGCCTCCTCGTTCTCGGCGGCGCGGGCGAACGGGTGTGCGCGGTAGCCGATCTCCTCCAGCCTGGCGACAATTGCTCCCGGCTCGATCTCACCCTTGCGCCAGCCGACGATGAGGCGGCGGTTGGTGAAGTTGAGCCGCGCGTTGGCGACGCCGGGCAGGGCGTTGAGCGCGCGCTCGATCTTCGACATGCAGCCGGCACAGTGCACGCCTTCGACGGCAAGCTGCATCTCGCAGGCGCCGTCGGGGCGAGGCGTGACGAACGCGGAGAAATCGACCGTGGCGGCCGTGTTCGCGCTCATCATCGCACCTGCACGCGGCTCTTCGAGCGGAACATGCGCGTGCCGTCACGGCTTGCCTCGAGCACGAGGTCCCATTGTCCGGCCGCGATCTCGACGCGGCCGCGATATTTTCCGACGGAGATCGCATTCAGCGCCACGAGTCTGTCCTGCCGGCGGTCGGCGGGATGCGCGAAGGTGGCGATCAGATCGATTTCCGCGAGCGGCCGACCGGCCGCGTCCTTGGCCGCGACCTCGACGGTGACGCCGTCGTCGCGGAGCGGCGACAGCGTCGCCTCGATCTTCCAGTGGCGCGCCTCTTGCGCGCGCGCTGCCACGATCTCGCGCGAATAGGCGAGCCCCGCCTGGTAGGCGTTTTTCGTCTCGACGCCACCGAAGGTCGTGACGGCGAAGGTCGCAAGCGTGAAGTTCGCCGCGAAGATCACCGCGAAGAAGGCGACGAGCGCGAACAGCACGGTGCGGCCGGTCACCTCTTGCGGAACGCGGGTCCTGAGACGGAACGCCATCGCTTGCTCCATTGTCAGCGTTCGGGGCCGCGGAAATGATCCTGCGCCTCGGCGTTGTGGCCGCTCGCAAGATCGGTGATGCGCACGGTGAGCGGCCGTGCCCCCTTGAGCGTGGGCTCGTGGAAGGTGACGAGCATGCGCACCTCGCGGGTCTGGTCGGGGCCGACCTCGACCACGGGGCGTCCCTCGGAGCGCGACGTCTCACCGACCACTTCGATCTCGGCGCCCGGCAGTCCGTCGACGCCGAGCGCGAACGCGCGCGTCTCCAGTTCCTTGTTGAGGAGGCGGACGGTGAAACCGTTGCGGATCGAGCCGTCGGACAGGCGCACGAACACGGGGTTGCGGTCGTGGATGACGCTGATGCCGACATCGCGGCGCGTCGCGAGCGCGGTCAGCATGACCATGCCGACGACGATGATGAGCGCCGCGTATAACAGCGTGCGCGGGCGGATGATGCGGTAGATTTCCGGCTTGCGCTCGAGGCGCCGCTGGATGTTGATGTCGGTGTCGTAGGCGATCAGGCGTGCGGGCCGGCCGATCTTCGCCATCACGCTGTCGCAGGCGTCGATGCAGAGGCCGCACTGGATGCAATCGAGCTGCAAGCCCTTGCGGATGTCGACGCCGGTCGGGCAGACCGCGACGCACTGGTTGCAGTCGATGCAATCGCCGGCCGGCAGGCCCTTGGCGCGCAGCGCTTCGCTCTTCTTGTAGGAGTGGCGCGGCTCGCCCCGGTCGTAGCGATAGGTGACGTTGAGGGCGTGTTCGTCGGTGAGCGCCGCCTGAATGCGCGGCCAGGGGCACATGTAGGTGCACACCTGCTCGCGCATGAGCCCGGCGAGTGAGTAGGTCGTGAAGGTGAGGATGACGATCGAAGTCCAGGCGATGGCCGGGGCCTGGAGAGTCGCGAGCTGCCAGACGAGCGTCGGCGCATCGGCGAAATAGAGCACCCACGCGCCGCCGGTCCACCAGGCGACGACGAGCCAGAGGAAATGCTTCGCCGCCTTGCGGCGTATTTTGGTGAACGTCCACGGGCCGGCGTCGGCCTGGATGCGTTCGCGGCGGTCGCCTTCGGTCCACCGCTCGATCAGCATGAAGAGATCGGTCCAGACCGTCTGCGGGCAGAGATAGCCGCACCAGACGCGGCCGGCGACGGCGTTCATGAGGAAGAGCGCGAGCGCCGCGAGCACGAGCAGGCCGGTGAAGTAATAGACTTCCTGCGGCCAGATCTCGATGAAGAAGAAATGGAAGCGGCGATTGGGGAAATCGACGAGCACCGCCTGGCTCGGCGCGTTCGGTCCGCGGTCCCAGCGCACGAACGGCAGCAGGTAGTAGATGCCGAGCGTGACAACGAGCGCGATCCATTTCACGCGGCGGAAGGTGCCGGCGACGCGCTGCGGATAGATGCGCCGGCGCGCCTGATAGAGCGGCTCCTCCTCCGCCGCGAAGGGATCGCGGAGCTCCTCCTCTTTGTCGAGAGTGATCATTGTCATGTTTGCTCGCCGAAACTCTCGGGCTACTCGCCGCCTCCGAGCGAATGCACGTAGACCGTCAGTGCCTTGATCGTGACGTCGTCGAGCCGGCCGGCCCAGGTGGGCATCGCCGCGCCGCGGCCGTTGCGGATGCCTTCGATGATCGTCGCGCGGTCGGAGCCGTACAGCCAGATCGCGTCGACGATGTTGGCCGCGCCGACGTCGCGCTTGCCCTTGCCGTCCTCGCCGTGACAGACGGCGCAACTCGCGGCAAAGACCTTGGCGCCGAGCGCGAGATTTGCCTTGGGATCGACCGGGAGGCCGGCGCGGGCGCGCACGAAATCGGCGACGGCGCCGATCTGCTCGTTGTTGAGAAGGCCCTCGCGGCCGAACGCCGGCATGGTCGGGCCCTGACGCGTCTTGTCATGGATCGAGCGCACACCGAAGCGGATGGTCTGACCGATTTCCTCGATCGTTCCGCCCCAGATCCAGTCATCGTCATTGAGGTTCGGATAGCCTTTGCCGCCGCCGCCGCCGGCGCCATGGCACGGCGCGCAATTGTCGGCGAAGGCGACGCGGCCCTGCGCGCGGGCGAGCGCGAGCAGTTCCGGCGTTGCGGCGATCTCCTTCGGCGAGGCACCAGCGAGCTTCGATACGATCGCAGCGCGCTGCGCACGGAGCGCGTCGAGCTCTTCGGTGATGGCGATGCGGGATTGCCAGCCGAACACGCCTTTCGTGTAGGAAGAGACGAGCGGCCATGATGGGTAGACGATCCAGTAGCCGACCGACCAGATGATCGTGGCGTAGAAGATCCAGAGCCACCATCGCGGCAGCGGCGTGTTCAGCTCGCGCACGCCGTCCCACACATGACCGGTGGTCGGCTTGCCGGTGGCTTTGTCGATGAATTCGCTTTGCTTGTCGGCCATCGGTCAATCCTCTTTCAGCGGCAGGCGGGCGGCTTCGTCGAACTGCCGCTGGCGGCGCGGGTTCAGCGCGTAGACGAGCACCGCGAGGAAGACCGCCACGAAATACACAAGACCCCAGGTTTGGGCGAAGGACGCGAGCGCCAAGTAGGTGTCAGCCATCACGTTCTCCTCAGCGCAGGTTGGCTTTGTCGTTGTAGAGCGTGAAGTCGACCTGCGTGCCGAGCATCTGCAGATAGGCGATGAGCGCGTCGGCTTCGGTGACGGCGCGCGGATTGCCGTCGAAGTCGCGCGCCGGAGCCTTCGGATATCGGTTCAGCAGGGCGTCGACATCGCCGGCGTCGGGATTGGCCTGCGTGCGCAGATCGGCGCGGGCGTTTTCGACCATCTCCGCCGAGTAGGGCACACCGAGCGTCGCCTGCACTTTCATGTCGGTGACGATGGTACGGTCGTTCACCGGCGTGCGCGCGAGCCACGGATAGCCCGGCATGATCGAGGCCGGCACGACCGAACGCGGGTCGAGCAGATGCTCGCGGTGCCAGTCATCCGAGTACTTGCCGCCGACGCGCGCGAGATCGGGTCCGGTGCGCTTGGAGCCCCACTGGAACGGGCGGTCGTACATGCTCTCGGCGGCGAGCGAATAATGACCGTAGCGCTCGACCTCGTCGCGCAGCGGCCGGACCATCTGCGAGTGGCAAGTGTAGCAACCTTCGCGCACATAGATGTTGCGACCGACCAGCTCGAGCGGCGTGTAGGGGCGAACGCCATCGACCGCTTCGATCGTGTTCTTCAGGTAATAGAGTGGCGCAATCTCGACGAGGCCGCCGATCGAGATGACGATCAGGATGCCGATGACGAGAAGGATCGAATTCTTCTCGAGGATGTGGTGCTTGGTCCAGAACGACATTGTTCGTCTTCCAATCTATTCGGCGGGGACGAGCGCGGGGCTGCGCGACGCAGGAACCTCCTGCGGCTCCGTTGCCGTCACCGTTTTCCAGAGGTTCCACGCCATGATCAGCGCGCCGGCGACGAACAGGAATCCGCCGAGCGCCCGGATCACATAGAAGGGGTGCATCGCCTCGACCGTCTCGATGAAGGAGTATTCGAGGAAGCCGAGCGTGGTGTAGGCGCGCCACATCAGGCCCTGGAGAATTCCCGACACCCACATCGCGGAGATGTAGAGCACGATGCCGAGCGTCGAGATCCAGAAGTGCCAGTTGACGAGACGCAGCGAATAGAGGCCCGGGCGATTCCAGAGCCACGGTACGAGGCAGTAGATCGCGCCGAAGGAAATGTAGCCGACCCAGCCGAGCGCGCCGGAATGCACGTGGCCGATGGTCCAGTCCGTGTAATGGCTGAGCGAGTTCACCGCCTTCACCGACATCATCGGCCCTTCGAAGGTCGACATGCCGTAGAAGGCGACGGCCACCACCATCATGCGGAGCACGGGGTCCGTGCGCAGCTTGTCCCACGCGCCGGAGAGCGTCATCAGTCCGTTGATCATGCCGCCCCAGGACGGCATCCACAGCATGATGGAGAAGGTCATGCCGAGCGTCTGCGCCCAATCGGGCAGGGCCGTGTAGTGCAGATGGTGCGGGCCGGCCCAGATATAAAGAAAGATCAGCGCCCAGAAGTGGATGATCGAAAGCCGGTAGGAATAGACCGGCCGCTCGGCGCGCTTCGGAATGAAGTAGTACATCATCCCGAGGAAGCCCGCGGTGAGAAAGAAACCGACGGCGTTGTGGCCGTACCACCACTGCACCATCGCATCCTGCACGCCGGCCCAGACGATGTAGGACTTCGGCGAGAACAGCGAGAGCGGGATCGCTGCATTATTGCCGAGGTGGAGGACGGCGATCGTCAGGATGAAGGCGAGGTAGAACCAGTTGGCGACGAAGATGTGCGGCTCGTTGCGCTTCCAGATCGTCGCGAGATAGACGAGGAAATAGACGACCCAGACGACGGTCAGCCACAGGTCGGCGTACCATTCGGGCTCGGCGTACTCCTTCGACTGGGTAATGCCGAGGAGATAACCGGTGCCGGCGATCACGATAAAGAAATTGTAGCCGAGCACGACGAACCACGGCGCTAGGTCGCCGGCGAGCCGCGCACGACAGGTGCGCTGCACGACATAGAACGACGTCGCGATCAGCGCGTTGCCGCCGAATGCGAAGATCACCGCCGAAGTGTGCAGCGGCCGCAGGCGTCCGAAGGAAATCCACGGCAGGTCGAGGTTGAGCCAGGGAAAAGCGAGCTGCAGCGCGATGACGAGGCCGACGGTGAAGCCGGCGAGGCCCCAGAACACGGCGGCGACGGTCGCGAATTTCACCGGCCCGAGATTATAGTTGGGCTTGCCGTCGATCGTCTGCGGCGCCGGTTCGGCGGGACGATCGAGATAGCGGTTGCCGATGGCAATAACGGCGGCGAGACTTCCCGCCGCGAACAGGAGCGCGTGGAAAGCGTACTCCGGCGTCCAGGCCATCGCGGCGATCAGGATGGAGACGAAGGAGAGACCGGAGAAGACGATAATCAGACCGAACTCGGCAGTAGTCATTCGCTTGAGCGTCGACGTCGGCTGCATGCGTCCTCCCGGCTCAAATCGGCCGCCAAACGTCTTTCATGCCAATTGGCATGGGCGGGGCATTGAGGCAGATCAATGCGGACCGCCGGGTCCGGCCGCCGGGGAGATTGGGGCTTGGGCGCTCGCCCCTCTGCCGGCGAGTCCCCGCCAGGCGAAATCTGCTCTAGCCTGAGAGCCATGGATCAACCCACGAACCTGCCGTCACTCGGCGAGCGCGCGACCGTGCATGCACTGCTGGTCGGCGACCGCATCGACACCGCGACGCTCGAGACCGGTGACGCGCTCTCGACCACGCCGCTCGCCTTCCGCGCCGGCGCGAAGGGCATCGCTGTCGTGTTCCGCTACGGGGTGGTCGTGTTCGTCAACATGGAGCCGCGCGAGGAGAAGGAATACCTGCGTTCCTTGCGCGGGCGCATCAGCGGGCCGCTCAAGTCGCGCGATGACGAGACCGCGACGGTGGAGGTCGCCGCCGAGGACCAGATTCCGCCGGGCGGCCCGATCGGCGTCAAGGAAATGTCGATCGAGCGGCTGCTGCTCGTCGCCTATGCGCTCGCCGACAGCGTCGTGCTCGCGCATGACGAGCGCGAGGTCGCGGCCGTGTTCGAGCGGATCGAACCGTTCGCGCGCGAGCTCGGCGAGGAGGGCCGCGTCTCGGCGAAGAGGAGCGATGTCTTGCGGGTGATCGGCAATGCCTTGCTTGTGCAGCATCGCGTGTCGGGCCGCGTCGCGGTCGGCGAGGATCCGGACGTACTGTGGGACCGCGTCGACCTCGAGCGGCTCTATTCACGCCTCAAGGACGAATATGAGCTGGCCGAGCGCGTCGAAGGGCTGAACAACAAACTCACAGTGATCGCGGAGACGGCGCGCGCTCTCGCGGAACTGATGGACAGCGCGCGCGGCTTGCGGCTCGAGCTCATGATCGTGCTGCTGATCGTGTTCGAGATCGGGATCACGCTGTGGCAAATGTTCTCGGGCTGGGGGCATTAGCGTCCTTATCGGATGCTGCGCTGACGGCGCGCGACGCGAAAGCCGCCAATGACCGAGAGAAGGCGGGAGCGGACGTGATCAGTGGATCGACCGGCTAACGGCGCAGCATGTGGCCGAGCGCGAACACGAGGAGCGCCATCGCTGTGAGAGACTCGAGCGGCCGGCGTCGGATACAGTTCTCGCGCGGGCGAAACGCATCGGCAACGCGATCACGCGACTCGGTCGCAATTAGCTCCGTGGCGTCGTCGCGCTCACTGTTGAGTGTGCGCGTAGCGCAGTCCACGGCGCCGCTGGGCGCGGCGCGCTCCAGGCTCCGGCTCGCGTGCATGGCGTAACTCTTTGTTCCGACCAGATAACTGCTGAGTCACACAAACCGTTCCCGCGCTGATTTGGCCGCGCAGGAAGTCCCTGCTCGCTCAGTTGGCAAGCTTGCCGCGCGCTGACTTCGCCCGCTACATGGCTCGATGAGCCTCAAGCCCGTCCTCGGTCCGGTCCAGCTCACCTTCTACGCGGTCGGCATGATCGTTGGCGCCGGCGTCTATTCGGTGATCGGCGGCGCTGCCGGGATCGCCCAGGATGGGCTATGGCTCAGCTTCGCGATCGGCGCGCTCGTCGCGCTGCTCACCGGTTTCTCCTACGCGGAGATGGCAACCGCGCATCCGATCGCGGGTGCTGAGTACATCTATATCCGCAAGGCCGCGCCGCGCGCCGACTGGGCCGCATTCGGCGTCGGCACGATCATCCTGCTCGGCGGCGGCGCGACCGCCGCGACGGTTGCGATCGGCTTCGGCGGATATTTCCGGACCTTCTTCGATGTGCCGGTCGGCGTCTCCGCATTCGGCCTGATCGCCGCGTGCACGGCGCTCAACATCTGGGGCATCCGGGAATCGAGCTGGGCGAACATGCTGTTCACGCTGATCGAGATCGGCGGGCTCGTACTTGTGATCGCGGCGGCGGTGTTCGCGGGGACGATCGCCGCGCCGCTTGCCGCGCCTCCCGGGCCCGGCGTCATGGCTGCGGCGACGATCCTGTTCTTCGTCTTTCTCGGATTTGAGGAGCTTGCGAACGTGGTGGAGGAGGCGCGCAATCCGGGGCGCGACATACCGCGCGCGATTTTCTCGGGGCTCGCCATCACCACGGTCCTTTACGTGCTGGTGGCGCTCGCGATCGTCGGCCTCGCGCCGCCCGCAGAGCTCGCCGCGAGCGATGCGCCGCTCGTCACCGCGCTGGCGAAAGTCTGGCCCGGGGCGAGCGCTACGCTCAGCGCGATCGCGCTGTTCGCGACCGCGAATACGGTGCTGATAGCGCTCGTCGCGACCTCGCGGCTCGCGTTCTCCATGGGCCGCGATCGCGAGCTGCCCGAATTCTTCGCCACCGTGCTGGCGGGGCGGGGCACGCCCTGGGTCGGCTGCATGCTCGCGTTCGTGCTCTCAATCGTCCTGCTGCCGATCGGTGATCTCACGGTGCTTGCGGGCTTGTCTTCGTTCTCCGCCTTGATCGCGTTCCTCGCCGTGAATGCGACCTTGATCGCGATGCGGTATCAGGAGCCGAAACTTCACCGCCCGTTCCGCGTGCCGTTGAGCGTCGGGCGATTGCCGCTGCTGCCGGTTGCGGCGATCGCCTCGATCCTGCTCCTGCTCGCGTTCTTCGAATGGGAAATCTACTTCGGCGGCGCGATCGGGATCGCGCTGACGGCGGTGGCGTTCCTGCTGCAGCGATGGTGGGCGCGGAAGCGCAAGTGATGGGGTTTTGTAGCCCGGATGAAGCGAAGCAAAATCCGGGGGTAAAACCCGCATTTCGCTGCGCTCCATGCGGGCTACAGGTTAGGGCTGCCGCCCGAGAGCCAGATAAGGTAAGGCTTGGAAAGATACGCCGGGTCGTTCAAGCACGGCCTGGACCAGGGGCGGGCGCCCTGTCTTCTTCATCACTCATCTCAAGCAAGTCGAGAATTTTGCTCACGGCTTCGCTCGCCTGTCGACGGCCAACGGCCTCGCCGTCGCCGGCCAGACGCAGTGCGGCTTCCTCGAGCTCCCCGATGGTCGGGCGCAAATCAAGGATGGCGAGAAGTGTCTCGGTATCGACGTCGCCAAGCAGCCGCGTGACATCTTCCGGCGTGATGTCCGTGGTTTTCAGGCCGCTACCCAGCTTTTCCTTGCGCATGTGTCCTCACCCGTCTTTTTCCAACGCAAATCCGCGCAGGACATTGATCTCGATCAACGATCGGCGCCGGGCACAGCAGTCTTTCTACTGCTCCTGAATTCAAATCCGATCGTCGAACGTACCGGTCTGAAGTGAGCATTCATGAATCCGGTCAAGATATTCCTGTGCGGTGACGTGATGACGGGGCGAGGCATCGACCGCGTGTTGCCTCATCCCTGTGCTCCGCAACTTCACGAGGAATATATGACGTCGACGGATGGATACGTCCGTCTTGCTGAAATCAGCAGCGGGCCGATCCCGCGGCCCGTTGACTTCTCGTATATCTGGGGCGTCGCCCTGGACGAATGGCGCCGCACGGCGCCGGACGTACGCGTGATCAATCTCGAAACCGCCGTGACGGGCAGCGATGCCTTCGAGCCCAAGGGCATCAATTACCGGATGAGTCCGAAAAACGTCGGCTGTCTGACGGCGGCGGGCATCGATTGCTGCGTTCTGGCAAACAATCATGTCCTGGACTGGGGAGTCGAAGGTTTGCTCGAGACGCTGGAGGTGTTGGAGCAACGGCAACTGAAGGCATGTGGGGCCGGTCGCAACATCGCCGAGGCGAGGGCTCCGGCGATTCACGTAGTGCCGGATCGCGGGCGAGTTCTTGTCTTCTCGTTCGCGCTCGCGAGCAGTGGCACGCCGCCGAGCTGGGCCGCCCGTTCCGACAAACCGGGTGTGAGTTTTCTTCGCGACTTGTCCGATGCCACAGCGGACAAGATTGCCGCAGAAATTGAACGCGTTCGGACATCCGGCGACATCGTCATCGTGTCGATCCATTGGGGTCCGAACTGGGGATACAGCATCCCCGATTCTCAGCGGCGATTCGCCCATCGGCTGATCGATGATGCGAACGTTTCCGCCATTTATGGCCATTCCTCGCATCATCCGAAGGCGATGGAGGTCTACCGCAACCGGCTTGTGCTTTATGGCTGCGGCGATTTCATCAACGACTACGAGGGGATTTCCGGACACGAGGAGTACCGCAGCGATTTGTCTTTGATGTATTTCGCAGACTTCGACGCCGGCAGCGCTGATCTGATCGATCTCGAATTGGTGGTGCTGCAGATCAGGCGCTTCCAGCTGAATGCTGCTTCAAGCGAAGATACCGAGTGGCTCGGAACCATCCTGGCGCGGGAATGCGTTCGCTTCGGCGTCAAGTTTCAGCGATCGTCAGGCAATCGGTTCAGGGCGGCAATCGGCGGTTAGACCCGACTCTTCGGCCCCGGCAGGTCCGACCAATCGAGATCAAGCTGCTCGCACACCTTCCGCACCACGCGCGGATCGAGATCTTGATGCGATCCGCCCAGCGGTAACTGCGCGGTCCGTCCCTCACGGTGAACGGTGATGGTCGCGTGCCCTTTGCCGCGATCGTGTTGCTCGTGGCGATCAAAATGACATCCGCGTTCCGCGAGCCATTTTCGAAAAATCTCACTGTTCATGAGATCACTCCTTCCGCCGCCGCATCCGCCGTTGCGTTGAAAGGCTCGGTTCTGGAAGGCTGAGCCGTTGACCGTCGTGTGCAATCCGCGCCTCGACGCCATATCGGACGCCCATGGTCCGCACCGCTCGATCCAGTGCACGGGCATCGCCCTTGACGATCTCCGAACCGCAGTGCGTGAAGATCGCTCGCCCGACCTTCTCTCTTCGGCACCAGGAGAGCTGATTCTTGATCGACGTGTGCCCGATCATACGTTTCTTCCGCTTGCGGATCAGGGAACGCCTGATCACCGCTCCATCGCCGATATAGAGATCGATTCCGTGCAGGGCGCCTCGGCAACGGTCGATCTTGACCACATCCGGCACGTAGAAGAGTTTGGCGCCTCCCGCCGAAACTCGATAGCCGACCGCCGGCGCCCGGACGGAGTGCTGAACAGGAAACGCCTCAAACTTCATTCCGCCGATCGCCACCGCCTTCCGCGTGGGTATGGTTCGCCGGTCGCGGATGGGAAACGCCGGCAAGAGCTTCCATGTCTTCTTCGTAGCGTAGACAGGGCAGGGCGCGCCGCGCGCGAGCCCCCGAGCGTGATCGCGATGTGCGTGGGTCAGTATGATTGCGGCCGGTCTCAGGCGTCCCACCTGGTTCAGCCAGTCGGCACCGCAATCGATCATGACCCGCGTTCGGTGTCGGCAGACCAGCAGAGAACTGTGCCTGCGGTGCAAGCGTGAGCGCGCATCGATCTCACCGCGCGTTCCAAGAAAAGTGAGCGCAAGCCCCTGCATGGATCTTCACCGCTTGACGCCTTGAAATCTCCGATCGTTGAAGTCCGGTTGCGTTGATCCGGATCAAGACTCCGTCGGCGGGTCGGGGACTTGATGGGTATCGAGCCATGCGAGGTGCGCCATGCGATTGAGCTCCCCCGCGTTTGCAGACGGAAAGCCGATCCCCCGCCGCTTCACCTGCGACGGTGAAGATCTGTCCCCTCCGCTGGAGTGGTCTGGCGCGCCGGCCGAAGCTCGCAGTTTCGCTCTCTTTTGTGACGACCCCGATGCCCCATCCGGGATGTGGCGACATTGGGCGATCTACGACATTCCATCCGATCGGAACGCACTGCCGGAAGGGGCCGGGCGCGCGGGCGAGCTGAAGCAGGCAACCAACGATTTCCGGCGGCCAGGCTATGGCGGTCCGTGTCCTCCGCGCGGACATGGATCGCACCGCTACCATTTCCGCTTGCTGGCGCTTGCAATCGACCGGCTGCCGCTGTCAAAAAACCCCTCCTGCGCGGAGGCCGACCGAGAGGCGCGCAAGCATGTTCTCGCGGAGGCGGTGCTGATCGGTACCTATCAGCGCTAAATTAGGCGGCGGTTTTGGCGCCCGGTGCTTCACCAGGGAAGCGCGCAAGCGTTGCGGTTACTTCTTCATCGGCAACTTGACGGAAATCGCCGTAGAAGAAGCCGATCGCGCCGAACGGCTCATAATCCTCGAGGCAGACGACTTCGTCGGCCTCGCTTCGCAACTCCTGAAGCGAACTGGTGGGAGCGACCGGCACTGCGAGCACCAGTTTCTTCGGGTTGCGTGCCCGGGTGGCGCGCAGTGCCGCGCGCGTTGTGGCTCCCGTTGCAATGCCGTCGTCGATCACGATCACGACGCGCCCGGCGACTTCAGGATGCGGCCGGTCGCCCAGGTAAAGCTTCCGTCGGCGATCGATCTCCGCCAGTTCGCGATCACAGATGGCACGAAAGTCGGCCTCGGCGATTCCTGCGATACGGATCACGTCCTCGTTGCGTACGATAATCGGCGCGCCGCCATCGACGATCGCGCCCATCGCAAGTTCGGGTTGATACGGAACGCCGACTTTTCGCACCAGGATCAAATCAAGCGGCGCGCCGAGAACGGCCGCCACTTCGGCGGCTACCGGCACTCCGCCGCGCGGCAGCGCGAAAACGATCGGCTTCTCACTCTTGTATTTCGCGAGTGCGGCAGCGAGCTTGCGACCGGCGTCCGTGCGATCCCGGAAGGGCATCTGTCACTCCTGTCGCGCCGGGGCTTTGGCGTCGCCGGCGCCGAGATAAAGTCCGAACCATCTTGCTGCCTGATCGATGACCGCATCGAGCGCACCGGGCTCCGGGAAGAGGTGACTGGCTCCCGACACGATTTCGAGTGCCTTCCGTCCTCGCAGATGTGTCAGTGCCTCCTCGTTAAGCTCGATCACGCCGAAGTCAGCTCCGCCGACAATCAGCAAAGTCGGGGCGCGCACTTCGTCAAGGGCGGCGCCAGCGAGATCGGGCCGGCCGCCGCGCGAAACGATCGCGCCGATACGCTCGCCAAGTCTCGCTGCGGCAACAAGGGCCGCCGCCGCCCCTGTGCTCGCTCCGAAGAACCCGAGCGGCAGCCGGGCGAGATCCGGCTGTCCGTTGATCCACCGAACGGCATCTGTCAGTCGATCCGCAAGCAACGCGATGTTGAACACGTTGGCGCGATCCTGCTCTTCGTCCGGCGTCAGGAGATCAAACAGCAATGTCGCCATGCCGGCCTCGTTCAAGCCCTCGGCCACGTGTCGGTTGCGCGGACTGAAGCGGCTCGATCCGCTGCCGTGAGCAAACACCACGAGCGCGGCCGGCCGTGCAGGCACGGTCAGCGTTCCGGAGAGCCCGAGCGGAGAAATCCGGACTTCACGGGATTTGACGGGATTCTGCGAGTGGACGGAGGCCGCGGTCGGCACGGCGAGTCTCCTTTCTTAGACAATTAAAAGCATGCACCGCATCGCGGGTTGCATTTTTGATCCGGATCAATGGAATGAGCATCTGATCCGATCTAGGCAGTTGCCGTGGACGAGGTCATCCAACAGACGCCCGACCTGACGCTTGCCGAAAAGGTCGCGATTCTCAGCCGTCCGGAGACCTACGGAAAAGCCGGGATCGATGTCGCTTGCCGGGAGACCCACATGTCGTGGGTCTTCCTGATCGGGGATCGAGTCTACAAGCTCAAGAAACCCGTGAGGTTCCCCTATCTCGACTTCTCGACGCTGGAGAAGCGCGAGAGCGCGTGTCGGGCCGAGGCCCGGCTGAATCGGCGCCTGGCACCCGATGTCTACCTCGATGCGATCCCCGTCGTCGCAAGGGGAAATCGACTATCGATCGGCGGGGCGGGAACGGTCGTCGACTGGCTCGTTGCGATGCGGCGTCTCGACGAGCGAGAGATGCTGGATCACCTGATCGCCGCCGGCCGGGTCGACCAGACGCGGTTGGATGATCTTGTGACGGTGTTGGCCGACTTCTACCGGCGGGCCGAGGCGATCACCACGCTGCCCGCAACCCAACTGGCGGAATGGAGACGAAGTCTTGCCTACAACCGGCGTGTGCTCCTCGATCCGCGATTGGGCATGCCGTCGGGACGAGTTCAATGGCTCGACCGGCTGCAGCGTCGCTTTCTCGATTTGCATGGCACGATGCTCGCCGCGCGCGTCCGTGCGCGGAAAATTGTCGACGGGCACGGCGACTTGCGGCCGGAGCACATACACATGGGCCGGCCGGTCAGGATCATCGACTGCATCGAGTTCAATCCGCGACTGCGTGCCGTCGATCCCTACGATGAGGTGGCGTTTCTCTGTCTCGAATGCGAACGGCTCGGCGCGCCATGGATAAGCGACTATCTGAAGCGCCGCATGGCGCACGCATTGCGCGGCGAGCCGCACGAAGAGCTGTTCTTATTCTACCGTTGCCACCGCGCCACGCTGCGTGCGCGCCTCGCGATCGCGCATCTGCTCGAGCCAAACCCGCGTACACCCGAGAAATGGCCGAAGCTTGCGCGCGTTTATCTGGCACTTGCGACGAAGGACGCGCTCTGCCTGCAGCGCATGATCAGAAAACAAGAAGGTCGGCGAGTGTCTCGTTATCGTGCAGCCGTCGGATCGTCTCGGCAAGCAGCGGCGCGGCGGAAATGGTGACAATCTTGCGGCGCACCGGGTGTTCGCCGAGCCGGAAGGCAGGGACAGCGTCGCTTACGACCAATTGATCGATGGCCGGATCGGCGAGCACTTCTGTTGCTCCCGGCATGAACAGTCCGTGCGTCACGAGCGCGATCACCTTGCGCGCGCCGGCCTGGCGCGCCGACCGTGCTGCGCGCAGCAGCGTGTTGCCGGTGCTGATAAGGTCGTCGATTACGAGCACAGTGGCATCCTTGACTTCGCCAACGAACAGATCACCGGAGACGATTCCGGCGCTTCGTCGCTTTTCCACGAACCCCTTGCCGACAGGACGGCCAAGCGCTGCTTCCAGTGCTTCACGAAACAAATCCGCGCGTTTCACGCCGCCCGGGTCCGGGGAGACAACCACAAGATTCTCATCCGGCATCGATTTCACGAAATCGATAAAGAACGGCGCCCCTGTCAAAGTGACGGTGGGGCAGCGGAAAGCATTTTCGAAAGCAACGGGGTTGTGTACCTCGAGCGTGACGATCCGATCTGCGCCCACAGCCTCGAACATGCCGGCGACGTAGCGGGTAGTGACCGGATCGTTGAGCTTGGTGCGGCGATCTTTGCGTGCGTAACAGAGATAGGGAACGACCGCCGTTACACGCGCGGCGCCGGCGTCCTTCACGGCGCCGATGAAGAACAAGAGCCGGCACAGCTTGTCATTTGCACTTTGCGTCGGCCCGCCGTGCAGACTGTGCAGCACATAGACGTCGCCGCCACGTACGAGATCAAGCGGGCGCGCCTTGTGTTCTCCGTCATCGAAATCGCGTTCTTCGTGCGCGGAGAGGGAGACGCCAAGCCTTTGCGCGATCGCGGAGCCCATCTCCGCGTTTCCCTGCAAAGCAAAAAGCCGGAATCGCTCCCGTGGCTTCCAATTGGGTGCGAGCGAGGGAGCCGACCATATTGACGCTGGCTTGTCCTTGGCCACGGCTCGTCCACCCGATCAAGATCGGCGGGAAGCTAATGCGGCCTGGCGGATCACGTTTGACCTGAATCAAGCGGACTCGGCTCGTCCTGTCATTGAATTCACGTTTCTTCGCAATGGATGACCCGCAGCAATGAAGCGGATTATGGTGGCAACCGATGGCTCGCCAGGGGGCGATTGCGCGGTTGAAATGGCGGCGCAGCTCGCGGCGGCGTTTGATTCCGAGTTGAGGATCGTCACCGTTCTTGAAAAGAGCTTGTCTGAAACCCAGGCAAATGAGGCACGTCGCCTTGGCCTTTCTCCGCAAGAAGCGTGGGATGCGGCTGCCGAGCAGGTCTTGATCAATGCGGAACGGTCGGCCCGGCGCTTTGGCGCTTCCAAACCTAAGGTGCATGCATGTGTTGGCGATCCGGCGGAAGCCCTCCTCGAGTACGCCAAACGCGAGCAAATCGAAATTCTGGTTACGGGAAGAAGAGGCCATGGGAGATTGGCGGGACTCCTCCTTGGCAGCGTTTCGTTGAAACTTGCCTCTCTTGCGCCATGCAGTGTCATGATCGTACCGCGATGATCCGATCGTAGCGATGCAGCAATCGAAAACGCCGTCAGCGAAGAACGCGCAGGCCCCGGGCGCATTGGCCGCAGACCGGCTGTATCGATGCGTCGACCTTTCCGGTTTCAGATTCGACACGACCTCCGAACTGGACTCGGTGGACGGCTTGTTCGGGCAACAGCGCGCGCTTCAGGCGATTCAGTTCGGCGTCGAGATCGAGAAGCCCGGATTCAATCTTTTCGTGATCGGGCAGCCGGACGCGCGCATGCGTCAGACCGTCAAGTCCATGCTGGAGGCAGCGGCGAAAGAGCAGCGCCGCCCCGCGGACTGGGTGTACGTCAATAATTTCAAGGAGATGCACAAGCCGATCGCCATCGAGCTGCCGGCGGGACGCGCGCCCGCGTTCAGAGCCGCGATGGGCGAACTGATCGACGATTTGAAGGCAGCGCTGCCGGCGGTCTTTCGCAGCGAGGACTACCAAACCCGCCGCGCTGCGATCGACGAAGCGTTTCAGAAGAAGCAAGGCCAGGCATTCTCGGAACTGCATGCCCGCGCGAAGGAGCAAGGCGTTCTTGTCATACGCACGCCCATGGGGTTTGCACTGGCTCCTGCAAAGGACGGCGAGGTTATCCCTCCGAGCGAGTTCAATACCTGGCCGGAGCAAAGGCGGCACGAAACGCAGGCGAAGATCGAGAACCTCGAGAAGGAACTCGAGCAGATCGTCCGTCGGATTCCGCAATGGGAAAGGGAGCGCCGCGACGAAATTCGAAATTTGAACCGGGAGACCTCGCGCGTCGCGGTCGAGCAATCGATCGATGAAATCAAGGGAAAGTTCAGCGATCTTCCGCGCGTGCTCGATCACCTCGAACAGGTGCACGTGGATCTGGTTGAGAACGTTGCGGTCTTCGTGATGAAGGGCGAAGAAGGCGAAGAGCCGGAAGAGGAAATGCCGGCGGGCGGCGTGTTCGACCGCTACGAGGTCAATGTCCTGGTGACGCAGGCCGACCACGACGGTGGCGCGCTGGTGATCGAGGAGGAGCATCCCACGCTGCAAAACCTGATCGGGCGCGTCGAGCATCTCGCGCGCCAGGGAATTCTCATCACGAACTTCCGATTGATCAAAGCCGGGGCACTGCACCGTGCGAACGGCGGCTATCTCCTGCTCGACATCCGCAATCTGTTGACGGAACCCTTTGCGTGGGCCGCGCTGAAGCGCGCCCTGCGCCGCCGCGAGATCGTCATCGAGGACGTTGGCCGGCTTATCGGACTGTCAACCACCGTTTCGCTCGAGCCAGATCCGATTCCTCTCGACGTCAAGGTGGTGCTGTTCGGGGAGCGCCTGCTTTACTTTCTCCTTGCGGCCTACGATCCGGACCTCAACGAGCACTTCAAAGTGCTCGCGGACTTCGAAGACGAGATCGAGCGGTCTCCGGCAAGCGAGCTCGTCCTGGCGAAGCTCATTGCCGCGATCATTCGTCGTGAAGGTCTGCAGCCGATGAACCGCGATGCGGTTGCGCTCGTCATCGAGCACGCCGCGCGCCTCGCAGGCCACGCCGGCAAGCTGACGCTGCTCATCGAACAGATCCGCGACCTCATCGCGGAGGCCGACTTCTGGGCGGGAAAGGGCGGCCGCGCAGTCACCGCGCGGGCCGACGTGCAGCAGGCGATCGACCGGAAGATCGAGCGGGCCGGACGGCTGCGCGACCGCATGCAGGAAGCGATTCTCGAGAAGGTCGCACTGGTCGACACGGAGGGGTCGCGCGTCGGGCAGGTCAACGGCCTCAGCGTCGTCGAACTCGGCGGATTTGCGTTCGGCCGGCCGTCGCGGATCACCTGCCAGGTCCGGCCCGGAACCGGGAAGGTCGTCGATATCGAGCGCGAGGTGGAGCTGGGCGGGCCCATCCACTCCAAGGGTGTGCTGATCCTTTCGGGCTACCTCGCCGGGCAGTTCGCGCTCGATACGCCCATGTCGCTGTTCGCGAGTCTTGTGTTCGAGCAATCCTATGCCGGTGTGGAGGGGGACAGCGCTTCATCGGCCGAGCTCTATGCTCTGTTGTCCGCGCTCGCCGAGGTGCCGTTGCGTCAGGACCTCTCGGTCACGGGCTCCGTGAACCAACACGGCGAGGTTCAGGCGATCGGCGGCGTGAATGAGAAGATCGAGGGCTTTTTCGACATCTGTCAGAAACGCGGGCTCACGGGATCGCAGGGCGTGCTCATCCCGGAAGCCAATGTTCAGCATCTGATGCTGCGCAGGGACGTGATCGAGGCCTGCAAGAATGGCCGGTTCGCGATCTATCCGATTTCCACGATCGATCAGGGCGTCGCCTTGCTGACCGGCCGCGCCTGCGGCGCCCGCGAGACGGATGGCCGCTACTCCGATGGCAGCGTCTTCCGGCTGGTCGAGGATCGCCTGCGCGCATTCGCGGCGGTGCGGCGTGCGTTCGCAGGCCGCGAAGATCGAGGCACGACCTGACATGCCGGCGGCTCATGAATTCAAGCGCGTTCTCTTCGGCCTGCATCAGCGGGCGGTCGATCGCGCCTCGATCGATCTCGCGGCAGAACTCGCCGCACTGCTCGGCCTCGACATGCTTGGTCTCTACCTGCAGGAGCCGCACCTCGCGCGGCTGGCCGAGCTTCCGTTCGCACGTGAGTTCGACCTTCCGGCGCGGACCTGGCGTCCGATCGACGTCGAGCGTTACGCGCGCGAGTACGAGGCATCGGCGTTCGCTGCTCGGCAGCTGTTCGTGGCTACTGCGGCCACGCGCGGCGTGACGTGCGAATTCGAAATCGCCAGCGTCGGCGCCGCGCAGGCGATCCACTCCTTTTCGCACTCGTCCGACATTGTGGTGGTTGCCGAACCGATGGGGGCGGCGGACCGCGTCGTCGGCCTGTACCCGGAGTTCGCGGCCTCGGCGATCCGATCCGAAGGGGCGGTGCTGATGTTGCCTCCGCGCGTGGCGAGAAAACATGGCGCGATCGTCGCGATCGCGCGCACTTCGGGGGACCCGAGCATCGATGTCGCGAGGTCGATCGCGGCTGCGGCCAATGAGCGCCTCATTGTTCTGGTTTCCGACAAGTCGCAGGCCGGGCAGGCTGGGGCCGCGGCAGGGGAAACGGGCCCCGGCCAATTCGAAAAAATTTCTCTGCCGGCCTCTGCGTTCGCCAGCGTGCAAGCCCTGTCAGCGATCCTGGATCAATTGGGTGAGCGGATGATCGTCCTGACGCGCGGCACATTGGGCGCGGGAGATGAGACCATATTGAAGGACCTCGGCGCGCTTCGGCGCATTCCGGTCTTGATCCTTGAGCCGAAGGCGGTGCCGACTTAACCGCTTATGCCCGCGGAAGCGGGAATCCAGCCTGGGTCCCCGCTTTCCGCCTTCGCTGACGCTTCGGCGGACTGCGGCATGGCCCCGCCGAAGCCTTGTGCGTAGGCGGGTCGCGGGGACGAGCGGACTGGTCGATTGCGCCTTCGTTCACGCGGCGCGCCGGGTCGTCTCCAGCACGTCGCTCATCCTCTGCGTGGCTTCGTCGGCCATGCGTACCGACACCTCGGCCGTCCTGCGCGTGGCGTCGAGTAGATCCTGGAGGTTGTCGCGCGCAATCTCGCTCTGTGCGGCAGCGAGTTCCTGCGGGCTGGTGCTGCGCGCGAATGCGTTGAACCAGTTGAGATTGTGCCCGATCGACTTACGCAGGAGTTCCATGAATTCGCGCGAGACTTCCTGTACGCCTTGCGCGAAAACGGTTCCGGATTGCGCCATTGCGCGCACATTGCGCAAGGATTGTTCCGCCGCCTTCTCCGTTCCTTCGCCGGTGAAACCGAAGGCGCGGGCGAACTGCTCGGTCACGCGCCTGATCCACTCGGCCATCACGTCACTGCCGGATTCCCAGGCCTGCTGCGCGGTTTCGGCACTGCGCTGAACTGCGGCGGAACCTGCGCGCGCGGCGCGCTCGCCGGCTTCGGCTGTTCTGGTTGCTGCGCGGCTCGTCTCGTCGGCGACTTTTCTCGACGATTCCTGCACGTCCTGACGGGGATTGGCCATTGTTTTGCTCCGCATCTGCCTTGACTGGGGTCCTGCGGCCGTAACGGGCGAGGGATGCGAGCGTTCCCGCGCTGCAAAAAATTTCTTGCGCGCTGCGGTCGGGCTTCGGGAACGGGAGCATGCATAACGATCGCTCGGAGCGGCGCGTCTTGTCTCCGTCGCAATCGACCCGTAGGGTTTTTCCGGATGGGGGGCGCGTGCGGCAGGAGAGGTCCCCATGTCGAACGAGATCGCCCGATTGCGGAAGCAGGCGGCGGACGCATTCAGAGCGGCGCGACGATCACATTCACCGCTGGAGCGCGAAAACCAGCAGATGAAGGCGCGCAGTTTCCGTCTGCTCGCGGAAAACGAAGAGTGGCTCGAGGGGCGCGTGTCCCCGCGGCTGAAGAACTTTCGCACGGCCGTAACGCACGACTAGCGGCGGATCGTTTCGCCCGTGAATGCTGTACGCCACTCACTAAGTCGCTTGTCGGCGTCGTCCCATTCGTTCGCGCCTTGCTCGCCGCGATACATGGCGAACTGGCGCACCTTATCGACATGGTGATTGACCATCGCCTCGGGCCGGTATTTTTCCATCTCATATCTGTTCCAGTGGACCATCGGCGCGAGCGGCCGCCGGTAGCGCGAGGCGACCGCGCGCAGACCGTTCGGATAGCCGAGCAGCGCCCGCAGATCGCGGTTCGTCGTGTCCCCCGCTGGAGTTGATGTGAGTCAATGCCGTCCGCGCGGTTCTCGACGAATTTATGCGGCCAGAGATTGATTTTCATATCG
Source organism: Xanthobacteraceae bacterium (assembly GCA_036556265.1). Lineage (GTDB taxonomy): Bacteria > Pseudomonadota > Alphaproteobacteria > Rhizobiales > Xanthobacteraceae > JAUSIF01. The sequence goes on along the minus strand of DATBJU010000138.1, from coordinate 19,757 downwards.
GCAGCTGCCCGAAACTGAATTTGATATCCTGAATATGGACTCCACACAGATTGTGCTTGGATTGGCAGCAAGCGGGATCGCAGGGCTCGCGACTGGCCTTGGCGCACTGCCCGTCTTGCTCATCCGGAATATTTCCGAGCGACTGCAAAACACGCTTCTCGGCTTTGCTGCAGGCGTGATGCTTGCCGCGTCGTTCTTCTCGCTGATCCTGCCGGGTCTGAGCTATGCAACGGCTGACTTGGGTAGCCGCAACGGGGCAGTCCTTGTCATTTCCGCGGCGGTGCTCATCGGCGCCTGGGTGCTTGCCTACCTGAACCAACGCATTCCGCATGAACAGTTTATTCTTGGTCCCAGCGGAGGCGATCCGAAGGCGCTGCGGCGGATCTGGCTGTTCGTGATCGCGATCACGCTGCACAATTTTCCCGAGGGGCTTGCAGTGGGCATCGGTTTCGGCAGTGGCGATCTGTCGAAGGCGACGACCCTGGCAATCGGCATCGGGCTGCAAAACGTGCCTGAGGGCCTCGCTGTAGCGACCGCCCTGGTTTCGCAGAACTACTCGCGCCTTGCGGCGGCAACAATCGGAACCGCGACCGGGTTGATCGAGCCGGTCGGAGGGCTTTTGGGTGTCACGGCGGTATCGCTATTAACCCCATTGCTGCCCTGGGGGATGGGTTTTGCCGCAGGGGCGATGATTTTCGTGATCAGCAATGAGATCGTTCCTGAGACGCATCGAAAAGGCCACGAGGACCGTGCCACGGCGGGTCTGATGATCGGCGTTGTCGCAATGATGATCCTCGACGTAGCCTTTTCGTAAGCAGCGGCTAACTCGCGAGGGAGGGGGCTGGTTAGCGGCGCTCGATCCTGTCGCTCGGACTCGCACTCCCCGTCAACGCAATCGAATTCGTGTGCTCCGCATCGGCTTGTCGTTGGATCAAGGCTGTCAAACCGCTAGCATGCCCGGGGGCACGAAGGAGACGCGTCATGAGCGCCGCGGACCTGATCGGATTCCTCGCGTCGGGTTTGGTCATTCTCGCCTTCTACATGAAGACGATGATCCCGCTCCGTGTTCTCGGCATATGCGCCAATGTTGCCTTCCTCACCTACGGATATCTCGGCAGCCTGTATCCCGTCCTGATGCTCCATCTCGTTCTCCTGCCGCTGAACTCGCTGCGGCTTTACGAGATGATGCAATTGACGCGGCAGGTGCGGGAGGCGGCGCACGGCAACCTCGATCTCGACTGGATCAAGCCGTTCTCTTCAACGAAGCGAATGAACGTTGGCACGGTGCTGTTCCGCAAAGGCGACATCGCCGCCGACATGTATGTCGTCGTTTCTGGGCGCTTCCGTCTCGCGGAGACGGGCCTCGAGCTTGGGCCGACGCAGGTCGTCGGAGAACTCGCCTTCCTGTCGCCGAACTGCCGCCGGACGCAGACTGTTGAATGCGTCGAAGCGGGCATCTTGCTCGAAATCGGCTATGGTCAGCTCGAGCAGCTGTTCTTTCAGAATCCGAAGTTCGGCTTCTACTTTCTGAAGCTGATCGGCTCCCGGTTGTTTCAGAACGTCGAGCGGCTGGAAGGGGAGCTGATGCGATGTCGCAAGGCGATCTCGGCCTGACCTTGCAGAGCCGGGTTATTTCCGCGCCACCACCGTCTCTCCCGTAAACGCTGCGCGCACTCGCCTAGTCGTTTGTCGGAGTCGTTTCATTTATTCGCGTCTTCCTCGCCGCGATGCATGGCGAACTGGCGTACCTTCTCGACGTAGTGGTCGGCCATCGCGCCGGACTACAACAACTCCTGGCTGCATTGGCAGTATAAGCAAATTTTGCTTCTTGACTCCGTTATGTATAGGAATATAGTCACTATCGATCCCCGCTCACGAGGGGCGTCTTCTAGAGGCGTCTAGTCGATGGGGTGGGGTGCGGCGCCTGCTGCTCGCGCTTCGCAAGCGCGGCACCGGGAGCCCCGTGGACACCGCCCGGCGGCAGCGTCTTCGGACGCGCGCTGCTTGCGAGCGCGGTTCGCTTCTTGCGAACCCGTCCGCAAGAGCGCCAGGACCGCCTGCCAGGAGCGTGGCTGAGAGGGAGTCCGGCGACGGCCTCCTGAAAAGCGCGGCCCGGGGTTTAAGACGCCGCGATGGCGCGCCGATAGGCGCCACGGCCGTAAAGGCCGTGAAAACTACCCAAGGTGCGCCCGTCGGCGCGCCATCTCCCCTCGCAGGCCGGGTTTACCCCGACTTGCGCACGAAGTGTCGTGAGCAGGCGAGGGGATTGCATGCCTCGGGCGGAAAAATCCCGCCGCGAGAATCACTTCGCTCGCCCGCATGAAGCGGCGCCTGAGCGACCTCAACCGAAACTCCAACGATCTCCCCGAAAGGAATCCGGAATGTCCGAAATCGTCGATCTTTCCCAGCCCGAAATCAGTGGCGCCCAGCAGAACACCATTGTGCGCGCGAGCGACGCGTTCTCACTCTGGTCCAACTGCGCGCGGCCGGCTTGCCGCCGCGCGCGCGGGTGCCGCGGCTTCGCGGAAGGGCCGATTCCGCGCTGCACGCCGACGCTCGCGCAGAATGTATTCGCTGTGCTCAGGCCGATCATGGCGCTCGTGCCGGGTCGGGACCGCGAAGCCAAAGCCTACGAAGAAGTGAACCGGCGGATCGACGACATCATGCGGCGCGCCGCGATGGTGATGGAGCGCCAACTCGAGGCGATCGAGCAGAAGGCGGGGATTGAGAGGGATGAGTGAGCGCTATTGCCTCACTCGGCGCGCGGCTTTGCCGCTCGCCGACCCTCCCCTGAAGGGGAGGGAAACAAGTAAGTGTGCCGCCCCGATATTCTCAGTGACGGACGCTGAAGCGGCCGTGCTTGGCGCTCGCCATCAGTTTGTCGAATGCGGGCCCGTCCATGTGAACGAGCGTGGCGTGATCTCCCGCCTCGAAGTAGACGTCCGGCTGGTGGGTGATGCTGTCGTCAACGATGGTCTCGATGCCGTACGCATCGCCGATCGGCGGCACCGCGCCGGTGGTGCAGTCCGGAAGCAGCCAGCAGATCTCCTCCTCGCTCGCGAGGGCGACATCCTGGTGAAGCCAATCGCCGAGCGTCTTCCATGCCAGTTGTTGCGAGGCCGGCAACACGGCCAGCAGATAGCCGCCCTTTTTCTTCAACACGACGGCTTTCGCCAGCTTGTCGGCCGGCACATGCGAAGCCGCCGCTGTTCGCAGCGACGACTCTGCGGGCGCATGCGGCAGCACGTCGTATGCGATGCCTTTTTGCGCGAGATACTGCTCGAGCGTGAGAGCAGTGGTCATGACATGCTCCTCTCAAGAATTGCGAATTTTCACGCGGACTTCCGATACAAACTCGGCCGGCAGGTCGGGAAACGCATTGAGGCAGATCAATGCACGAACTTGCTCAAAGCCCATGCAAGTAAAGTCCTTCACTATGCTGGAGGCAGCCATGAACAAATCTCTCCTGGAAGAAAACAAGGGCCGCTGGGCGCTGTTCGAGCAGGTGAGCCCGGCAAGCTCCGCGATCCTTTGGACGATCGTCGCGGCCGTGGTGGTGATCGCCGCGTATTACGTGCTCACGTAAGCATCGCACGCCGCGTCGAGCGAGGTGCGATCGTCGCATTGCTCGGGCGTCCGCGCGCCCTCAGCCCGCGAGCGCCGCGATGATACCGATTGGTTGGAAGACGGCCGCGCCTGCGGCGGAAGCCGCGGCGGCCGCGTTGCGGCCGCGACTGGTGGCGCAGCGTCTGCGAGCGCAACTGCATGTCCTCGAGCACGGTTTTGTGGCGGCCGCGCAATTCGGGAAAGCGCGTTGCCGCGGACCACAGCCAGAAGCCGGCGGCGAGAAGCGCGAACGCACAGCTGATGAGGTTGATGAGCGCGGGGGTCATTGGCATCTCCGGGACAGCGGAGAGTTTCGATCATCCCTCCCCTGAAGGGGAGGGATTCAGAGGCTCAGGTGGAGCCAAAACTCTGCACGAGCGAGCCCGCGACGAGGCTCCAGCCGTCCACGAGCACGAAGAAGATCAGCTTGAACGGGAGCGAGACGATCACGGGCGGCAGCATCATCATGCCCATCGACATCAGCACCGAGGCAATCACGAGGTCGATCACGAGGAAGGGCACGAACAGAAGAAAGCCGATCTCGAACGCGCGCCGTAACTCCGAGATCATGAAGGCCGGCACGAGAATGCGGAGCGGCGTCGCCTCGGGTGCTGTCGGTGGCGCTTCGCGCGCCATGTCCATGAAGAGGCCGAGATCCTTCTCGCGCACGTTCTTCATCATGAAGGCGCGGAACGGCTCGGAGCCTTTCTCGAACGCGGCTTGCGGCTGCAACTCGCCGGCGACGAGCGGGCGCACGCCCTGGTCGTACGCCTGCTGGAACGCGGGGCCCATGACGAACGCCGTAAGAAACAGCGCGAGCGAAATGATGACGGCGTTCGGCGGCGCGGTCTGCAGGCCGATCGCGGTGCGGAGCAAGGAGAGCACCACGACGATGCGCGTGAAGGAGGTCACCATCACGAGGATCGCGGGCGCGAGCGACAGCACCGTGATCAGCGCGATCAGCTGCACCGCGCGCTCGGTCAGTCCGGTGCCGCCGTTCTGGCCGTTGCCGAAGCTGATCGAGATGTCCTGCGCGTGGGCGGTGGAGAGGGCGGTGAGAAGGAGGGCGATGACGATCAGAACTGTCATCCCGGGCGCGGCGCAGCGCGAAGCGGTGCGCTGCAGACCCGGGATCCAGGAACACGGCGTGAAGTGGTCCTGGATCCCGGATAGCCGCTTCGCGGCTTCCGGGATGACATGCGTCATTTATTTTCCTTCTTCGCCCCGGGGCGCAGGAGACTCGCCATCTCCTCCTCGAGGCTGCCGAACACATCGGCTGCGGATTGCTGGCCTTGCGCGGCCTGACCTTCCTGTGGCGCTTTGGCGGGGCGCGGCTCGGGTGCACGTACCGGCTCGATCGCGCGCGGAGCGGGCGCGCGCGGCGCGGGCGCCGCTGGGGCGCGCGGCTCGAGAATGCGCGGCTCGGGTGCGCGCGGAACCGGCGCGACCGGGCCCGTGCGCGGCACGTCGAGCTCGCCCGCGGGCTTGCGGAGCGCCTGCTCGAGGCGGTGCGCCATATCGGCGTATTGCGGATCGACCTTCTGCGGGGCGGGGCGCGGCATGGTGCGCGGCGGCTCGCCGCGTGGTGCGCTCGCCGGCGCTTCGCTGGGTTCGGGAATGATGGAGGACTCCTCCTCCGATTCGTATCCGCCCGGCCGCGCCGCAGGACGAGCGGCGCCGCCCGCGGGTGCGGCGCGCACGATGTTCGGCTCGACCACGACGTCGCTCGGGCCGCCGATCAGCAGGAGATGCTCGACGTTGTCGCGGCGAATGAGCACGAGGCGGCGGCGCGCATCGACGACCGCCGAATCGAGCACCGCGAGTCGCTGCTGGCGGTTGCGTCCGCCGGATCCGCCGAGGCCGCGCGTCTCGCCGAAGCGGCGCATCAGCCATACCGTGAGCGCGATCAGCGCGAGCACGAGCACGAGCGCGACGACCGCGCGCGCCGGAAGCCCCAGCTCGCTGCCGAAGATCGACTCGAAAAATCCCATTTCACTCTCCCGTCCCTGGTGCCGCGGCGAAGCAGAAGGGTTAACGGCCACGGCAAGAATTGCCGCCCCCATACCTAAGAAAGCGTTAACACATGTGCGGCGCGCAAAGCGAAACCGTGCATTTCCCGGACGCGCGGAACCCGCTGCAGGCGTGCGGAAAACGCCCATTAACCGCGCCTTAACCATACGGCAGGCAAGAGTTGCCGTCCGGGGAGCAGGGACGATGTCGGTCACGGACCTTCCGCTGTTCGCGATGCTCAAGCACCGCATGTACTGGCTCGAGGAGCGCCAGCGCCTGCTTGCGGAGAACGTCGCCAACGCCGACACGCCGAGCTATCGCGGCCGCGACCTGAAGCAGCTCGACTTCCACGAAGTGCTGAAAGCGACGAACACGGTGAAAGTCGCAGCCACCGCGCCGGGACACATCACCGGCGGTGGCATGGGTGAGGCGACGCGCTTCGCCACCGACAACCGCGGCGGCTTCGAGACGACGCCGCGCGGCAATGCCGTCGTGCTCGAGGACGAGATGATGAAGGTCGCGCAGAACCAGATGGATCACCAGGCGGTGACGGCGCTCTACTCGCGCGGGCTCGGATTGCTGAAGACGGCGCTCGGGAGGAAATAGGGGATGACTTTGATTGACGTTTCCCGGGCGCAGCGCGCCACGAAGCGAAGCGGAGTGGTGCGCTGCAGACCCGGGACCCATCGCGGCGGATGGGCCCCGGATCTGCGCTGCACCGTTTCGCTGCGCTACACGCTGCAGCGCGTCCGGGGAACGTAGGGGTCGTCGATGGATTTCATCAAGACGTTGACGATCGCGGCGTCCGGCCTCAAGGCGCAGTCGGGCCGCATGAAAGTGATCGCGGAGAACATTGCGAACGCAAGCTCGACCGCGCAGACGTCGAAGGCCGATCCGTACCGGCGACGCATCGTGAGCTTCAAGTCGAACTTCGATCGCGAGCTGCAGGCGCAGGTCGTGACCCTCGGCCGTGTGCAGCCGGACCGCACCGACTTCACGATCCGGAACGAGCCGGGACACCCGGCCGCCGACGATCGCGGCAACGTGAAGTATCCGAACGTCAATCCGCTGATCGAGACCGTCGACATGCGCGAGGCGCAGCGGTCGTACGAGGCGAACATCAACGTGATCAGCGCGACGCGCCGCATGATCGCGCGCACCCTCGACATGCTGCGGATCTAGAAGGAATCACTGAATGGCCTCACCGATCGCCGCCGCCAACGCCTACGCTCAGCTCGCGCGCATCGCGGGCGGAAATTCGTCCGTCGCGTCGAGCCTCACCGGCACGAGCGCGTCCGGGCCGAATTTCGGTGCGCTCGTCGAGAAGGCGTTCAACACGATCATGGAGAAAGGACACGACGCCGACAGCAAGGCGATGCAGCTCGCCGGTGGCAAGTCCGATCTCGTCGACGTCGTGACCGCGGTGGCGGAAACCGAAGTCGCGGTCGAGACGCTCGTCTCGGTGCGCGACAAGGTGATCGCCGCGTACGAGGAAATCTTCCGGATGCCGATTTGAGTTATTTCCTGAAGGAGACAGCATTGCGTCTAGTTGTCATCCCGGAAGCCGCGAAGCGGCTATCCGGGATCCAGGAACACCTGACCGGGCGGTGGCCCTGGATCCCGGCTCTCGCTCGCCCGCTTGCGCGCGCTCGCTCGGCCGGGATGACAGATGTTTGGGAGGAAGGAAACACATGACCGGCGCCGAAGTTCTCGATCTCGCTCGCGACGGCATCTTCACGATGATCCTGGTGTCGAGCCCGCTCCTGCTCGTCGCGTTGATCGTGGGCGTCGCGATCTCGCTCTTGCAGGCGCTGACGCAGATCCAGGAAATGACGCTCGTGTTCGTGCCGAAGATCCTCGCGGTGTTCATCGCGCTCCTGCTCGCGCTGCCGTTCATGGGCGACGTGCTGCAAGCCTATATGGCGCGCATCGCGGACCGCATCGCGGCCGGCTGAAGCCGGGGCGGGCAATGACCGTCAATATCTCCTTCCTGCCGGCACTCGCCGCAATATTCCTGTTGATGTTCGCGCGGCTCGGCACCATGGCGATGCTGATGCCGGGGCTCGGCGAGCGCGGCATCCCGGTGCGGATCCGCCTCGTCACCGCACTCGTGCTGACGCTCGTGCTGCTGCCGATCTACCGCAACGCCTACGTCGCGGATCTCGACAAGGGCTTCGCGCCGTTGCTCGGCACGCTGATCCAAGAGGTGCTGATCGGCGCCGTGCTCGGGCTCACGGCACGGCTCGCGCTCTCCGCGCTCATGATCGCGGGTACGACGATCGCGTTCCAGCTCGGCCTCGGCTTCAGCATGGCGGTCGACCCGACGCAGGATCAGCAGAGCGTGCTGGTCTCGAACTTCCTCGCGATCCTCGGCGTCGCGCTCATTTTCGCGACCGATATGCATCACCTCGCGATCGGCGCGCTCGACGAAAGCTACAATCTGTTCAAGCCGGGCGCTGCGCTGCCGACCGGTGATGTCGCCGAGCTGATGATCACGACCGTCTCCGGCGCGTTCCGTGTCGGCATCCAGCTCGCGGCGCCGTTCCTCGTATTCGGGATCCTGTTCAACGTCGGCCTCGGCGTGCTCGCACGGCTGATGCCGCAGCTGCAGGTGTTCTTCCTCGGCCTGCCGGCCTCGATCCTGATCGGCTTTGTGATCCTGCTCGCGCTCGTGGGCGTGCTGATGAACACGTTCATCAGCTACCTCGGCGAGGTCCTGAGTCAACTCGGCCCGCAGACGTGAGGCTGAGCCGTGGCTGACGATCCGAACGCAGACCAGGAACGATCCGAAGAGCCGACGCCGAAACGGCTTGAGGACGCGGTCAAGCGCGGCGACGTCGCGAAGAGCCAGGAGGTCAACACGCTGTTCCTCCTCGCAGGCGGCACGCTTGCGCTGTTCGCGTTCGGGGGCGTTGCGGCCGACCATCTCGCGCGCACGTTCGCGCAACTGTTCGCGACCTCGCATGCGATCGGCGTCGACGGCCGCACGATCATCCGGTTGAGCGGCAACCTCCTGTTCGACGCGATGGTCGCGATCGCGCCGCTCATGCTGCTCCTCATCGTCGCGGCGTTCGGCGGAAATCTCTTGCAGCATCGCTGGCTCTGGACCGGCGAGTCGCTGAAGCCGCAGCTGTCGCGCATCTCACCGGCAGCCGGCGCGAAGCGCCTGTTCTCGAAGCATGCACTCGTGCAATTTGCCAAAGGGATCGCCAAGATCGGCGTCGTGAGCGCGGTGATCGTCGCGGTGATGATGCCGGAGATCGGTACGATCACGCAGCTCCTCGCCGGCGACTACACGATGGTGCTGCCGGTCGCGCACACGCTCACGCTGCGGCTCCTGTTCGGCGTCGTCGCGGTGATGACCGTGATCGCGGCGCTCGATTGGCTGTGGGCGCGCCACACGTGGTACGAGCGGCAGCGCATGTCGCTGCGCGAGATTCGCGAGGAATACAAGGAGACGGAAGGCGACCCGACCATCAAGGCGAAGCTGCGCCAGATCCGCCAGTCGCGCATGCGCAAGCGCATGATGGCGGAAGTGCCGAAGGCGACGGTGGTGATCACCAACCCGACGCACTTCGCGGTCGCGCTGAAGTACGAGAAGGGGATGAACGCGCCGCTCTGCATCGCCAAGGGTATGGACGCGGTCGCGCTCAAGATCCGCGAGATCGCCGAGAAGCACCGCGTACCGGTCGTCGAGAACCCACCGCTCGCGCGCACCCTGCACAAGACCGTCGAAATCGACGAGGAGATTCCGCCTGAGCAGTACAAGGCGGTCGCCGAGGTCATCGGCTACGTCATGCGGCTGCGTCGCGGCGTGCGGCACTAAGGGGCGGGCATGGAAGGAGGGATGTCACAGCCGAACTTGCGGAGAGAGGGTATTCTCGGGCACACGGGATTCGGTCCGCGGTCAGCCGGATCGCCCGGTTCCGCGGGAGAGGTCGAAGGCATGAGCCAAGTCGACGAGCGAGCGCCGGTCGACCGTGGCGCCACGGGCAGCGTCGGCCTCGTCGTGCTGGTCGCGGTCGCGCTCGTCGCGCTCGCGATCGTGCTGCTGATCATCGGCCAGGAGCGCGCGGGTCCCTACATCATCACGGTGCTCGCGGTGCTCGCCGTTGTCGGCGTGTTCGCATTGTTCGCCGCGGCGGCCGGCATCGTCGAGTTCGCCGGACGCAAGGGGAAGAACGATCTCACGCAGGCGCTCGCCGACGGCGCGGCCGAAGGCATCGCGCTCGTCGACGCATCCGGCCGTGTGCTCTACGCGAACCGCACCTATCTCGACATCACCGACGCGGAAGGCCAGGACGACGTGCGGCCGGTGGAGCGGCTGTTCACGAGCGATCCGAGCGTTGCCGACGCGATCTATCGCCTGTCGCAAGCGGCGCAGGACGGGCACGCGCGCTCCGAGGAAATCCGCATCGCCGGCCGCGGCGATCTTCCCGCGCGCTGGCTGCGATTGCGCGTGCGGCCGCTCGGCCGTCAGGGACGGCTCGCGCGCATCGCGGCCTGGGGTGTCGCGGACGTCACGCGCGAGCGTGAGCGGCAGGAGAATACGTTTCTCGAACTGCAGCATGCGATCGATTTTCTCGACCATGCGCCGGCCGGATTCTTCTCGGTCGATTTCACCGGACGCGTGCTCTACCTCAACGCGACGCTCGCCGGGTGGCTCGGGTACGATCTCGCGGAGTTCACGCCGCAGGGACTGACGCTCGGCGATCTCGTGCAGGCGCCGGGCGCGGACATGATCAAGCATCTCCAGCCGACGCCGGGGCAGGTGCGGACGGAAATCATCGATCTCGACCTGAAGCGCAAGGGCGGGCACAGCCTGCCGGTGCGGCTCTATCATCGTGTCGCGTTCGCCGCCGACGGAACGGCGGGCGCCTCGCGCACGCTCGTGCTCAATCGCGCGCGCGGCGATGTGCCGGACGCGCTGCGCGCGGCGGAGGTGCGGTTCGCGCGCTTCTTCAATCACACGCCGGTCGCGATCGCGATGATCGACCGGCAGGGCCGGATCGAGCAGACCAATCCGAGCTTCGCGCGTTTGTTCGGCGCGGCGGGAGCGGACGAGGGCGAAGCACGCTCGATCCTCTCGGTCGCGATCGAGCGCGACCGCGCCAAGCTCGATGCGTTCGTACGGGCGTCGCTCGAAGGCCGCGATGCCAACGGCTCGGTGGAAATCGCGCTTGCCGGTGCGGCCGGACGCATCGCGCGCTTCTTCGTGACACCGGTCGACGGCGAGGAAGGTGGTGAGGCCGCGATCGTCTACGCGCTCGAGATCACCGAGCAGCGCGCGCTCGAGGCGCAGTTCTCGCAGGCGCAGAAGATGCAGGCGGTCGGCCAGCTCGCCGGCGGCGTCGCTCACGACTTCAACAACGTGCTGACGGCGATCATCGGCTATTCGGACCTGTTGCTCGCGAACCATCGGCCGACCGATCCGTCGTTCCAGGACCTGATGCAGATTAAGCAGAACGCGAACCGCGCGGCGAGCATGGTGCGGCAATTGCTCGCGTTCTCGCGGCAGCAGACGCTGCGTCCGCAAGTGCTCGCGCTCGGCGACGTGCTGTCGGATCTTTCGATCGGGCTGCTGAAACGCATCATCGGCGAGACGGTGGAGCTCGAGCTCAAGCATGGACGCGACCTGTGGCCGGTGAAAGTCGATCTCAACCAGTTCGAGCAGGTGATCGTGAATGTTGCGGTCAACGCGCGCGATGCCATGCCGCACGGCGGCAAGCTCACGATCCGCACGCGCAACGTCTCGCGCGAGGAGGCGCGGCAGTTCGGGCATGTGGGCTTCGCGCCGGCGGACTACGTGCTGATCGAAGTGGAGGATACCGGCACCGGCATTTCGCAGGACGACCTGAACAAGATCTTCGAGCCGTTCTTCACGACGAAAGAGCTCGGCAAGGGCACCGGGCTCGGGCTCTCCACGGTCTACGGGATCATGAAACAGAGCGGCGGGTACATCTATCCGCTGAGCGTCGTCGGCAAGGGCACCACGTTTCAGCTGTTCCTGCCGCGCCACATTCCGGCGCCGGACGAGAAACCTGTGCGCGCGGCGGAGCCGGAGACGCCGGATTCGGATCTCACGGGCCACGGTACGGTGCTGCTCGTCGAGGACGAAGAGGCGGTGCGCGCGTTCGCATCACGTGCGCTCACCTCGCGCGGGTACACCGTGCTGGAAGCGGGCAGCGGCGTCGAGGCGCTGGAATTGCTCGACCAGCACAAGACCGACGTTCAGCTCATCGTGTCGGACGTCGTCATGCCCGAGATGGACGGGCCGACGCTGCTCAAGGAGTTGCGCAAGCGCCGCTCGGACGTCGCGGTGATCTTCGTCTCGGGCTATGCGGAAGAGGCGTTCCGCAGAAATCTGCCGCCGGGTGAGAAGTTCAGCTTCCTGCCGAAGCCGTTCACGCTCAAGCAGTTGGTCGCGGCGGTGAAAGAAACGATGAAGACGTGAGGCTTCAGTAGCAGAGGCGAACTTCTCGCTGCGCGCCGTCGATCATCATCGTAGCCGGCATGCAGCGGTCCGGGCTCTTGGGATCGCGGGCATCATTCGCGGGCGGTGGCGGCGGCGCGGCGTAGGAAGCGGGGGCAGGGCCGGCATAGGCAGGCGGATAGCCGTAGGCGGGCGGCATGTACGCGTACGGCTGCCGGTACATACCGGCGTAAGGATAGGGCATGCCGTACAGCGAGCCGACGTAGGCGCCGCCGATCCAGAACAGGGCCGCGGTCCAGGGATCGAAAGCGCGCGCGGGCGTCGCCGCAAGCAACACTACGCCGATTGTGCTCGCAGCCGCTGCTGCCCTGAAGGTTTTCGCCATGGATCCGCCCCCGAATCGTTACGGGCGAACTATGCGGCCACGACGTTGACGGGCGCTTAATGCCAGGCGGCCCGAAGAAAGGCCTGCGCGCCGGCCGCATCAGGCAGCCGGAGCGCACGATGCCTGGTGGGAGTGCCCCTCAGAAGCAGACACGAACCGTGCGGTAGGCGCCGGCTTGGTATACTTGGGCCGGATAGCAGCCGCCGGTCGATGCGTAGCCGACGGGGCCGGCATATCCGTACGGGCCGGCATAGCCGTATGGCCCGACATAACCGCGGGCGCCGTAAGCGTAGGGCGCCCAGAAGAGGCCGGCGACAAGCACGCCGCCGGCGAACCAGGCGGCCGCCGTCCAGGGGTCCATGGCGCGGGCCGGCGTTGCCGCAAGGGTCGCAACGCAAAGCGCGCCAGCCGCGGTGAGCGTGGTGAGAGTCCTGGTCATCGATCGCTCCGTGTTGTTGCACACGAAGTGTCGGCTTACCCTTTTGACGGGCGCTTAAAATAAGAGCGCCCATTTGATTAGGATTGTGCGCGTTTTGGCGGTTGTGCCGGCGCGTCGTGTGGGGAGGGCGTTCGATGCAGGGCAAGATCGGGCTCGAGGAGCATTTTGCGATCGAGGAAACCGTTCCCGATCCGAAGGGTCTGTTTCCGGATGAAGAGTGGCCGGAGCTGAGCCGCCGCATGGTCGATCTTTACGATCAGCGCCTGCGGCTCATGGATCAGTACGGGATGGAGATGATGATTCTGTCGCTGAACGCGCCCGCGATTCAGCGCATTCCCAATCCGGCGGAAGCGGACACGCTTTCGCGCAAAGCGAACGACTTTCTCGCGGAAGCCGTGCGCAAGCGGCCCGATCGCTTCCAGGCGCTTGCGGCGCTGCCGATGCAGGACCCGGAGCGCGCGGCGCGCGAACTCGAGCGCTGTGTGAAGCAACTCGGATTCAAAGGCGCGCTGGTGAACGGATTTTCGCAATCACCCAAGCCGGATACGGCCATCTATTACGACCTCAAGCAGTACTGGCCGTTCTGGGAGGCGGTCGAGCGACTCGACGTGCCGTTCTACCTGCATCCGCGCGCGCCGCTTGCGAGCCAGGCAAGAATCTACGAGGGGCACGAGTGGATGCTCGGTCCGGCGTGGGGCTTCGCGCAGGAGACGGCGGTGCATTCGCTGCGTCTGATGGCGTCGGGTCTGTTCGACAAGTATCCGCGCATCAAGATCATCCTCGGACATCTGGGCGAGGGGCTGCCCTATTCGATGTGGCGCGTCGACAATTGCAACGCCTGGGTCAGGAAACGGCACGCGTACGCCGCGAACAAGAAGATCGGAGAATACTTCCGCGCCAACTTTTACGTGACGACGTCGGGCAATTTCCACACGCCCACACTCTTGTGCGCGATGAACGAGATTGGGGCGGATCGCATCATGTTCTCGACCGACTGGCCGTTCGAGAACATCGATCATGCGGCGAACTGGTTCGACAACGCGAAGATCGACGAGGCGGATCGGCTGAAGATCGGCCGCCGCAATGCGGCGAAACTATTCAAGCTTACGTAAAACGTGAGGATGATGAGATGGCGCGCAAGCTGCGTGCGGACTACGGCCCAATCAGCTCGATGGCGCGGCCGCGCTTGCCGACGACGAGCATCTTATCCAAGTCGCAGCGAAAGGCTCGGGCATGCTCGTCCGCGACGCGACGCGCGAGCACGTTGTGGTCGGCGTTCTCGTTGGCATCGACAAGGGCGACATGGCAGACGGGACCCGGCGGCAGGCGCGTGACGACCATCAGCCCGTAGGGCTTCGGCGCGCCTTCGTTGTCGGGGTTCTCGCTGTCGGACAGGGTCCACCGCTGAATGATCGCAAAGGGCGCCTTCGCTCCCTTGATGCTGCGCCATTCGATCGTGTCGCCGGCGATGTTGAACGGCCCGAACCAGGTCTTTGCCGCCGGCTCCTCGCGCGCAGCTTCAACGCTGCGGCCGACCGAAACGATTTCGCGGAGATCGGCCTCCGCGCGCACCACGACCAAGCCGGCGCGGCCCTTGCACGACCAGATGTGCCATTCACCTTCCCCAGGCTTCGCCTCGTCGACAGTCCGGCACTTCTCGATCGCGACCGAGGTGTAATGACTCTCGAAGTTTTCGGCGGCGAACGATACCGACGTGATCAGTGGCGCTGAGAGCAGAAGCGCGCCTGCGAGAATTCCTCTCGGATGGAGCCCCATGGAAGATCCATCGCGTCGGCTGACGAGGGCCCGATGAGCCTTTTGCGCGAGCATCGACGCCAAGTTGTAGCGGAGTGGGCGGTGGACGAACATCGCCCAAGAAGGGGAACTCCGGAGCGGGACGCGTGGTCAGCCGGCCGGCGACGGTGTTGCAGGCGAACGCGTAGGGCCGTCCGTGAGGGGGACAAATTTGTCGCGCGACGCTAGATTCGGCTGTGTTGATTCCGGCAGCAACGGGATGTGTGAACAAATCGGGAAAGCCGTGCGGTTACACCTTTCCTTTCAATGTTTTACAAAGTAACTTGCCATTAAGAACAAACCATGTACATTGATCAGGTTCCGTTCTATTCTAGGCTTTGTTTGAATTGGGAGCCCGGCAATGTCAGCGCAACCCGCACTTCGAGTCGTAGAAAGTAATTCCATGGACAAGTCCAAGGCGCTCGATGCGGCGCTTTCTCAGATCGAGCGGCACTTCGGCAAGGGCTCGATCATGCGCCTCGGCAAGCGCGAGCGGGTCGACATCGAGACCATTCCTTCGGGCTCGCTTGGGCTCGACATCGCGCTCGGCACCGGCGGCTTGCCGCGCGGACGCGTGGTGGAAATCTACGGACCGGAGTCTTCGGGCAAGACCACGCTCGCACTGCACGCGGTGGCCGAGGCACAAAAGCGCGGCGGGACCTGCGCGTTCATCGACGCCGAGCATGCTCTCGATCCGGGTTATGCCCGCAAGCTAGGAGTCAACATCGACGACCTGCTCATCTCCCAGCCGGACGCGGGCGAGCAGGCGCTTGAGATCGCCGACACGCTCGTGCGTTCGGGCGCCGTCGACATCCTCGTGATCGATTCGGTCGCGGCGCTTGTCCCGCGTGCGGAACTCGACGGGGAGATGGGCGACGTGCAGCCGGGGAGCCAGGCGCGGCTCATGAGTCAGGCGCTTCGCAAGCTTACCGCGTCGATTTCGCGTTCCAATACGATGGTGATCTTCATCAATCAGATCCGCATGAAGATCGGCGTCATGTACGGCTCGCCGGAGACCACGACTGGCGGTAATGCGCTCAAGTTCTACGCTTCAGTGCGGCTCGACATCCGCCGGATCGGCGCGATCAAGGAGCGCGACGAGGTGATCGGCAACCAGACGCGTGTGAAGGTCGTCAAGAACAAGCTCGCACCGCCGTTCAAGCAGGTCGAGTTCGACATCATGTACGGCGAGGGCGTTTCCAAGACCGGCGAATTGATCGACCTCGGGGTCAAGGCCGGCGTGGTGGAGAAGTCGGGCGCCTGGTTCTCGTATGACAGCCAGCGCATTGGGCAGGGCCGGGAGAACGCGAAGGCCTTCCTCAAGCAGAATCCGGAGATCGCCGCCAAGATTGAGGCCGCGATCCGCCAGAACGCCGGACTGATCGCAGAACAGATCCTTGGTCAGACGGAAGGCGAGGAATCCGACGACGACGAAGACGCCGCCGAGGCCTGAGCGGTCCGCCGCGCCCGGGCCGTCCCGATCCGGCCCGTCCCTTGGACCGGCGGCCGCCTGCGTTTCTCCGGCCGCCGGGAACAGCCTCGGCCAAGCACGGCCCGCCGCCGGTCCCCCGCCCGCGGCGGGCCGTGTCGCGTCCGGCGGTGATGTTCCGAGCCCGTTTTCTACACGGCAAAGAAGCGCAGCCCTTCAAGGTCTTGGCGCTTTGCCCTCCCTCGACACGCCGCCGGGTGGTCGCTAGACATCGCTCGACCTTTGGCTTCTCTTGCCACGCCGCCGTCCGGTGCTCTGGCCTTCCGGCCGCGCGGACGGCGGATTTGGATCGGACATGAGCGGTGTAAACGAGATTCGGTCAACGTTTCTCGACTTTTTCGCCCGGCACGGCCACGAGATCGTGCCGTCATCCCCGCTCGTCCCGCGCAACGACCCGACCCTCATGTTCACGAACGCGGGCATGGTGCAGTTCAAGAACGTGTTCACCGGGGTTGAGAAGCGCCCATACAAGCGGGCGGTAACCGCGCAGAAGTGCGTGCGGGCGGGCGGCAAGCATAACGATCTCGACAACGTGGGCTACACGACGCGTCATCACACGTTCTTCGAGATGCTCGGCAATTTTTCGTTCGGTGACTATTTCAAGGAGCTCGCCATTGAGCTCTCCTGGAAGCTCGTGACAGAGACGTTCGGTCTTCCGAAGGACCGGCTGATCGCGACGGTGTATGTCGACGACGACGACGCCTTCAAGCTGTGGAAGAAGATTGCGCGGCTTCCCGAGTCGCACATCATCCGCATCGCCGGCTCCGACAATTTTTGGGCCATGGGCGATACCGGCCCGTGCGGGCCGTGCTCGGAGATCTTCTATGACCACGGCGAGCACATCGCGGGCGGTCCTCCCGGGTCGGCGGATGCCGAAGGCGACCGCTTTATCGAGATCTGGAATCTCGTGTTCATGCAGTACGAGCAGCTGCCGGGTGGCGAGCGGGTCAACCTGCCGAAGCCATCGATCGATACCGGCATGGGGCTTGAACGCATTGCGGCAGTCTTGCAGGGCACCCACGACAACTACGAGATCGATCTCTTCCGTGCGTTGATCCGCGCGAGTGTTGATGCGACCGGCGTCGAAGCTGAGGGTGCGGCGAAGGCCAGCCATCGCGTGATCGCCGACCACCTGCGCGCGACATCTTTCCTGGTCGCCGACGGCGTGTTGCCGTCGAACGAAGGCCGCGGCTATGTACTCCGACGGATCATGCGGCGCGCGATGCGGCACGCTCAGCTGCTCGGCGCGAAGGACCCGCTCTTGTGGCGGCTCGTGCCGGCGCTCGTGCGCGAGATGGGGCAGGCGTATCCCGAACTCGTGCGAGCGCAGGGGCTGATCGAGGAGACGCTGAAGCTTGAAGAGACACGTTTCCGCATCACGCTCGCGCGCGGGCTCGCTATCCTTGACGAGGAGACGAAGGGACTGAAGCGCGGCGACAAGCTCAAGGGCGAGACGGCGTTCACGCTTTACGACACCTACGGCTTTCCGCTCGATCTCACGCAGGATGCCCTCAAGCCGCGCGGCATTGCGGTCGATACCGACGCGTTCGAACGGGCGATGCAGCAGCAGCGTGAGAAAGCGCGGGCGGCGTGGGCCGGATCGGGTGAAGCGGCGGCTGAGACCGTTTGGTTCGGGCTCAAGGAGAAGGTCGGGGCGAGCGAGTTCCTGGGCTATGAAACGGAGAGCGCGGAGGGCGTAGTCAAGGCACTCATCAAGGGCGGCAGCGAAGTGAAGTCGCTGAAGACCGGCGAAGAGGGCGCCGTCGTCCTCAATCAGACGCCGTTCTACGGCGAATCCGGTGGCCAAGTGGGCGACACCGGTGTGCTCGAAGCGGATGGTATCCGTTTCCGAGTCACCGACACGCAAAAGCGCGCGGGTGACCTCATCGTGCATTTCGGCAAGCTGGAGCGGGGTACGCTTGAATCCGGCAAGGCACTCGCATTGCTGGTCGATCACGCGCGTCGGGCAGACATCCGCCGCAACCACTCGGCGACGCATCTCCTGCATGAGGCATTGCGCCAGGTGCTCGGTGATCACGTGGCACAGAAAGGTTCGCTGGTCGCGCCCGACCGGCTGCGTTTCGACTTCTCGCACCCGAAGCCGATCGACGACACAGAAATCCTGAAGGTGGAGGACCTCACCAACGAGAAAGTCCTCGAGAATTCGCGTGTGACGACACGGCTCATGGCGGTCGACGATGCAATCGCCTCAGGTGCGCGTGCGCTGTTCGGCGAGAAATATGGCGACGAGGTGCGCGTGGTTGCGATGGGCAAGGGTGGTGGAAATGCCATGGGCTGGTCGGTCGAGCTGTGCGGTGGCACGCACGTGGCCCGCACGGGCGATATCGGCGTGGTGGCGGTCGTTTCCGAGGGCGCCGTCGCGGCCGGGATCCGTCGCATCGAGGCCATGACGGGCGATGCGGCACGAAGGCATCTCGCCGGCGAGAGCCGCAAGCTGCGCGACCTGGCGGGCCTGCTGAAAGTTCCCGTGGGCGAGATCGATGTGCGCCTCGCGCAGATGCTCGATGAGCGCAAGCGGCTCGAGCGAGAGTTGACTGAGGCGAAGAAGAAGCTCGCCATGGGCGGTGGCGCTGCGACGGGCGCGGGGGTCGATGGCGTGCGCGATGTCGGGGGCATCAAACTGCTCGCACGGTCCGTCAGCGGCATCGACATGAAGGATCTCAAGAGCCTCGCGGACGATGGCAAGAAACAGATCGGGTCGGGCGTGGTCGCCCTGGTCGCCGTCAATGACGAGGGCAGGGCGGGCATCGTGGTCGGGGTGACTGCTGACCTGACCAAGCGCTTCAACGCCGTCGAACTCGCGCGAAAGGCGGCGGAGGCGCTCGGCGGCAAGGGCGGCGGTGGCAGGCCCGATATGGCGCAGGCAGGCGGGCCGGACGGCTCCAAGGCCGAGGCGGCGCTGGCTGCCGTGGAGGCCGCGCTCAGCGGCGGCTGACATGATGAGCTGGCGCACGCCAAACATCGTTGCGCTTCGTCGCCGCGTTCACGAGATTTTGGAGCAAGGTTCATTCGGCGACTCCACCAGTCGAGCCGTGAACCGGTTTCTCGTGACGATGATCGTCGTCAACCTTCTCGCGACGTCCCTCGAGACGGTGCCGTCGCTCGGTGCACGCTATCACGCATTGTTCGTCGTGATCGAGTTGCTGTCATTGATCTTGTTCACGGCCGAGTATGTATTACGGGTGTGGGTGGCGGCCGACCATGACGATGCGAGAGCGCGCCTGAAGTACATGCTCAGTCCGATTGGTATCGTTGATTTGCTCGCAGTCGCGCCGTTCTGGATCGTCCTGTTCACGCAGGCCGATCTTCGATTTCTCATTGTCTTCCGTATGGTGCGATTTCTCAAACTGGCGCGTTACTCACCCGGCATGCGTTCGCTGCTCGACGCGCTCTACACGGAACGGCGCGCTCTGTTTGGCTGTTTTGTAATTATCATCGGTGCGACACTTGTTGCTGCATCGATCATGCACGCGGTCGAGGGATCGGCTCAGCCGGAAAAGTTCGGAACTATTCCGGATTCGATGTGGTGGGCCGTCGTGACGCTCGCGACCGTAGGTTACGGCGACGTCACACCCATAAC
>DATBJU010000137.1:0-6226 GCA_036556265.1 Xanthobacteraceae bacterium | reverse complement strand
GGCCCCACCCGGCGGGCAGGCCCTCGCCTGCCACGATTTGACGCCTCAAACTCGACTCCCGGCCGGGATCTTTTTTTCTGCCCCGGCTTGCGACCAGCGTGGCAGAAATTCGGCGGGATTGGCTTAAGGGGCCTGGTTAATCGGGCGTCACCGCGCTGCTGAGAGCTTGCGCGGAACTCAGGCGAGCCGTAGACGGCACGGCATGAATGACGCCAGCAAGGTCCTATTAGCCAAGAACGAGTCCGGCGACTTGGCGGCAGCGGACGCCGCGCGGGCGCTTGCGAGCGCGGCGGGCGAAGCGGGCAGGCTCGCATTTTCCATGTTCCGCACCGACGTGCGCACCTGGAAAAAGGAGTTCGACTCTCCGGTGACCGAAGCCGACATCGCGGTCGATGCGCTGTTGCGCGAGCGGCTGCATGCGGTCGCGCCGGCTTATGGATGGCAATCAGAAGAGTCGGAGGACGTTCGCGTGTCACACCGGCGGCGCTGGGTGGTCGATCCCATCGATGGCACGCGCTCCTTCATCAAAGGACTGGCGGACTGGTGCATCGCTATCGCGCTTGTCGAAGACGGGCGGCCGATCGCGGCCGCCGTGCATGCGCCGGCCACCGACGAGTTGTTCGTCGCGGTCGCGGGCGGCGGAGCGACGCGCAACGGCGTACCGATCGCCGTGAGCAAGACGAAGTCGCTTGCGGCGGCGCGCCTCGCGGGCCCGCGTTCAGCTCTTGATGAATTGCTTCGTGGAGGGCGGCATTTCGAGGTCGTGCCGCGAATCCATTCGCTTGCGCTGCGTTTTGCGCGAGTCGCCGCCGGCGAAATCGACGCTGCGCTCGCGAGTGAACGCAGCCGCGACTGGGACCTTGCGGCTGCGGATCTTCTGGTACACGAAGCCGGCGGCGCGCTCACCACTGCGCCGGGTGTGCGGCTCGTCTACGATCGGCCGGAAGCGGAGCATCCGCCCCTCGTCGCCGCCGGACCTGCAATGCATCGAGCGCTGGTGGCAGTGCTCGGAGACATTTCCGGGGCGCAAGGCAGCTCCCAGACGACGAAGGCGGTCAAGCGATGAGAAAGCCGGCCAAGACTTCGCCACCGAAGCAGTTGCTGCACCTCGTGTTCGGCGGGGAACTCGTAAAGCTCGACAGCACCGAGTTTCGCGATCTGCAAAAGCTTGATATCGTCGGCATCTATCCGAACTACGCGACCGCCTATGCCGCCTGGAGGGGCAAGGCGCAGCAGTCGGTCGACAACGCCCTGATGCGGTACTTCATCGTGCACCTGCACCGGCTCCTCGATCCGGACTCCGACGCCACCGGCAACGCGCGCTGAACCTCCGCTCGATGCGTACAGTATGGAAGAAAGTTCGCGGATCGCGGCCGTTCCAGGTCGTGTTGGGCCGTACCTTGGCAGCGTATCTGCGCCTCGTCTGGAATACCTCCTCGCTCACGTTGGAGCCGGCCAACGTCTATGAAACCGTTGATCACGAACTTCCGTTCATCCTGACGTTCTGGCACGGACAACACTTCCTCACGCCGTTCGTGATGAAGCCGCACCATCGGGGAAAGGTGATGATCTCGCGGCACGCGGACGCCGACATCAATGCGATCACGGCCGAGGCGTTCGGCGTCGGCACGATCCGTGGCTCGGGTTCCCACGGCCGCGATTTCCTGCGCAAGGGAGGTATCTCGGCGACCAAGATCGCCATCGATACGCTGAAATCGGGCGTGAGCATTGCGATGACCGCCGACGTGCCGAAGATTTCCCGCATTGCAGGCCTCGGCGTCGTCACGGTCGCGCGCTATTCGCGGCGGCCGATCTTTCCGATCGCGATGGCGACAAGGAACCGGATTGTGGCGAACAGTTGGGACCGTGCGAGCATCCATCTGCCGTTCGGACCCGCCGCGATGGTGGTGGGCGAGCGCATCGAGGTGCCTTACGACGCGGACGAGGCGGCACTCGATGCCGCGCGCGCGCTCGTGAAGACGCGGCTCGACGAGGTCACCGCGCGAGCCGAGGAACTCGTGGGGCGCGGACGGGGGAGCGGCGGCAATGCCGTCTAAAGAGCGTCTGCCGCTCACGCTTCGGCTCTATCGCGGCCTGACGCGCGCGGCGGCGCCGCTCGCGGGCGCGCTGCTGAACTGGCGGCTGAGGCGCGGCAAGGAGGATCCGCAGCGCATCGGCGAGCGGCACGGCGTGCCGAGCCTGCCGCGCCCGCCGGGCCCGCTCGTCTGGGTACATGCGGCGAGCGTCGGCGAACTGATTTCGGTGCTGTCATTGATCGAGCGCATCCGTGCGCGCGGAATTGCGGTGCTGCTCACCTCCGGAACCGTGACGGCCGCGCGGCTTGCCGCGCAACGCGTGCCTGAAGGCGTGCTGCACCAATTCGTACCGCTCGACGTGCCGGCCTTCGTCGAGACGTTCTTCGATCACTGGCGACCTAACCTCGCGCTGATCGCCGAGTCCGAATTCTGGCCGAACCTGATCACCGAGGGCCGCCGGCGCGGGATTCCGTTCGTGCTCGTCAACGGCCGTCTTTCGGACCGCTCGTACGGCCGCTGGCGCCTCGCCCGCGGTACCGCCGAGGCGCTGCTGTCGCGCATCGATCTCTGTCTCGCGCAAGAGCCCGAGATCGCCGAGCGGTTCGAAGAGCTCGGTGCGAAGCAGGTCGTCACCACCGGAAATCTTAAGTTCGACATGCCGCCGCCGCCGGCGGCGCCGGTGCAACTCTCCGCCCTCGAGCGCGCATTGCGCAACCGTCCGATTGTGCTCGCAGCCAGCACGCACCCGGGCGAGGAGGCGATCGTGATCGATGCGCATCTTCGCATCCGGCGCATTGTACCGAGCCTTCTCACCATCATCGCGCCGCGGCATCCGGAGCGGGGTGCTCAGCTGATCGATCTTGCCGAGGAGATGGGCGCGGTGCCGGTGATGCGTTCCCGCGGTCACACGCCGGACCGCGGCACGGAAATCTACGTAGCCGATACCATCGGCGAGCTCGGCCTGTTCTACCGGGTCGCGCCCATCGTGTTCATGGGCGGCTCGCTCGTGCGGCACGGCGGGCAAAATCCGATCGAGCCGGCGAAGCTCGACCGCGCGATCCTGCACGGTCCGCACGTGGGCAACTTTGCGGCGATCTACGCGCAGCTCAATCGAAACCGCGGAGCCGCCACAGTAACCGACGCGGAGTCGCTCGCGAAAAGCGTCGCGTTGCTCCTGGACGATGCGGAACTCGTGCGCTCGATGGCAGCTTCCGCGCACGCGACCGTGGAAAAGCTCGGCGGTGCGCTCGATCGCACGGTGAAGGCGATCGAGCCTTATCTCGTGCAACTGCGGCTCGGCTGAGATGCGGGCACCCGGCTTCTATTTCGAGCCGCCGGGGATCGCAGCTCTCCTTCTTTCCCCGCTTGCCGTTCTCTACGGTGCCGCGGTGGCGGCGCGGATGCGCCGTTCGGGCAAACGGGCGCAAGTTCCCGTGATCTGCGTCGGCAATCTTACGCTCGGCGGCGCGGGCAAGACGCCGACCGCGCTCGCGCTCGCAAAGCTACTCGCGGCGATGGGCGAGCGCCCCGTGTTCCTGTCGCGCGGATATGGCGGAAGCGAACGCGGGCCGCTCGTCGTCACGCTCGGTGAACACGACGCCGCGGACGTAGGCGACGAGCCGCTCCTGCTCGCGCGCGCCTTTCCGACCGTTGTCGCGCGTGACCGGGTCGCGGGCGCGGCCCTCGCCGTCGAGCAGGGCGCGAGCGTGCTCGTGCTCGACGACGGATTTCAGAGTCCCGACCTCGAGAAAGACCTCGCGCTGCTTGTGATCGACGCGGCGAGCGGCATCGGGAACGGCGCCGTGTTCCCCGCCGGGCCGTTGCGTGCGCCACTCGAAGCGCAGCTCGGGCGAGCGCATGCAATTGTTTGCGTCGGCGCGGGGGGAGGTGCGGATCTCGCGCTCGTGCAAGCGGCCGCGGCGAACGTCCCCGCATTTGCAGCCAGGCTCGCACCCGACGCGCACGCGGCCAAGGGCCTCGCAGGCCGGAAGGTGCTCGCCTTCGCGGGCATTGGTCATCCGGAAAAGTTTTTCGCGACGCTCAGGGAACTCGGCGCGGAAGTGGTGGAAACGCGGGCGTTCGGCGACCATCACCGCTATTCGGCGGCGGAAGCAGCGGATCTGCTCCTGGCGGCGAAGGGGCGCGGCTTGCAGCCGGTGACGACGGAAAAGGACCTCGCGCGGATGCAAGGCGAGCGAAAGCTTGCCGAGCTCGCAACGGCGACAAAGGTATTGGCGGTGCGGTTGGAGTTCTTGGACGCCGGCGCGATGCGGAAGCTATTGGAAGGGGCGCTGGCGAAGGCGCGCGCGGTTCAGCGCTCGCTGCGGCCCGGGTGAAAACGGCGCAAGACCGCTTCCGGGCTCGCGTACGCTTCCTGCAGTTCCACGCTCCAGTATTTCAACTCGTCGAGCGGGATCGGCACGCCGGTGACCGCGCAGCGCACGTAGCTCCCGGGACGAACGATCCGGTAGTCGCCGTCAAGATAGCGCAATTCGGCCTCGCCGGCCGCCAGCGGGATGCGCTCGAAGCGGTTCATCAGTCCTTGGTGCCGCAAAAATCGGGTTGAAGGCAAGATAATTCGCGGGCGCCGAGATGGCCAGCGCCCTGCTGATCACATTTGCAGCAACGCCCTCAGAACAAGCTGCCCTGGCCCTGCTTGTTGCGCGCACGCCGCTGACGCGGCGCGGCGCCGCCCGTCGCCACGGCAGGCACACGGCCGTCGGCGAACTCGATCTCGAGCGGATCATTCATGGAGACGGCGGAGGCGGATCGGACGGGCTCTCCGCCCGCGTCGCGCACGAGCGCAAAGCCGCGTGCGAGAACGCCCTGGTAGCTCAGCGCAGTGAGCACGCGGTCGAGGCCGGCCAAGTGCCTCCTTAGCCGGTTGAGCGCGGAGCGGGCGCAGGGCTCAAGCCGCCCTGCAACGGACGCACATCGCTCCTGCCACCGATGCAGGCGGTTCTGCAGGGTCGATGGCCTGAGACGAGCCGCGGCCTTGGCCAGCTGGACGCGATGCGCGTGCGCATTCGCGCGCAGCGCACGCGGCAAGCGCGCCGTCGCGGAATCCAGCCGCTGACGCGGAAGTGCCAGGATTGCGTCGGCCGCGGGCAACCCGCGGGCCAGCCCGCGGAGGTCGGCACGCAGACGGGTGATGAAACGCAGCGCGCCGCCGGCGAGGCGCACGCCGCAACCTTGAACGTTGGTGAGGAGTTCTGCACGCACCGGCACGACCATCTCGGCCGCTGCCGTCGGCGTCGGCGCGCGGAGATCGGAGACGAAATCGATCAGCGTGAAATCGGTCTCGTGGCCCACGGCGGAGACAAGCGGAATTTCGCTCGCGGCGACCGCGCGCACGACGATCTCCTCGTTGAAGCTCCAGAGATCCTCGAGCGAGCCGCCGCCGCGCGCGACAATCAGCACATCAGGACGCGGGACCGCGCCGTCCCACGTAAGCGCATTGAATCCCGCGATCGCGGCCGCAACCTCGGCGGCCGATGTCTCGCCCTGCACGCGCACGGACCAAAGCAGCACGCGGCAGGGACAGCGGTCGGAGATCCGATGCAGGATGTCGCGGATCACGGCGCCGGTCGGCGAGGTGATGACCCCAACGACGCGCGGAAGATAAGGGAGCGGCTTCTTGCGCACATCGGCGAACAGGCCTTCGGCGGCGAGCTTCTTCTTGCGCTCTTCGAGGAGCGCCATCAGCGCGCCGAGCCCGGCGGGCTCAAGACTGTCGATGACGATCTGGTAAGAGGATTTGCCGGGGTACGTGGTGATCCTGCCGGTGGCGACGACCTCGAGCCCCTCTTCCGGCTTGAAGCGGATGCGGGCGAAGGTGGTGCGCCAGATCACGGCGTCGATCCGCGCCGAGTCGTCC
This sequence comes from Xanthobacteraceae bacterium, assembly GCA_036556265.1. GTDB lineage: Bacteria > Pseudomonadota > Alphaproteobacteria > Rhizobiales > Xanthobacteraceae > JAUSIF01. The sequence goes on along the minus strand of DATBJU010000137.1, from coordinate 313 downwards.
TTGAGCGAGAAGTAGCAGTGGCCGGAGGAATGCTGACCGCGAAAGCCGGAGATCTCGCCGCGCAGGCGCACATAGGCGAAGTTGTCCTCGACCAACCGCTTGATGTTGGCGGAGAGCTCGGAGACGGTGATCTCCGGCAGGTTGGTGCGCGGTTCTGTGGATGCGGCCATGGTGCAAATCCGAGTCTGACGCGACTTATGCTACATCAACGCCCGCGAGCGAAGGGCTGGCGCGACCTCACCCTTCGAGACGCGGCTTTCGGCCGCTCCTCAGGGTGAGGTCGCTCTATTTTCCGGCCTCATCCTGAGGAGCC
>DATBJU010000136.1:0-7223 GCA_036556265.1 Xanthobacteraceae bacterium | reverse complement strand
CTTCCACTCGCCGGCGTTTGGGCGCGGCTCTTGTACGTTCCACGCCATTGGCTCTACGCCGGCATTCTCGTGTTCGCAGTGCTTGGCGTGTACGGCGTGAACCGTTCGGTCTTCGAGATAGGAGTGCTCGGTGTATTCGGGCTGCTCGGCTACGCGATGCGCAAGCTCGATTTCCCAGTGGCGCCGGTGATTGTCGGAATGATCCTCGGCCCGATGGCAGAGGTGCAGTTCCGCCGGGCAATCCAGATCACACAGGGCGATCTTTCGATTTTCGTGACGCGGCCGATATCGCTGACGCTGCTCCTCATTGCGGCAGGCGTCCTGTTGGGGCCACTCATCAGTACGGCATTTTGGCGCCTTTCCGTCGCATACCAGGGGCGCCGCCCGCGGTAAGTAGAAATCCGTACGCGGCGATCCGCCTTAACGCGGACGTACTCTCAGGCGGCGCGCGATTTCCGTCGCCGCTGCCGAAGCCAATGACGGATCAATCGGCGGCCGGGGCGGGCATGGTTCAAGTGAATATCGCTGATCAGCCGTGCGCCGCCGCGGTGACGTTCGAGGGTGATCTTGCGGCTGTGGAAGGCCTCCAGCTCCGGGCGATGCGCGACGCTGACGATGGTCGTCGCACCGAGCTCGCTCGTCAGCAACTCCATCATTTGGTCCTGGCTGGCGGGGTCGAGCGCCGAGGTCGCTTCGTCGAGCACAACGATATTCGGCCGGTGGAGGAGAATTCGTGCAAATGCCAGCCGCTGCTTTTCACCGCCGGACAATATCTGATCCCAGGGAGCATCCTCCGCGAGGCGGCCGACGAGGTGATCGAGCCCGACAAGTTTCAATGCCCTCGCGATCTCGGCCAGATCCTTGGACTCGGGGGAATGCGGATATGTCACCGCCCTTCGCAGTGTCCCCACGGGCACGTAGGCGCGTTGAGGCATCAGCAATATTTTTGTGCCCTCTTCGATTTGCACGGCGCCTTTGCCCCAGGGCCACAAACCGGCAATGGCACGAACCAGGATGCTCTTGCCGGTTCCCGATTCTCCAGCGACAAGGACGCGCTCGCCGCGCGCGATTTCGATTTCAGCGTCCTTCACCACCGCCGTTCCATCTTCGAGCGTGACGGATAGATGGCCGAGGCGTAGCGCGGCACCGGTCTTCTCGCTCCGTTCAATCCTGCCCAGCCCTTTTTCCGCGTGCTCCAACGCATCGAGAGAAACCATGAGTGAGGAAACGCGGCACGCGGAAGCGGTCCAATCGGCGAGTCTCGGGTAGTTGTCGACCAGCCAATTGAACGCCGTCTGCACGATGGTGAAGGCGGATGCCGCTTGCATGACTTGCCCAAGCGTCATCGAACCGTCGAGAAACTTCGGCGCGCAGAGAATGATTGGGATGACCCAAGCGGCGAAGCCGCTCGTCTGCGAGACAATCGTTGTGCGCATCGTTTGCCTGACGATATCGCGCCAGCGCCGCAAGACTGTAGTCAATGCATGGTCGACGGCGCGACGCTCTTCCTTTTCGCCACCGAGCACGGCGATGCTCTCGCCGTTTTCACGCAAGCGCGTGAGGACGTAGCGATACTCGGCTTCCGCCTGGTTCTTTCTTTCGGAGGCAGTCACAAACCCGCGCCCGATGAACGCCATCGAACTGCTTGCCAGCAGCGCGTAGATCACCGCGGCAATCACCAGGAAGCCTGGTATCGACACGGTTGATCCAAGGACGGTCACTGTCAGTGATCCGCCGATCGTCCACAGGACGATCACGAATGTGGCCGCCGACAGGAAGGCTGAGACAATTCCAATGGTGAAATCGACCGGCGACTCAGTCGCTGCCCGTACGTCATCGGCAATTCGATACTCGGGATTGGTATGGTCTCCGCTGACCAAATTGAGCTGGTAATAGCGGCCGTTTAGAAGCCAGCGATCAAGCAGATGATTGTTCAGCCAGGCGCGCCAAAGCCGCTGGATGGTCATCTGCGCGTAAACCTGCGTGACGACGAAAGCGACGCTCAGCGCCAAGAGCGGGACGTAGAGGGTCGACCAGAACAGGACGGTGCTTGCATCGCGTTGTTCCAGGGCGTCGAAGACCGCGCGGTTCCAGAAATTCATTCCGAGGGATGCGGCCAGACTCAGGAGAATTGTGAGGGTAATCGTCAGCGATAGGATCCAGGAACGCGGGTCTCCGCCGGCATTCCAGAATCCGAGCGCGCTTCTCCAGAAGCGCTGCAACAGGAGATGGCGCCTCAGCGGGCTTGAGACACGGTCGGATCTTGCGTGGGTTGCCGGGCCGTGTGCACTTCGTGCCTGGTCGGATCCTGCAGCTTGCATCGTTGGACATGCCCAAAAGTCAGGTCGATATCCAACATGCCGCAGATCGGCGCCGACTCGTCTTTGAGTTACATCAATGTTCGAAAAATCGTGCGTTAAGTGTGCGGATTATCTGCACATGACCTGGCGGATTTGGTAGCGGAGGAGGGACTCGAACCCCCGACACACGGATTATGATTCCGTTGCTCTAACCAGCTGAGCTACTCCGCCGCCGGTGTCGGCCGTTGGATATGGGACCCGGCAAACATCTGTCAAGGAAAAGGGACACCTAAGCCGCTGGACGGCGTTCGTTTGCGCCAAGTCGCTCGAAGCGAATGAGGGAGAAGTGGCCGAGAGGCGGCATGGGCAGCCGTTCGACCACGCGAATCCCGCCATGGCGCTGCGCCCACCCGGAAAGTCGCGCCCAGGGAAATTCCGGGCGCCAGCCCAGCTTTCGCGCGATCGGTGCAAAGCCCTGCTCGAGCAGCCGGCGTGGGCCGGTTTCGGCGCCGATGTGATTGATCAAAATGATCTCTCCGCCCGGTCGCACCACGCGCGCGAACTCGTCGAGCGCCGCCTCGGGGTCTGGCACCGCTGTGATTACATATTGCGCGACGACGGCGTCGAACAGCTTGTCGGGGAACGCGAGCCGCTGCGCGTCCATCACAGCGATGCCGTCCACGTGTTCGAGCGCAAGCGTTCGCACACGCTCGATGGCCTTGCGCAACATGGTCTCGGAATAGTCTACGCCGACGACGCGGCTGGTGTGGCGGTAGTCGGGCAGGGCGATCCCGGTTCCGACACCGACGTCGAGGATGCGTCTGCCGACTCGCTCGGCCGCCTCAATCGAGGCTCTGCGCCCGCGTTCGAACACCTTGCCGAACACCAGGTCATAGACGGGCGTCCAGCGGGCATAGGCCCTGTTGAGCGCGGCCTGGTCGAGATCGCGTTGCGCCACGTGGCTCAGCCGTTTGCGGCTGCCAAATGCGCCGTGTCTGCGTACGATCGCTCGCGCGCGCGAATCGCGCCGCGAATCACGCCGCCGCCGAGCACGCGGGCCCGATCGCCCGCGGACTCGTAGATCGCGCATGCCTGACCCGGAGCGACGCCGGCTTCGCGATCTTGCAATTCTACCTCCGCGGCAGCGCCTGAGGCGAACAACGTGCCGGACTGCGGCGCACGGGTCGATCGCACCCGCACGAAAACGGGCAGCCCGTTGTCGTGGTCAAGCGGCCGATCACCAAGCCAGTTCACTTCGCCGATGTGAATGCGATCGACCTCCAGTGCGGAGCGCGGGCCGACGACTACCTGCCGCCGCGCCGGATCGAGGCCCACGACGAAGAGCGGTTCACCGGTAGCAACGCCGAGGCCGCGGCGCTGTCCTACCGTGTAGTGAACGATGCCCGCGTGACGACCGAGGACGCGGCCGTCGAGATGCACGATGTCACCGGGCTCGCTGGCATTCGGCCTCAGCTTTGCGATCAGGTCGGTATAGCGGCCGGATTGAACGAAGCAGATGTCCTGACTGTCGTGTTTGTCGGCGACCGGCAGATCGAAATTCCGCGCGAGTGCGCGCACCTCTCCCTTGGTGAGGCAGCCAAGCGGGAAGCGGAGGAATTCGAGTTCTTCCTGGGTAGTCGCGTAGAGGAAATAACTCTGGTCGCGCTCCGCCTCGCGGGCGCGGAAGAGCGCGCGCTTCCCATTCGGGATACGCCGGGACTCCACATAGTGGCCGGTAGCGAGAACCTGCGCGCCCAGATCGCGCGCGGTCTCGAGCAAATCGGCGAACTTGATGCGCTGGTTGCAGGCGACGCATGGCACCGGCGTCTCACCGGCGATGTAGCTTTCCACGAAAGGCTCAATGACCGCTGTGCGGAAGCGGGCTTCGTAGTCGAGCACGTAGTGGGCAACGCCGAGCTTGGCTGCCACTGCCCGTGCGTCGTGGATGTCCCGACCGGCACAGCACGCGCCCTTACGGTTCGTCGCCTCGCCATGGTCATAGAGCTGGAGGGTGACGCCGACGACGTCGTAGCCGGCGCGCTTCAATAGCGCAGCGACGACGGACGAATCGACGCCGCCCGACATGGCGACAACGACACGCGTCGCTTCGGGGCGTCCCTCGAGATCCAGATCCAGCTTCATGGTGTGTCCTGCGGCTGCGCCGCGCTCTCGTTATATGGGGGCGGACATTGCGGCGCAAAGGTGAAGGGCCCGGCAAACCTTGCCGACCGGCGCGAACCTGCCTTGTTCAGCGGGCCGGGCGCAATCGCAAAGGGGCTGCAAATTGGGGTGTTTCGCGTTGCGAGCGACTGGCCCGGCGCTTGCTCCTGCTTGGCCGGATCATCTTGTCACGTGAGGAACATCGTGCCGAGCGTCAACCCAGTCCAGATTGCGGAGCCCCGCCTGCAGGCACCGTCCGCCACGCAAAGCGAAGGCGGCGGCGAGCCGTTCTCCGAGCTCCTCGATAGCGCTGTCGCGGATCACCACGCCTGCAAGGAGCCGCGCGCGAAGTCCCAGAAGAGGCACGAACCGCCGGAGCATGCGCAGCGAAACCGACACGGCCCCTCGCAGAATGCCTCATGTCGAGCGGAGCAGGCTACGCGCGGCGACACGCCGGTGCGCGCGCGCCCGCATGAAGCAGACTCCGAATGTACCGAGACGTACGCGAAGCCGACCGAAACCACTGGCGAAGACGAGATTGCGCAAACGAGCGGGGCGAACGAGGTCGAAGAGGCAACAGCGATCGACGCAAAGTCCGAATGCTCCGAAAACGAAGGTGGTGGCGGTTGCATTGACATCACCGCGGCCCCGGTCGCTGAAGAGCCGTCGGTCGAGGACCCGGAAGTTGCCGCGATCCCGGACAGTGAAGGAGCGGCATCCGAGGGCCTGGCGGAATTCACGATCGTCGCCGCGGAGGCGCTTTCGACCGAAACGTCTCCCGCCACCTCGCTCGAACTCGGCGAGGAAATCGCGGTGACCACGGCGTTTCAAGGCGACGCGAAAGCGCCTGTCCCGAATCTAGGCGCCACGGTCGACCCGGAGGTGGCGCCGGCTGCGCCGTTACCGAACATCCAGCCGGCCGTGTCCGCCGTGTCCGCCCCGACGCAACCCGCCGCTGACGCTGATGGTCAGAACTCGGCGATCCCTGCTCTCACAACTTCCGGGGACACAAAGAAGACGTCCGAGTCGGCGCAAACTGCTCAGTCGCCCGCTCCCGCTCTCGGTCCCGCTCCCGCTCCCGCTCCCGCTCCAATCTCGCCGTCTACGGCGGGGAATACTTCTCCATCGACGGAAGGCGCCGTCGCCAACACCGCGCAGCAACAGGACGGACACCAGGTTGCCGAGTTGGCCAGGTCGCTCAAGGCCGCGGGTCCGGCGTCGGCGGACAACACCACTGCCGTACCACCTTCGAATGATGCGCCGAAGCCCCAGGTCAACACAGCCGTGCATTCACCGGTGCCGGAGCCGGTACGCGCACTTGCGTCAAGCCTGAATGCGGCAAGCTTGCACGCCGCGAATGTGAATGAACCCAACCCGGTACCTCTCAAGGGCACGGCGCTCGCCATCGAGATCATCAGCCGCATGCGCGAAGGCATGCGCCGTTTCGAGATCCGGCTCGACCCGCCGGAGCTCGGACGCATTGATGTGCGATTGGAGGTCGACCGACACGGCCAGGCCTCCACGAAGCTCACGGTCGAGCGGCCGGAAACGCTCGATCTCCTGCAACGCGAAGCGCGCGGGCTCGAGCGCGCGCTGCAACAAGCAGGACTCAAGACGGAAAATGGCGGTTTGGAATTCTCGCTGCGCCAGCAGACAAACGATGGGTGGGCCCACGGCCAGCCCCATCAGTCCAGACAGTCGCCTGCGCTTGTCGCCGGAGAGGACAACGAGCTGGTCGAAGCCGTTATCGACGGCTACCGCTCGGCGGCGCATGCGCGTGGCGGGGTCGACATCAGGATTTAGGAGCACGCCATGGCGGTCGAAGCGATTGGTGGGGCCACCGGCGGCACGAGCAGCACGGCAGTCAGCCGCGCGACACTCGCGGACAATTTTGAAACGTTCCTGACGCTGCTGACTACGCAGTTACAGCATCAGAATCCGCTCGATCCGCTCGACACAAATCAGTTCACCCAGCAACTCGTCGCATTCGCCGGCGTCGAACAGCAGCTCCGCACGAACGACAATCTCGAATCTCTGGTCAAGCTTTCCAAGATCGCGCACAACGCGACGGCGCTCAGCTTCGTCGGATTGAATGTGACGGCCGAAGGCGCGACGACCGAACTGCGCGACGGACTCGCGGTCTGGTACCTGTCGTCGCCTCGGCCGGCACAGGCGACGATTTCGATTCAGGACTCGAACGGTAGCACGGTCTTCACGGAAACGAAGACCCTCGACGCCACGATACAGCCGTACCAGTGGAACGGACGCACCTCCACCGGCACAATCGCCCCGCCCGGCGCCTACAAGATCGTCGTAACGGCGAAGGACGCCGCCGGCGCTCCAGTCACGATCGACACGAACTTCTCCGGCATCGTCGATCAGGTCGATGTATCGGGAGAAGAGCCGCTGTTGTTGATCGGAGCGACGCTGATCACACTCGATCAGGTTCGCTCAGTGCAGCGCGTGGTTCCGGTGCCAGGCGATGAGACGCCTGATAACTCGGACAATTCGACCAACAATCCCTAGGATTTGGAATCGCGGAACATCAGACAGAGCGCCGTCGCACACGCCCGCCTTCCCGCGCGCCGTTAACCAATGCTTTCGTTTCGGCGCAAGGATTTGGCAAGACATACTTAGGGAAATGTTCATGCCTCGCCACTAGGGTCGCACCGTTATTGGTGTGTCAGTGAGCGTACGCATGACCGAGCCACAGCGCCCGAAGGTCAAATACGTCATCGGGCCGGACGGTAGTCCCTTGACGAT
>DATBJU010000135.1:0-11318 GCA_036556265.1 Xanthobacteraceae bacterium | reverse complement strand
AGACCGCCGCGGCGGTGCCCAAGCCATGTATAACAGGCACGGTAGAGAGACTCGTTGAGGCCCGCCTCACCCGCGATGTAGCCCATGAGGACGAACATCGGGATCACCGAAAGATTGTAGGTGAGCCCTGTCTCGTACGCGGTCTGTCCGAGCAACGCGAGTGCGGCACCTGTGTTGATCACTAGGAGGGTGCCGACGAACGCCGACAACCCCATTGCGAAACCGATCGGCATGCCGCCGGCGAGCAACACGAACAACAGGCAGAAGACGAGAAGCGAGAGCAGCGTGCTATCCATGGTGTGCGACCGCTCTCTGACTAGAAAATGCAGCGGCCGAACATCACGGTCGCTTCTGTTTGCCCGCAAGCTGCTGAAATGCGCCGATCAAGTGCAAGAGCACACCCGTCAGCAGAAGCACGCTCGCGGACGCCATGACGAACGCGATTGGCCAGTATGGGATACGCCAGATGGGAGTCGTGTCCGCCTTTGCGAGGAGGAACTGCGCACGGAGAAACAACTGCCAGATCATGACCGCGAGGAAAGCAAATGCGAGCAAATTCGTCAGCAAAGAGAAGAGAGCGCGCGTCCGCTCCTCAAGCCGAAGGGTGACCACATCGACGGTTATGTGACTGTTGTTGTGCGTAACCAGCCCAACGCCGAGATAGACGATCAAACCCATCGCAAGCTCGGTCATCTCCACCGTGAAGGTGAAAGGTCGATTGAAGAAATACCGCGCCACCACGTCCGCAAACGTGGCGACCGCAAGCAGCGACAAGATGAATGCAGCAATGCGGGCGAGCCAAACGGAGGCTCGCCCGTTCAACCGGTCCAAAAGACCAGTCATCGCCCTTCCTTGCGGCGCTTCAGCTCGAAGTTGCCTTGATCGTCGCCTCGAGATCCTTGAGTAGAGCCGGTCCGTCTAAACCACGATCCTTGGCCTTCTTCAGCCACTCGTCGCGCACGAACTGGAGCATTGGCTTCCAACGCTCGAGCTCGGCCGGTGCCAGCGTCTGGATCGCGTTGCCGGCTTTCTTGGCGTTCTCTCTCGCGCGCGCGTCGGCCTCATCCCAGTGTTTGCCGAACAGCCGAGAGCCTGCGTCGCCACTCACCTTCATCAGGGCTGCCTGATTGCTCGGCGAGAGCTTCTTGAACGCATCGTTGTTAATGATGATGACGAACGTCGCCGTGTACATGCCGCCCGGGATCTCGAGGTGCGCCTTCACGGCCTCGGTCAGTCGAAAGCTTTCAACGGCTTCCCACGGGAACAGAACGCCTTCGACGGTGCCGCGGCTCAGCGCCTCATGCGCTTGCGTCGCGGGCATTGCCACCGCCGACATGCCAAGCGCCTGCGAGATCGCCACGCCCGCGCCGCCCGCGCGAACCTTGATGCCCTTGATCTCCTCGAGCGTCTTCACCGGCTTCACCGTGTGAAGCATGCCCGGTCCGTGCACGAAGACATTGAGGAGTTTCGTGTCGGTGAATTCCTTCTCGTCGAGCTTGTGCTTCCGATACCAGCGCGAGAGCGCAGGGCTGCAAACGGTCGCATTCGGGCACAAGAACGGAATCTCGCCAGCCGCGAGCATGTCGAAGCGGCCGGGCGTGTAGGTTGGTATGGCCCAGACCATGTCGCGCACGCCGTTCTTGACGAGGTCGTACTGCCCGTCCGGCTTGGCGAGCGGCGCCTTGTCGAGTTCAACTGTGAGGTTGCCGCCGGAAGCCTCTTCGATCGCCTTGATCCAGGCTTCCTGCGTCTTGACCATGTGGTGAGCTGGTCCGGCCCAATAGGCCATGCGGAGCGTTTGTTTCTGCGCCAGCGCCGGTGCCGCGCCGAACGCGAACAGCGCGCCCGCCGCAAGCAGCAGTGTTGCCTTGCGAAGCATCTGACTTCCTCCCTGTCCCTGTTCGCGGGCGTGTGTCGCCCGTCGTCTTGATCGTTATGCTAGCTGCATATCGTTCAGCCACCAAGCGACGCGTTTTCGGCGGCAGGAACGAATGCTTCCTAGCGAGTACCCGCTTTCGGCTCCACGTCGAGCCGAACCACCCAGCTCTCAAGTCCTGGTGCCGCGGCGGGATAGCGCTCCAGGACCTTCGGGTCGTGCCCGGGCACGACATGGTTCGCCGACGCCGCCAGCCTGCGCAATATCCGGTACCCCTCGAGCACATCCGCAACGTTGTAGGTGACCGGATAGATGCGGCCTTCCTCGAAGTGTGCGTAAAGGTGCGTCGCATCCGATGCGATCACTACATTCCCGCGCCGTGTCTTCACGCCCACGCATTGCAGCCCTTTGGAATGGCCGCCGATCCTGTGCACCGTGATGCCCGGCGCAATCGCATCGTCGCCATCGTGAAATTCAACGCGCCCGGCAAAAAGCTTCCGCACCATTGCCACCACGTCGTCTGCTTCGAACGGCACGCGCATGTGAGCGTGGCACATGTCGCGCCCGGTGGCGAAGCTCATCTCAAGATCCTGGAGGTGGTAGCGGGCGCGTGGAAACAGGTCGTAGTTGCCGATGTGGTCATAGTGCATGTGCGACACGATCAGTTGCTCGACCTCGCCAGGATCGATCCCGATTGCCTTCAGGCCCTCGCCCACCGGCTTCGTGATCTCCCTCCCACGCCGCCGCGCCATCGCCGGATGGAAACCGCTGTCGACGACGAAGGTGCCGCGCGGCCCTCTGATCGCCCAGACAAAGTAGTCCAGCGGCTGAAGCACATCATGCGGATCGCCGCCGAGAAAATTCTCCGACGCCTTGCGATCGTGATGGGCGTAGCGGATCGCGAACAGCTCGTGGACGTCGTCGCTCATGGCTTCAATCGCCCCGACCACGCACCTCGACGCCAGCCGGCTTCTCGACGCTTTTCACAATCGTGGTGAAATCCGCATTCGCCCCGTGCTCGGCCGTGGCGAGTTCGAACATGTCCCGCACCATTCCGCCGACCCGCATCGGCACACCGAGCGCCGCCGCCTCTTCGAGGCAGAGCCGCAAGTCCTTGTACATGAGCCCGTTCGTGAAGCCGTAGTTGAACGTCCGCGGCAGAATTGCACGTGGAAACTTGTCGCGGCTCGCAGTGTTGAGTCCGCTGCCGGCATTGATCACCGCGATCATCACGGCCGGATCCAGTCCCGCCTTCACACCCATAACGATCGCCTCCGATGTCGCCGCCATCGCCGTCGCGGACAACAGATTGTTCGCAAGCTTCATGGTCTGCGCCATCCCCGGCTGGTCGCCGATCACGAACACATTGCCGAAGACGGCCAAGACAGGTCGCAGGAGCCCGACCTCTGCCGCAGGCCCGGAAACCATCACGGCGAGCGTGCCCTTTTCCGCGCCGCCCGGCCCGCCGCTCACGGGACTATCGACTTGCACGATGTTCTTCGCCGCCAATGCCGCAGCAATCCGCCTGGCCATGCTTGCGCCAGTCGTCGAGAGATCAACAAACCGCCGCACTTTACTCCCCTCGATCACGCCGCCATTCCCGGTCGCGACCGCAAGCACCGCTTCGAGCGAGGGCAGGCTCGCCATGACCGTTTCGACGCGATCTGCTATTTCTCGCGGAGAATCCGCCGCGCTCGCACCGAGCTTCGTCAGACGCTCGATCGCTTCCGGCCGCGCATCGTGAACGACGAGTTTGTGTCCGGCGTCGAGCAGCCGCCGCGCCAGATGGAAGCCCATCGTGCCGAGGCCAATGAATCCGATGTCCATGCCGCTCTCCGCTGTCGACCCTCAGGATTTTTCCATCTCGGCGAACACTTCACGTGCTATTCGGAACGCGTCCACTCCTGCCGGCACACCCGCGTAGATCGTGAGCTGCATGAACACTTCGCGAATCTCGTCCTTGGTCACACCGTTCGTCAGCGCTCCGCGAACGTGCGCGCGCAGTTCATGCGGCCGGTTCAGAATTCCGATCATTGCGAGATTGAGCATGCTGCGTGTCTTGCGCGAAAGTCCTTCGCGCCCCCACACCGCGCCCCAGCAATATTCGGTAACAAGCTCCTGGTGTGCCCGGTTGAAATCGTCGGCCGAACGCGTCGCCTTTTCGACGTAGTCCTTGCCCAGCACGGCTGTGCGAATCGCCATGCCGGTTTCATAGGTTTTCTTGTCCATGCGAAGATTCCTTCGTGCGGTGAATTTCGCAGGAACATATCCGATCGCGCCGCCGCGTGCAGCCTCGCGGACAGCAACCGCTCGCAGCTAGCGGCCGAAATCGCGTAAGAGGTCGATCAGCACCCGCCGCTTCTCGGGCCCAAGCTTCGCGGCAAGCTGAGCTTCGTGCTCGGCGGCAAGCGACTTGATCCGCTTCAATGCCCGCTGCCCCTCGCGCGTCAGGTATAGAGCATGCGAGCGGCGATCGTTCGGTGACGGCCGACGCTCCGTGAATCCGCGCTTCTCAAGGCGGTCGAGCAGCCGTACGAAGCGTGCCCGTTCGATGCCGAGGCATTCCGCGACGTCCGATTGCGACAGGCCCGGATTGGCCTCGATCACCGCGAGCACGGAATACTGCGCCGGGCGCACGTCGACGCTGGCGAGAGCGCGCATGAAGTCCTGGAATACCCAGACCTGAATGCGTCGAATGAAGTAGCCGAGGTGATTGTTCAGAACGCCGAGGTCGGGCGTTCGACGCTGCGCCTTTGCCGCCCGTTCGCCGTTTCGCGTGGACACAGCTTCGTGGTGCACCTGCCTGTGAGCAGCCTTGCCTTCCGACACGATCAACCTCGGTTGAGCAGCAGTCCGCCCGGCCACGGGCATATTGTTGTTATTGACAGCAATTGTCTACAGCAACAATATTGCCTCACCGTGCTTTTTTCGCGCAGCGTCCCAAGGTGACGAGAGCGCGGCCAACAGGTACTAAAGTAATCAAAAGGACACGCCCTAACGGGCAGGGAGGACAAGATGAGTGAGACTTCCACCACACGTTCGAGACGCCGCCGCGGTCTTTCGCGGCGTGCCTTCACCGCCGGCGCCGCCGCGGCCGGTTTCGTCGCCGGAACCGCTCCATTCAACATCGTGCGTGCTCAAGCGAAGACGCTGAAGGTCGGCGTGCTCCTGCCGCGCTCCGGCGCGCAGGCCTCGATCGGCCAGGACTGCCAGCGCGGTGTCGATATCGCCGGCGGCATTCTCAAGCAGCTTGGCTATCCCGCACTTGAAATCATGAACGGTGACACCGAGACGAACGTCGACGTCGCCCGCTCCCGCGCCGAGCGCCTGATCGGCGAAGGCGCTCAGTTGCTCGTTGGCGCCTTCGACTCGGGACAGACCACCGCGATCGCGCAAGTTGCCGAGCAACGCGGCATTCCTCTCGTCATCAATATCGCCGCCGCGCCTCCGATCACCGAGCAGGGTTATAAGTTTGTTTTCCGCAACTTCCCGACCGCACCGATGATCCTCGGCGACGCGTTCGCAAACCAGAAAGAGGTCTTCTCGATCGCCAAGACCGCGCCGAAATCTGCAGTATTCATGCACGTCAACGACACGTTCGGGCAGGCGATGCAGAAAGGCATCGGTGGCCTGTTTCCCAAGTTCGATATGCCGTACAGGATCGCCGAGACGATTTCCTATGACCCCACGGCGCGCGACCTCTCGGTCGAAGTGGCGAAAGCCAAGGCGACCGGCGCCGACGCACTGCTCATGGTCAGCCGGCTCAACGATGCGATCCTGATCACCCGTGAGCTCGTCAAACAACGCTGGTCGCCAACGGCGATCATGAGCATGGGTCCTGGCTGGTACGAGGACCAGTATTTAAAGACGCTTGCCAAGCTCTCCGACGGCCCGATGAGCTTCGTGCCCTGGTACGATCCGAACAAGAAAGTCTCGAAGCTGATGGTCGCCGCACTCGCCAAGGCGCACCCGGACCTCAACCCGAACACCAACCACGTCTATACTTTCGAGGCGCTCATGATTGCCGCCGACGCCTTCAAGCGCGCTGGCTCGACGGATCCCAAGGCGCTCGCAGATGCGATCCGCACCACCAACATCAAGGACAATGTCAGCACCGGACCTGGCATCGCCTTCGATCCTAAGGGCCAGAATGACAAGCTGAAGAACTCCGCGATTCAGAATCGCGGCGGCAAGCTCGTCGCAGTGGCGCCGGCCGCGGCGGCGAACGCGAAGCCCGAGTTGCCGATGAAGCCCTACGACAAGCGCTGATTTCCGGTCGGCGCGATCTGCTCCGGCCGCTGCGGCGGCCGGAGCGCTGCTGAACGGGGCCGCCGTTGCCAGTCGAAATCTATCTCAACGTCGCGGCGAGCGGTCTTCTGACCGGCCTCGTCTACGGCCTGATGGCCCTCGGCTTGTCCGTCATTTTCGGCGTAGTGCGTGTCGTCAATTTCGCACACGGCGAGATGATGGCCGTCGGAATGTACATCGCAATTCTCGCCTTTGCCCTGCTTGGCCTCGATCCGCTGATCATGATGCTGCCGATCGCCACCGTCCTGTTTGCCCTCGGCTATCTGCTGCAGGCGGGCATTATCAACCCGTTCATCAACAGGCCCGAGCACAGCCAGTTCATGCTGCTCGTCGCAGTCGCCCTCATCCTCGTGAACGTGCAACTCATCGTTTTTGGTCCTGATGCACGTGGGGTACAAACCTTCTACTCGTTCGATAGCTATCAGCTCGGGCCGCTGATCGTAGACGCGTCCAAAGTCTACGCCGCGGCCGCCGCCCTCGTCGTGGCTGCTGGCCTCTTCGCCTTCTTCAAGTTCACGCTCTTGGGCAAGGCGATCCGCGCCTGCGCCGACAACTACGACGGGGCGCTCGTCGTGGGGCTCAACGTCAAGCGTCTCTATGCGCTGACCTTCGGCATCGGCGCGGCCTGCGTAGGCGCCGCAGGTGCCATGCTCGTTCCCATCGTCGACGTGGTCCCTGCAATTGGCCCGGCGTTCACCCTGCTCGCCTTTGTCATCGTGATCACCGGCGGCCTAGGCTCGATGCCCGGCGCGCTCCTGGGGGGCGTTCTGATCGGCGTGACCGAGGCGCTAGGCGGCGTGCTGCTCGTGCCCTCAGCCAAGAGCATGTTTGCCTTCGGCCTGCTCGTGCTTGTGCTCCTGTTTCGGCCGCAGGGCATCCTCGGCAGGAAGGCGACATGATCGCGCGCCTGCTAGAAGGTGTTCCGCGGCGAGGTCTGTTAATCCTGCTGGCGCTCCTCGCGCTCTTTCTCGTGTTTCCGTTCTTCGTGGGCGGATATCTGCTCGCGGTGCTTTTTCTAATTCTGTACTTCGCCTTCGTCGGCCAGGCCTGGAACATCATGATGGGCTTCGCCGGCCAACTGTCACTCGGCCACGCGCTCTACGTCGGCCTTGGCGCCTATGCTGCGGCCGCCCTCTACGTGCACTTCGGCATCAGCCCGTGGATCGGCCTCGGCGCGTCGATCGCAATTTCCGCACTTGCCGGAGCCGTGATCGGTTTTCTCGCGTTTCGGTTCGGCATTGCCGGCGTCTATTTCGCGATCCTCACGATCGCGTTTGCCGAGTTCGCGCGCATCGGCTTCGATCATTTCGACTGGGTCCACGGCTCGTCCGGCCTGTTCTTGCCGGTTGCCAATTACACCGAGAACGATCT
Source organism: Xanthobacteraceae bacterium (assembly GCA_036556265.1). Taxonomy (GTDB): domain Bacteria; phylum Pseudomonadota; class Alphaproteobacteria; order Rhizobiales; family Xanthobacteraceae; genus JAUSIF01. The sequence continues at coordinate 3,763 of DATBJU010000135.1, read as the reverse complement.
CTGGAACCTGCGTGGCAGCCCGAGCATCTTCTACTATTTGATGCTCGCCATGACGGTAGCGGCATTCTTGTTCTGCCACGTGCTGCTTCGGAGCCGTATGGGCTACTACTGGCTCGCGATCCGCGAGAGTCCCGAAGCGGCTCAGGCCCTCGGCATCAATGTTTTCCGTTACAAGATGTACGCGGTTGTTCTCTCCGCCGCGATGACCTCGCTCGCCGGCGTGGTCTTCGCCTTCTACTACAACAATCTTTTTCCCGAGCAGGTCTTCCACATTTCGCGCTCGATCGAGCTCATCCTCGGTCCGATCATCGGCGGCATCGGCACGCTCGTCGGACCGCTCGTCGGCGCGTTCCTGCTGACGGCTCTCGCCGAAGGCATGCGCGAGGTGATGCTCCAGCTCGGTGTGGATGTGCCGGGCGTGAAGCAGGTGTTCTACGGCGTATGTCTGCTGCTCGTAGTCATGTTCCTCCCGGATGGCGTCTGGCCCCCCCTCTCCAAGGCGTTGGGACTCGATCGCAAGCCCACCGATCGCGGCGAGGGCTGACATGGCGGCGCTGCTCGAGGTCGATGGCATTTCCAAGAGTTTCAGCGGCCTGCGCGCCGTACAGGACGTGAGCTTCACTGTGCCGGAGGGCGAGATCGTAGGACTCATCGGACCGAACGGAGCCGGCAAGACCACGTGCTTCAACGTTATTGCCGGCGTCTTCCAACCCGACGCCGGCGCGGTACGCCTGGCCGGCGATCCAATTGGTGGCTGGCGGCCCGACCAGGTCTGCCGCGCCGGCCTCGCTCGCACATTCCAGTTGGTGAAGCCGTTCGCCGATCTCACCGTAATGGAGAACGTGATCGTTGGCGCCCTCAACAACTGCCGCACCGTCGCCGAGGCGCGCGAGAAATCCTCGTCAGTGGTCGAGAAGCTCGGTCTCTGGAGCAAGCGCGATCAGGCGGCCAAGGCTCTGACCCTTCCCGAGCGCAAACGTCTCGAGATCGCACGCGCACTCGCCACCGGCCCGCGAATTCTTCTTCTGGATGAGGTGATGGCGGGCCTGCGTCCGACCGAGATGAACACCATGGTTGCGCTGTTCAGGGAGCTCAACGCATCGACCGGCCTAACGATCCTGCTGATCGAGCACGTGATGCGGGCGGTAATGGCGCTGTCCCGCAAGGTCGTGGTTCTGCACCACGGCCAGGTGATCTCATCCGGAACGCCTGACGAAGTAACGCGTGACCCAGCGGTGCTGGAATCCTATCTCGGCGAGGAAGCGCTGTGATCCTCGAGATCGAAGATCTCGACCTGTTCTACGACGATGCCCAGGCGCTCGACCGCGTCTCGTTGTCCGCCGCTCAAGGCGAACTTGTCGCGATTGTCGGCGCAAATGGTGCCGGCAAATCCAGCCTGATCCGCACGATCGCGGGAATCGAACGGCCACGTACCGGCCGTATTCACTTTCGCGGGAGGGATATCACTGGCCTGCCGAGCCACACCATCTGCAATCTCGGCATCGGCCAAGTGGCCGAGGGACGCCAAATATTCCCTTCGCTCACCGTGGAAGAAAATTTGGAGATGGGCGCGCTTCTCCCGCGCGCCCGCGCTAAGCTGCGCGAGACCATCCCGCAAATCTACGACATGTTTCCCCGCCTCGCCGAGCGCCGCGATCAGATCGCGGGAACCTTGTCAGGCGGCGAACAGCAGATGCTTGCAATCGGCCGCTGCCTCATGGGCCAGCCCGAACTCATCATGTTCGACGAGCCTTCGCTGGGGCTCGCACCTTCGCTGGTGCAGGAGCTGTTCAGGACGATCCGCGCGTTGAATCAGCGCGGCCTCACCGTGATACTGGTCGAGCAGAACGTTGCCGTATCGCTCAAGCTCGCGAACCGCGCCTACGTACTCGAGAATGGCCGCATTGTGATGAGCGGCAGTGGCGATACCCTTCTGCACGACGACCGAGTCCGGCAGGCGTATCTCGGAATCGAAGCGCCCCTCCCCACACCCGCCGGGTGAAGCGATGGCGAAGCCGCCGTTCAAAAAGATCGAGTTCGCACCGCCGCACGTCGAGCGGATCGAACTTGGCAGCGGCGCGTTTCTCCTCCGCTCGCCGGTGCCCCTTGGTGACTACGAGTCGAGCCTCGCACGGATCTTGCGCCACCAGGCAGACACGAGGCCCGATCAGGACTTCCTCGCGGAGCGCGCAGCGGACGGCACTTGGCGGCGCCTGACCTACGCGCAGGCGTCGTCCCACGCCGACGCAATCGCCCAGGCGTTGCTCGATGGCGGCTGCTCGCGGGATAGGCCGCTCATGATCCTTTCCGCGAATGGCATCGATCACGCGCTGTTCACGCTTGCCGCTTACGTCGCTGGGGTCCCGGCCGTGCCGGTTTCAGTCGCCTATTCGCTGATGAGCCAGGACCACGCGAAGCTGAAACACATCTTTGCGGAAATTCGTCCACGTCTTGTCTATGCAGCCAACGGCAGGGCTTTCGCGAAGGCGCTCGCTGCCCTCGACCTTTCCGGCGTCGAGGTCGTCGTCAGCGCGGATCCGCTAGACGATGTGAAGACCACTCGCTTCTCCAATTTGCTCGCGACGAAACCTACTGATGCGGTCGAGAAAGCGTTCGCAGCCGTCGGTCCCGATACCGTTGCCAAGGTGCTTTACACATCCGGCTCGACCGGCATGCCAAAGGGAGTGATCAACACCCAGCGCATGCTCTGCTCGAACCAGATGATGGTCGAGCAGACCTGGCACTTTGTAAAGAACCACCGCGTCGTGCTGCTCGATTGGCTCCCCTGGAACCACACCTTCGGGGGCAATCACAACTTCAATCTCGTGCTCTGTCAGGGCGGCACTTTGTACATCGACGGAGGCCGCCCCGCGCCCGGCCTGATCGAACAGACGGTGAAGAACCTGCACGACGTATCGCCGACGATCTATTTCAACGTCCCGGTGGGTTACACGATGCTTCTCCCTTATCTCGAGAAGGACGAAGCCCTCGCGAAAAAGTTTTTCTCCAGCTTGGAGCTGATCTTCTATGCCGGCGCCGCGCTTTCGCAGGATCTCTGGGACCGACTCGAGGCGCTGTCGATCAAGGTCACCGGCAAACGTGTGCCGATGATCTCAAGCTGGGGGTCGACAGAGACATCGCCCGTTGCGACGTCCGGCCATCGCCTCATAGAGCGCGCGGGCGTGATCGGACTGCCGCCGCCGGGCGTCACGCTGAAGTTCGTCCCGTCGGGGTCCAAGTTCGAAATCCGCGTCAAGGGACCGAACGTGTTTCCAGGTTATTGGGGCCGACCCGATCTCACTGAAGCGGCGTTCGACGAGCAGGGTTTCTATCGGATCGGTGACGCCGCAAAGCTCGCCGATGCAAGTGACCCTTCCCAAGGCATTGTCTTCGATGGCCGCGTCGCCGAGGACTTCAAGCTTTCGTCGGGCACCTGGGTTCACGCCGGCGGTCTTCGTGTCGCCGCGCTCGCCGCCGCGGCGCCCGCCTTGCAGGACGCGGTCGTCACCGGCCAGGATCGCGACTTCGTCGGTCTTCTCGCCTGGGCGAGCATCAGTGCGGTGAAGGGAATTTGTGCGGACACTTCACTGCACGACGATCCGGCGAAGCTGATCGCGTCCGCGGACGTGCGTGAACACGTGCGTAAAGGTATTGCCGCGCACAACGCGATGGAGACGGGCTCGTCGGCGCAAATTCGTCGAGTGCTGCTCATGGTCGAGCCGCCTTCGATCGACGCGAATGAGATCACGGACAAAGGCTACAT
>DATBJU010000134.1:0-1920 GCA_036556265.1 Xanthobacteraceae bacterium | reverse complement strand
GGCGGCTGCTGCGACGGCTCGGCGCCGATGTGCTACCCGCAAGGCGAGTTCCGCGTCGGCGGCAACGACGTGCATCTCGGCGCCATCGGCGGCTGCGACGTCTATATGGACGCCGACCAGTTCGACTATTGGAAGCACACCCAGCTCATCATCGACGTGGTGCCGGGCCGCGGTTCCGGCTTCTCGCTCGAGGCGCCGGAGGGCGTGCGCTTCTTGACCAGGAGCCGCGTATTCACCGACGACGAGGCGGATGAACTCGCCGTGGCCGGAGTCTAACCTCCGCTACCGCATCCTAACGACGGCCCTGGAACAACAGATCGACCCTTCGCAGAAAAGACGGTATCCGGCGAGATCGCGCGCTCTTGGATTTGACGGCCGGCGCGGTCTTGGCCTTCTCGGCAGGCGGTGCGGCTTCCGTTTCGGCCTGTTGCAGACAGTCCGGGCTCTTGCCCTCCGACACGCCGGCCGTTAGGGCCGACGTGCCGGAGCCACAAAAGGGTTGGTTTCGACCGCCTTGTTGTTCTTCTCGACGCATTGATCCAGCCGCTCGAAGGCGGCCGTGCTCTTGTCGAGCGGCACGCGGATGGTCGCGCCCGCCGCCACCACGTTCAGGGCACTGGCGGAACGAAGTCCGGCGACAAATTTCTTGTCCTTGACGTCCATCGACACCGAATTCGGCTCGGCGGCGACCTCAGTATCGAAGCTGAGCGGCCCGAGGGTCATTTTCACGGGATAGCTTTGGCCGCGATCGAGTTTCCAATTCGGCGACTCGAGTTCGAGCGCAAGATCGTCTCCGGTGCGGACGAAGCTCGCCACGATATCGTCGTCGAGTTTGCGGTTGATGGCGCAGCGATCGAATTTGTCGCCTTTGAAGGTGGCCTCGATCTCCCAGGGACCGATCATGTCGGTCTTGGTTTCCTCCGCGGCAACGGCCAGCGTCGGCAAAGTCAGCGAGGCGACGGCAAGCGAAACGTGCAACGCGGTCTTGCGCAGGCTAGCGCCGCGCGCGCGCGAAGTATCGGTCTTAGCGATCATTGCTCTGACCTCGTGATGATGGGCGGAATACGCGGAAACTACTCGTGATGACCTAAGAACGCCCCGAGTCCGGAGCTAGTTCCGTGTCCCGCGCCGGCGCCCGGACGGCTTGTTAGCGCCCTGCCGGTGCAGATGTTGCTCCAGCAGCCGCGCATTGCGCCGATTGGACTTGAAAGCGAAATCGAACAGATCGCCGAACAATGGGATGGCGCCGACCACGAAGTCGACGCCGACATTCCCGAGCATGCGCGCCAGTGTGAGCTTGGACGCGCCGGTCTGCCAGGCGTGATGCACGATCAGCAGCGAGACCGCCGTGGTCAGCACGTCGCCGAACCCTGGGAACAGCCCGATCACCGAGTCCCAGCCGAAGCGGAGATTGGTGCCCGGCACGGCGAAATTATCGTCCATCAGCCGCGCCAGCCACCGCACCTGAGCCAGGCGCTGCTCGTGACTCAGACCAGCGGTATAGTCGCGGAACAACTCCGCCGGCCCTCGCCCGCGCGACCACGGATCAGACTCGCCGGGACTCAAGATTTCGATACGACTGCTCATCCTGTCTCCTTCTGCGCGCCGCATATGGGGGTTTGGCGCTCAGCATCAAGGTCTAGGTCGAACGTTTAGCGAGCAGCGTCGTTCCGCGCTTGGCTCGCGCCTGGCGACCACAGATCCGCGACTTCGTATTCGCCTATCCGACCTTCTCCGCCGACACCAAGCACATGCTCTAGGTCGTCTCGCTGGTCTCCGTCGGCTCCCCCCTCTGCGTGGAAGGAGCTGCGGCGCCCCCGGTTTCCGCGGCATTCACCAGCGCCGCCGCCCCGGCGACATTGTCGAGCATGGCCTTGGCGATCTCGTGCTCGCCCATCACCACCAGACTGGCGCCGTGCC
>DATBJU010000133.1:0-15672 GCA_036556265.1 Xanthobacteraceae bacterium | reverse complement strand
ATGCGCGAGGCAATCTCGACCACGAAGATCGCGAGAATCAGGCTATCCAGCGCGTGCAAGAGCGGGCCGGCAGCCGCCATGACGGGAGGGCTCGTCTCCAGTCCCAGGATCGCGGCGTTTACCAGGATGAGCGCGAGGACGGCCCATTCGGTCCGGGGATCCTCGAGCAGGATGCGAAGGCGTTTGATCACGGATTGCTCCTGGGCCTGCCGAAAAGAACGGCGCGGAATATAGAGAGTTCGACGTGATTCCGGTATGACTGCCGGACTCGACAGGGGGTAAGGCTGTGGCATCGGTACTCCATCGCCGGCAGTTCACGATCGAATGGGGCGACTGCGATCCCGCCGGGATCGTCTTCAACAGCAATTTCTTCGTCTTCTTCGACCAGAGCACCTGGGCCATGTTCGAGAAGGTGCTCGGCGTCAACCGGGCGGACCTCGGCAAGACCTACGACCTGGTCGGATTTCCCCTGGTCGACGTGCGGAGCCGCTTTCTGAAGCCCGCCAAATTCGGCGAGCTGGTCGAGATCGAAAGCGAGGTCAGCGAATTCCGCCGCTCGAGTTTCGACGTGCAGCACCGCCTCACTGTGAAGGGCGAGCTCGCGGCGGAAGGAACCGAGACGCGTGTGTGGGCGGGCAGGGATCCGGACGATCCGGGGAAGATGAAGGCCAAGCCGATTCCGCAGGCAGTGATCGAGCGCTTTGCGACGCGTTAGCGTCTCTCACTCATTGCGCAATCGTCCGCCGACCAAGATAGGCCTCGACTAGTCGCTTATCGCGCAAGACGTCTTTTGGAGCGCCTGCGGCAAGCGTACCACCGTAGTCCAACACATGAATTCGCTCGGCCAGGTCGGCTACCATTTGCATGTCGTGTTCGATCCAGATCATCGCCATATTTAGTTCGTGCCGGATGCGGAGAATATAGCGCGCCAAGTCTTCGCCTTCGTCGCGAAGATTCCCGAGGACGTTCCAATAAATCCCAAAGCTTGGCTGAGCTCCGACTGCGCGAACGTCGCGCGTCTGATGTATGCGATTAGCCGAGCACGGGTCGACGAGAGAGGTTTCGGCAATCAGAGTCGTGGTGCCGGGAAATAACGTGATTGGAGAACGTTCCAGGTCACCGCACGAACAGGTAGGGCACAGGATCCAGCGCTTCCGCCCCGCTGCTCTTAATCTCCCGGCAGCGAGGCGCAGACTTGAAGCCGCACCCCGCATGCGGCTTTTTTCTACTTACTCCGCTTCCCTGCGCCGCATCACGATCCACGGCCGCGTCCTGCGCACGAGGCTAAAGCATGTCTCGGCCAAAGCTGTGGAATCCTGATTTTGTTCTATGGAAGAACTCCAAGCCTGTGTTGTCCTGACCAGAGGAGAAAACCTCGATTCAGCGCTGCATCGACCACTGATCGGTTCGTGACATCTCACATCCATCGCCACGTGCGGCCGCGGCGAAGTCGGACTGGCGAACGGAATTTCCGGACGATGACCTATGTCGTTAACGAGAATTGCATCCGATGCAAGTACATGGATTGCGTCGAGGTATGCCCCGTGGACTGCTTCTACGAGGGTGAGAATATGCTCGTCATCCATCCCGACGAGTGCATCGACTGCGGCGTATGCGAGCCGGAATGTCCGGTGGATGCGATCAAGGCCGACACGGAACCGGGAGCGGAACGGTGGGTTGAACTAAACACCAAGTACGCTTCGAGCTGGCCCAACATAACGACAAAGAAAGAGGCGCCGGCGGACGCCAAGCAATGGGAAGGCGTCGCGAACAAGCTCGCGGAACAGTTCTCTGCGAACCCGGGAGCCGGCGATTGAGAAAAGACGCGCCTATGGCGGTTTTCTCGAAGATCCGGCGGGTGTTTCCGCGCCGGGAATCGAACTATAATTGTATTGCTTTGCTCGGCGCGGGTTCCTGAGCGGAGGACCGCATGGCAACAGCCCTCGAAATCGTCGTGAACGGGCGCAGGCGCGTGGACGCGGTCCCCGACAACGTGCTGTTGCTCGATTACCTGCGCGAGATCGTCGGCCTCACCGGAACCAAGACCGGCTGCGATGGCGGCGAGTGCGGCGCCTGCACGGTGCTCGTCGACGACAAGCCGCGGCTGTCTTGCCTGACGCTCGCCGCGAGCATGCAGGGCTGCCGCGTTGACACCATTGAGTCGCTCGCGAAGGACGGTCAGCTCTCCGCCGTTCAGCGCGGCTTCCATGAAAAGCTCGGCTCGCAATGTGGCTACTGCACGCCAGGCTTCATCATGGCTTCGGCCGGGCTTCTGCGTCGCAATCCCAATCCGACGGATGCGGAGATTCTCGAAGCGCTCGGCAGCAACATCTGCCGCTGCACGGGATACGTGAAGATCCTCGAGGCCGTCCACCACGCGGTTGAGTTGCGCGCAGATGGACTGACGCCATGAACGAAGTCCGCCCGGTGCGAAATATCGGTACCTATGTGCCGATGGTCGATGGCCCGGAGAAAGTTTCCGGCCGCGCGAAGTATACAGCCGACTTTATTCATCCGCAGACATTCGCCGGCCGCATCTATCGCAGCCCGTATGCGCACGCGGAAATTCTCGACGTCGACATTTCCGCGGCACTGAAGCTGCCCGGCGTGCTCGCGATCGTGACGGGCAAGGACTGCGACAAGACGTTCGGCGTGTTGCCGATCGCGCGCTCCGAGCATCCACTCGCGCGCGACAAGGTGCGCTACAAGGGCGAGCCGGTTGCCGCGGTCGCCGCAGTCGACGACGCGACAGCGGCAAAGGCGCTCCGCCTCATCAAGATGAAAGTGCGCGAGCTGCCGGGCTACTTCACGACGAAATCGGCGCTCACGCCGGGCGCCGAACTGCTGCACGAGAAGAAACCGGGCAACGTCGAGCGCGACGTGTTGTTCGAGCTCGGCAGCATCGAGGACGGCTTCGCAAAGGCGGACCTCGTGCGCGAGGAAACCTACAATTGCGCCGAGGTTTGTCAGAACCAGATGGAGATGCACGCCGCGCTCGCCGAATACGACGCCGTGCGCGACCGCATGACCGTCTACGCTAGCACGCAGGTTCCCTATTACGTTCACCTGATGCTTTCGCAGATCCTCGACATGGAGATGTCGAAGATCCGCGTGATCAAGCCGCACGTCGGCGGCGGCTTTGGCTGCCGCACCGAGGCGCTCAACATAGAGCTGATCGCGGCACTGCTCGCGCGCAAGGTCGGCGGCGCCGTGCGCTTGATGATCACGCGCGAGGACACCTTCATCACGCACCGCGGCCGGCCGGAGACCGACGTCCGCCTCAAGATCGGCATGAAAAAAGACGGTCGCATCACCGCGGTCGAGTGCGAGTGCGACCAGCGCGGCGGCGCGCACTCCGGCTACGGCGTTGTGACGATCCTCTACTCCGGCTCGATGCTGTATGCGATCTACGACTTGCATCACGTCAAGTACATCGGCCGCCGCGTGCTCACGAACACGCCGCCGTGCGGCGCCTTCCGCGGCCACGGCACGGTCAACATCCGCTTCGCATTCGAGAGCCTTCTCGATGAGATGGCGGGGGAACTCGGCCTCGACGCGTTCGCGGTGCGCCGAGCCAATCTGATCAAGGCGCCGACCTTCACCGACAACGATCTGATGGTGAACAGCTACGGCCTGCCCGAATGCATGGATTGGGTCGAGAGAGAGAGCGGCTGGAGCAAGCGCAAGGGCAAGATGCCGAAAGGTAAGGGCCTCGGCATGGCCTGCTCGCATTACATCAGCGGCGCCTCGAAGCCCGTGAACTGGACCGGGGAGCCGCACGCGACGGTGAAGCTGAAGGTGGATTTCGACGGCTCGATCGTGCTGCTCACCGGCGCGCCCGAGATCGGCCAGGGGTCGTCGACCGTCCTCGTGCAGAGCGTTGCCGAAGTGTTGGGGCTCGATCTTTCGCGCATCCGCATCGTCACCGGCGACAGCGAAGTGGTGCCGAAAGATAACGGCGCTTACTCGTCGCGCGTTACCTACATGGTCGGCAATGCGGCGATCGACGCAGCGAACAACCTCAAAGGTATTTTCGTGGCCGCGGCCGCGCGCAAGCTGGAGGCGAAGCCGGAAGAGATCGAATGCCTGGGTGAGCTTTATCGCGCCGGCGCGCAAGACAAGGGTCTCACGTTCAATGAGGTTGTGACCGAGGCACTGAGGGACTCGGGCACGATCACGGTTACCGGCAACTATTCGACAATCCCTGAGTCGCACGGCGGCAAGAAATATCGCGGCGCCGCGATCGGCGGCACCATGGCCTATAGCTATTCTGCGCAGGTCGTCGAGGTGACGGTCGACGAAGAAACCGGCGTCGTCACCATAGACAAAGTGTGGGTCGCTCACGATTGCGGCAAGGCGCTGAACCGCCTCACCGTCGAAGGTCAGGTGCAGGGGTCGGTCTGGATGGGGATGGGCCAGGCCATGAGCGAAGAAGCGGCCTACCACGACGGCCTGCTCGTCACCGCCAACATGCTCGACTATCGCGTGCCGACGATCCAGGACTCGCCGCCGATCGAGGTCGGTATCGTGGAGAGTAACGACCCGCACGGTCCGTTCGGCGCAAAAGAGGCAGGCGAGGGGTCGCTCGCCGCGTTCCTGCCGGCGCTCACCAACGCGATCGCCGATGCGATCGGTGTCCGCTTCAATAATCTACCGGTGACGCCCGATCGCGTGTTCGAGGCGCTGGAGAAGCGCCGGCGCACGCAAGGCCGCAAGAGCACGTAAATGGACGCACTGCCGGAATTTCAGCTGTTGCGCCCAAAGAACGTCAGCGAGGTGCTCGCGGCACGCGCCGCACATCCCAAGAGCCAGTTGCTCGGCGGCGGCACCGATCTCGTCGTCAATATCCGCCGCGGCATCGTTGCGCCGCCGGTGCTGATCGACATGAATCACGTGAGCGAGCTCCGCGCGATCAAGGCGGACGCGCGTGGCATAGAGCTCGGCGCGTCGGTCATACTCAGCGAAGTGGCCCACCACGCCGAGGTGGCGAAGCACTATCCGGCGGTCGCCGAGGCGGCGGCGATTGTTGCGGGTCCGACCCAGCGCAATATGGGCACCGTCGGCGGCAATCTCTGCCTCGACACGCGCTGCATCTATTACAACCAAAGCGAATGGTGGCGCTCCGCCAACAATCACTGCCTCAAGACCACCGGCGACATCTGCCACGTCGCGCCGAAAAGCCGCGGCGTGTGCTTCGCGACCTTTAGCGGCGACCTCGCGCCTGCGCTGCTCACGCTCGGCGCCGAGGTCGATCTCGCGGGGCCAAGCGGGCGGCGCACCATTCCGCTCAACAGCCTCTACATCGGCTTCGCCCGCCAGGACGTGCCGGTGACCGAGACGATGGGCGACGGCAAGTATTTTCTTTCGCTTCGCCCGGGCGAATTTGTCACCGCTGTGCGCGCCAAGAATACGCCAGGCTTGCGCTCCGCCTACGACAAGATTCGCATCCGCCGTTCGATCGAGTATCCAGTCGCGGGTGTCGCTGTCGCCCTGCGCCGCGATGGACGGAAGCTCACGGATTTGCGTGTTGCATTCACCGGCACCAACCCACGCCCGGTCCTCCTTGAAGGCACGGCTGAGCTTTGCGGTGGGCCACTCGACGATAACCTGCTGAAGAAGCTCGACGATCTCGTGCGCGATCAAATCATGGCGATGAAGACGACGTTCACGCCCGGGCATTACCGCCGCCGCGTGGCGGGCGTGCTCGCGCGTCGGCTGGTCGCGCGGTTGTATGGAGACTGACCGGGGCGAAAGACTCCCGGTAGAATGAAGCCCTGGGGAGGGCGCAGTGATCGAGGAGTTTTCTCGTCGCCGGCCGTACAACGCGGCCAGCGAGTTCATCGATGCGAATGTGGCTCGCGGCCTCGGCGGGAAGGTCGCATTCGTCGATGGTGAGCGCTCGCTAACTTATGGAGAACTGCAGGCGCGTTCTTCGCGTTTCGCGCGTGCGCTGTATTCGCTCGGCGTGCATCCGGAGCAACGCACTGCCATCCTCCTCTCCGACACGGTCGATTTCCCGGTGGTGTTCTGGGGTGCGATCCGCGCCGGCGTGATCCCGCTGCCGCTCAACAATCTGCTTACGCCCGAGCAATACGCCTACATGCTCGGCGACAGCCGTGCGAGTGCGCTCGCGGTTGCCGCCCCGCTCGTAAGCCACATCCAGCCGGTTCTCGATCGCCTGCCGCGCGTACGCTCGATCGTGCTCGTCGGTAGTGGAAACGTGGACAAGTCGGCGTTCGGCGGACGCGCGGTGTACCAACTGGAACCGCTGCTGGCGAAGGAAAAACCCGATCCGTTCACCGCGCCCACAATCTCCGACGAGGTCGCCTTCTGGCTTTATACCTCCGGTTCGACCGGCGACCCCAAGGCGGTCCGTCACGTGCACACGAGCCTGATGGCGACGGCCAAGCTCATGGGACAGGCCACCCTCGGCCTCAGGGAGGGCGACATCGTCTACTCCGCGGCCAAGCTTTACTTCGCGTATGGGCTCGGCAACGCGATGAGTTTTCCAATGTCGGTCGGCGCGACGACCGTGTTGCTCCCGGGGCGCGCGACGCCCGACGCAGTCTTGGCGCTGATGCGCGAACGTCGGCCGAGCGTCTTCTATGGAGTGCCGACGCTCTACGCGGCGCTCCTTGCCCACGGTGAGCTGACACGCGGCGCGGGTTCCGACCGGCTGCGTATCTGCGTGTCCGCAGGCGAGGCGTTGCCGGCTCCGCTTGCCGAACGCTGGCGTGACATCGTCGGCGTCGAGATTCTCGACGGCATCGGCTCGACCGAGATGCTGCAGACGTTCCTGAGCAACCGGCCCGGCGACATTCGTCCCGGCTCGACCGGCAGGCCCGTGCCCGGCTACGAGATGAAGATCGTCGATGACGAAGGCACCGAATTGCCGGACGGCCAGATCGGCGAACTCATCGTGCGTGGGCCGTCGGCCGGCGACGGCTACTGGAATCATCGCGTGAAGAGCCGTCGCACGTTCGTCGGCGAGTGGACGCACACGGGCGACAAGTTTTATCGCGATGCCGAAGGCTACCACTATTACTGCGGCCGCACCGACGACATGTTCAAGGTGAGCGGCATGTGGGTCTCGCCGTTCGAGGTGGAGGCGGCTCTGATCTCGCACGAGGCGGTGCTTGAGGCTGCCGTCATCGGCAAGGAGGACGGCGACGGGCTGATCAAACCCAAGGCATTTGTGGTGCTGCGCAACGGGATTGCTCCCGATGACGGATTGCTCGACAAGTTGCGTCTGCATGTGAAGGAGCGCGCGGGGCCCTGGAAGTATCCGCGCTGGATCGACGTCTGCCCCGAACTCCCCAAGACCGCGACCGGCAAGATCCAGCGTTTCAAGCTGCGGGATCAGGAGGCGGGGGCTTCGCGCTAGGCCCTCCGAATGAGCGGACTCAAAAGTACGGCCGCGTCCACTCCAGCTCCTTCGGCCCAATCTTCTTCTCGATGCAGCGCGCCGCGGCAAAACCGGCGATCTCGCCGGTCTGCGTGCACCACGGGAAATTCCGCATCACCATGAAGATGCTTTCGTAGGTGAACGAGAGCGACGCGCCGGTGAGGATCAGATTGCCGATCTTCTTCGGCAGAAAGCAGCGGAACGGCACCTCGAAAGTGTATTTCGCGTGGTTGTCCCAGTAGAACGGCTTGGTCATCGGTTTCGCGATCGCGTCGCGGAAGTTGCGGCCCGCGCGCGCGTCCTCGAGCGAGAAAACGTATTCGCCGATCGGATGCCGCCCGTCGCGCACGCCGACGAAGCGGCCCACGTCCATGAGTACCGCGTGCTCGAATCCCGGCACGTACTTGCGCAGGAAGCGCGCCTCGGCCTCGATGAATCCGCGCAGCTCGCGCTTCGCGCACGCGTCGTCCTCGGCGCTCTCGTCCATGTGCAGCGCCCATTCGTACGGCACGTTCTGCCAGAAGATGAAGGTGCCGTTGGCGAGCGCTGGGCTCATGTCAAGCGTGGGATGACCGATGTAGAGGTCGCCGTAGACGTTCGTCCCCCGCATGCGCGGCCGGTACAGCCCAGGCGGGATGTCGCCCGCCGCCGTCGCCTCCGCGATCAGCTTCTCGAGGAGCGGGTCCTTGGCTTCGCGCTGGTGCCGCGCCGTGCGCGAAAAATCGATCCCGCTCATGACCCAGAGCAACCCGCCCGGGATCGGCCGCTTCACGCCATCCCAGTTCGCGGTCTCTGGCTGCCCGCCGCCGCCGGGGACGAACGGAGCGCCCGCCGCGGCGGCGAGTTGCCCCGTGCCCGAGCCTTCGATGAAGATCCTCCCGGAAATCGCCTGCCGTCCCGATGCATTCTCGACGACAATTGCCGTGATCCGGCCATCGCCGGTGCTAGGCTCGACGATCGCGCCCACGAACGACGTGCCGTAGAGCGCGATGACGCCTGCCTCCTTCAGCATTGCGGCCATGACGCTGCCGGCGCCTTCCGGGTTGAAGCTCTGGCGCACGAATCTCGCGCCCGGCGCGTGCCGCCGCTCATAATGCGAGAGCGGGTTGCCGGCCCAGTCGGGCAGCGTCGTTTCCGTGATCGTGTAGATGTGGCCGTGCGCGGCGAACCGCTCCATCAGCTCGGAGTGGATGCCGCCGACGCCGGCGCTCGCGTGCCCCTGGAGGCCGGAGGTGTGCACCCCGCCCGGCATGTCGAAGCGCTCGACGACCACGACGCGGCAGCCCATGCGCGCGGCCTGCAGCGCGGCGGCGAAGCCGCCGGGACCCGCGCCGACCACGGCCACGTCGGCGTCGTAGGCGACCGGCACACGCCGCGCCGGCTCCGCGAGCGCGCGCTCCGCCTTCGACGCGCGGCTTCTGTCGTCCACTTTCGCACTCCGCACGGGTGAATGAACGTCGCGCGGGGATGAAACACGCAAGGGGACTAGCCGACAAGTCCGGGCCCGGCGCGCCGACGCGCGCCGTCTCGGAATGACGATCAAAATTGCTAGTGCAGCGACGCCGCACCCTTCTGCAGTTCGCCAAGCAATTCCGTCGATCCCTGCACCGCCACCCGCTGGTGATAGAGCCTGAGCCCGCTCAAGCCGCCGAGTTCCGCACCGTTTCCGGCGCGGCCCGGTCCGCCGTGCAGGCATTGCGGCATGACGATGCCGTGGCCCGTGTGCACGGTGGCAATGCTCGGATCGACTGCGAGCACGCGGCCATGGAACGGACCGATCTCGCGCACGGCCTTCGCCAGGAATCCAAGATCGTCGCCGTAAACGGACGCAACGAGCGACCCGCCTCCGCGTGACACAAGTGCGAACAGTTCGGTTTCGTCGCGGTAGGGGATCACGGTTGAAACCGGCCCGAACACTTCGATCTCGTGCACGGCGTGAGTGTCTTTTGCGTCGCCTACTTTCAGTAATGTCGGTGCTACGAACGACGACTTCGCCGGATCGATGCCATCGAGCTTTGGCGCATCGGCACTGCCGCTGACGAATTTCGCCTCCTTTGCGAGCCCGCCGATTCCCTTGAGCGCTGCCGCCTGCTGCACCTTCGTCACAACCGGTCCCATGCGGACGTCTTCGCGCTTCGGATCGCCGACCGTGGTCTTGCCGAGCTGCGCCTTGATCGCCTCGCTCACTGCGTCCGCGCGGTCGGCGGGCACGAACACGCGGCGGATCGCCGTGCACTTCTGCCCGGCCTTCACCGTCATCTCACGTGCGACTTCCTTGACGAACGCGCCGAACGCAGCGCTGTCCGCTGCCACGCTCGGTGCGAGCAGCGCCGCGTTGATGCTGTCGGCTTCCACATTCACGAGCACGCCGCGCGCGAGCACGTTCGGATGACTGCGGATCGAATTGCCGGTATGCGACGAACCCGTGAACGCGATCACGTCGTCGCCGGTCGCCGCGTCGAGTAGATTGCCCGCACCGCCGCAGAGGAGACCAAGCGCGCCTTCCGGCAGGATGTTCGCCGCGATCACGTCGCGCACCATCTGATGCGTGAGCCAGGCGGTCGCCGACGCGGGCTTCGCAAGCACCGGCATGCCGGCGAGCAGCGCAACCGCCGCCTTCTCCCACAGCCCCCAGCTCGGGAAGTTGAACGCGTTAATGAAGATCGCGGCGCCGCGCCGCGGGGCAAGCATATGAATTGCCTGATAATTGTCCGCTTTGGAAAGACGCACCGGTTTGTCGTCCACGACGTGGCGCGCGTCACCAAGACCGGCGCCGAGCTTTGCGTAGTACTTCAGTGCGCCGATGCCACCGTCGATGTCGATCGCGGCGTCGATCTTCGTATTACCGGAATTGGCGATCGCGATCTCCTCGTAGCGCGTGCGGTTCGCGATCAGCGCGTCGGCGACGCTGTTGAGGAGCTTCGCGCGCTCTCCATATGAGAGGGCCCTGAGCACGGGGCCACCGCGTTTGCGCGCATGCTCGAGCGGCGCGTCGAGATCGAGCCCTTTCGCGCTCACAGTGGCAAGCACCTCGCCCGTCACGGGATTCACGAGTTCGGTCTCGACGCCGCTTCCGCGCGTCCATTTTCCGCCGAGATAGCTTTCCAGCGATTGCGGCGCAGCCATGATGTCCTCCCCGAGGTTTTTCTTGTCGTAGTCGCCTGAAGGGCCTCATGGTGAGGAGCCTCTGCGCCTCATCCTTCGAGACACCGCGCACGCAAGTCGGCTCTAGCCGACTTGCGCATCCATATTGCCGATCTCGGGTAAACCCGAGATCGGTGCGCGGCTCCTCAGGATGAGGCGCAGGGGCGTCTCGAACCATGAGGCGACTAGCCTACGTGATCTTCACATACTCGAAGTTGCCGGGCTTGTTGTCGATGCCGGTCTTCGGCGGCGCGATCCAGCCGGCGAACTTGCCCGGCATGACTTCCGGCTTCATCAGGCTTTCGATGTACTGGCGATCCGAAGCGGACGGCAGCATGTCCGTGCGCCGGTCTGTCCACTCGGCAGGCGAGAGAATGTTGCCATCGATATCGGCGTTGATGCGCGAGAATTCGCCGATGTGGCGATGAAATGCGACGTGCGGCAGCTTGATCTCGAAGGGAATGCCGAACGTTTCGATGATGCGGTTCCAGCGCTGCACGCCCGCGTCCGCGTCCTTCACGTAGTCGTCGCGCAAGCGCATGTTAAGGCCGGAAAGCGCGGGCACATCCTCATTCACGACCTTGTTGTTCACGAGCCGCAGCACCGGGTACGTGCCGCTTTCGAGCTTGTGGTCGTCGTCGAGCCGCTCCTCGCGGAAGCGGCCCTTCAGGCCCGCGTGATACGCGTTCGCCGCATTCGTCGAGATCTCGTTGCCGAACAGGTCAAGCGTCAGCGAGAAGTGAAGGTTCGCCTTCTTCTGGATCGTCGGCAGATCGATCACGCCGAGCTTGCGAACCCTCTCGATGTCGTAGGGGTCCTCGATCTTCGCCTCTTTCATCGCCTGGCAGGTGCGCTCCACCACGCGGCCGACGCCGGTTTCCCCCACGAACATGTGGTGCGCTTCCTCCGTCAGCATGAAGCGGCAGGTGCGCGATAGCGGGTCGAAGCCCGACTGCGCGAGCGCCTCGAGCTGCATTTTGCCGTCGCGGTCAGTGAAATAGGTGAACATGAAGAACGAGAGCCAGTCTGGCGTCTCCTCGTTGAAGGCGCCGAGCATGCGCGGCGTGTCGGCGTCGCCCGATCGGCGCTGCAGCAGCGCTTCCGCCTCGTCGCGCCCGTCCGTGCCGAAATATTTCTGCAGGAGATAGACCATCGCCCACAGATGGCGGCCTTCCTCGACGTTCACCTGAAAGAGGTTGCGCATGTCGTAGAGAGAAGGTGCGGTCTTGCCGAGAAAACGCTGCTGCTCGACGGAGGCAGGTTCCGTATCGCCCTGGATCACGATCAAGCGCCGCAGCATTGCGCGGTACTCGCCTGGCACCTCCTGCCACGCCGGCTCGCCCTTGTGCGCGCCGAAATTCACCTTGCGGTCGGGTGCTTGCGGCGCGAGCAGGATGCCCCACCTGTATTCCGGCATCCGCACGTAATCGAATTTCGCCCAGCCCTTCGGATCGACGCTCACCGCCGTGCGCAGGTAGACGAGCGACTGCTGGAAGCCTTCCGGCCCCATGTCGTGCCACCAGTTGATGTAGCCGGGGTGCCACTTCTCCAGCGCGCGCTTGACCCGGCCGTCTCTCGCGAGATCGACGTTGTTCGGGATCAGCCCGTTATAGTCGACATTGATGACGTTCATGGTCGCACCTTTCTAAACTTTACGGTTCCCGGGCGCAGCGCAGCACGAAGTGATGCGCTGCAGACCCGGGACCCATTCGAGTAACTTTCTGCCATGTGGGTCCCGGATCAGCGGCGCCCCGTTTCACGCTGCGCCGCATCCGGGACACGGGTCATTACACCCTCTCCCTGTCGAAGTTCGGCTTGACGCCGGAGCCATAGAGTTTCAGCGCTCCTTGTTCGCCGACTGAGTTCGGCCGCTGGAAGATCCAGTTCTGCCAGGCGGTGAGCCGGCCGAAGATCTTCGTCTCCATCGTCTCCGGCCCGGCGAAACGCAGATTCGCCTCCATACCGGTGAGCGCGTCGGGCGAAAAGCTCGTGCGCTCCTCGAGCATCACACGCAGTTCGTCGTCGTAGTCGATGTCGTCGTAGGCGAGGGTGACGAGGCCGAGCTTGACCGCTTCCTCGCCCTCGATCGGCGCTCCGCTCTTCTTCTCGGCGCGGGCGACATTGTCGGGCTCGCCGAGAAAACGCGTTTGCAGCCGCGTCAAGCCGTTCCCCATCGGGTAGGCGCCGAAATTCGCGGGCCCCAGCACGATCGCGGCCGGCGGCCGGTTGTCCCCTTCGCGCGTGCCGATGAACATCAGCGAACGGTCCGACGCGAACGCGAGTTCCGCGAGCGTGCCGGCGAAGCAGGAGCCCGGCTCGACCAGCGCGATCGTCGTCTTTGCGGTGACGTCGACACGCTTCAGCACGCGCTTGAGATAGTGCCGGATCTCCCGCATTAGCCAGTCGCCATTGCCCTTCAGCACGAGTTCGTCGTGCGCAAGCGCGGCCTTCGCGTCGCCCTCGGTGCGGAACAGGATCACGCCGAGCGTCGGCTCATTCAGGCGCAGATGCAGGATCGCGTCCTCGAGCTCTCGTCCCATAGCGAGTGGCCAGAAGGCGGCACCTTGCGCGTGCGCCTTTTCGACAGACGCGGGGGCGGGTCCCGAAGGGCCGCGCACGGTCACGTTCGCAATCCCGTGCTCGCGGTCGATCTCCACGTTTACATGCTTGTACGAAATGCGGCTGTCCTCGATCTTGCGCTCGATCGGTGTAAGCTTAATGCCCTTGGCATTGCTCGGGCGGTCGGATTTCTTGGCCAGCTCTTTTGCTCGCGCAGCGACGGCGTCTTTCCATTTCGAATTCGGCACAACCTCGTCGACGAGGTGCCAATCCACGGCCTTCGTTCCGCGAACGCCCTCCTCCGTCGAGCAGAACACGTCAGCGCGGTCGCGTCGCACCTTCCGCTTGTCGGTAAGCCGCGTGAGTCCGCCGGTACCGGGCAGCACCGCAAGCAAGGGCGTCTCCGGCAGCGACACGGCGGTCTTGCGGTCGTCCACGAGCATGATGTGCTCGGTCGCGAGCGCCAGCTCATAGCCGCCGCCGGCTGCCGTTCCGTTCACCGCGCAGATATAGATCTGCTTGGAGTTTTCCGTTGCGTCCTCGATGCCAAGCCGCGTCTCGTTCGTAAACTTGCAGAAGTTCACTTTGTGGCCGTGTGTCGCCTTGCCGAGCATGCGGATGTTGGCGCCTGCGCAAAACACATTTTCCTTGCCGGACTTGATGACGACGACTTTCACTTCCGGGTGCTCGAAGCGGAGCCGCTGCACTGCGTCGTTCAGCTCAATGTCGACCGCAAGGTCGTATGAGTTGAGCTTCAACTCGTACTGGTCGGAGAGGCCGCCGTTCGCGTCCACGTCCATGACGAGGCTCGCAACCTCGCCGTCGATCTCGATCCGCCAGTGGCGATAGCGGGAGGGTTCCGTTTGAAAATCGATGATTTTCATGGCCTCACCTTCGCACGAGCGGGCGGCCCGCTCGTGGGGGAAAAGATGTATTATGTTGCATCTTCATAGCAATCACCCTAAGGGTACACGATATTATGATGAAATAAAATGCATGGGAGCGACATTGGTTCATTTGTTTAGGGCTGGTCTGTCAGAGGCTTGGCCGCGAGATAAGCGGCCGATTCCGCCTGCCGGGGGTGACGAATGACCGAAACGATAAAGACCGACGCGCTCATAGTCGGCGCGGGCCCCGTAGGCCTGTTCGCGGTCTTTGAGCTGGGTCTTCTCGACATCAAGGCGCACCTCGTCGACATCCTCGACAAGGTCGGCGGCCAGTGCGCCGAACTCTATCCCGAGAAGCCGATCTATGACATCCCCGGGATCCCTTATATCACGGGCCAGGGCCTCACTGACGCGCTGATGGAGCAGGTCAAGCCGTTCAAGCCGACCTTCCACCTCGGCGAGATGGTGACGTCACTGGAGAAAGTTGGCGAGCCGCTGTTCCGCGTCACCACCGATCGGGGCAAGACTTTCGAGGCCAAAGTAATTGTCATTGCCGCGGGCGGCGGTTCGTTTCAGCCGAAGCGACCGCCGATCCAGGGCATCGAGCCCTACGAAGGCAAGTCCGTCTTCTACGCCGTGCGCCAGATGGAGGCATTCCGCGGCAAGCGGCTGCTCATCGTCGGCGGCGGCGACAGCGCGCTCGACTGGACGCTCAACCTGCAGCCAGTCGCGAAGCGCATCACGCTCATTCATCGCCGCGACGACTTCCGCGCCGCACCCGATAGCGTCAACAAGATGCGCGCGCTGGTGACGAGCGGCGGCATGGATCTCAGCATCGGGCAGGTGACCGCGCTGGAAGGCGAGGGCGGGCAACTCGCGGCTGCCCAAGTGAAGGACAATGCGGGCGCGGTCACCAGGATCGAATGTGATGCGATGCTCCCGTTCTTCGGGTTGACGATGAAGCTCGGCCCGGTGGCGAACTGGGGCCTCGACCTGCAAAGCGAACTTGTACCCGTCGACACGGCGAAGTTCGAGACCAACGTGCCGGGTATTTTCGCCGTCGGCGATATCAACACCTATCCGGGCAAGCTGAAGCTGATCCTCTCCGGATTCCACGAGGTCGCGCTGATGTCGCAACAGGCGCACCGCTACGTCTTCCCGGACAAGAAGCTCGTCTTTCAGTACACAACCTCGTCGACGAGCCTGCAAAAGAAGCTCGGCGTCGCCTGACGCGCCAAGACAGCGATCGCCATGCCGAAGATCACCTTCATCGAATACGATGGGACCGTTCATACGGTTGACGCCGAAGTCGGCGCGACCGTGATGGAAACCGCGCTCAAGGGCGGTGTCACCAGCATTGTCGCCGAGTGCGGCGGCTCGTGCACCTGCTCCACCTGCCACGTCTATGTGGACGAGAAGTGGCGCGACAAAATTCCCCCGGCGAGTGCCGAGGAGGAGAACCAGCTGGATTCGGCTTTCGATGTGCGCTCTAACTCGCGGCTCTCCTGCCAAATCAAGGTGACGGAGGAGCTCGACGGCTTCACCGTCCACACGCCGACCTATCAGGGGCGATGAATCGCGACTTGCTTCCTAGACGTTCGAGCGGATCAGATCCGCTGCGCGTTCGCCGATCATGATGGTCGGCAGATTGGTGTTGGCGCTGGGAATACGCGGCAT
>DATBJU010000132.1:0-2998 GCA_036556265.1 Xanthobacteraceae bacterium | reverse complement strand
TCGACCTCGTCGCCGACCTGCACCACCTTGGACGGATGCACGTTCTTGTTGGTCCAGTCCATCTCGGACACGTGCACCAGGCCCTCGATTCCCGACTCGACTTCCACGAACGCGCCGTAGTCGGTGAGATTGGTGACTTTTCCAAACAACCGGGTTCCCGGAGGATACCGTCTGGCGATCCCGACCCATGGGTCCTCGCCCAGCTGCTTCAGGCCGAGCGACACGCGGTTCTTCTCGGAGTCGAACTTGAGCACCTTCGCCGTCACCTCGTCGCCGACGTTCAGCACCTCGGAGGGGTGCTTCACGCGCCGCCAGGCGAGGTCGGTGATGTGAAGCAGCCCATCGATGCCGCCCAGGTCGACGAACGCGCCGTAGTCGGTGATGTTCTTGACGATGCCCTTCACGGTCGCGCCTTCCTGCAGCGAGGCGAGCAGCTGCTCGCGCTCGGCGCCAGCGGTTTCCTCGAGCACCGCACGTCGTGACACGACCACGTTGTTGCGTTTGCGGTCGAGCTTGATCACCTTGAACTGCATCTGCTTGTTTTCGTATGGCGTCGTGTCCTTGACCGGGCGCAGGTCGACCAGCGACCCGGGGAGGAAGGCGCGGATGCCCTTCGTCATGACGGTCAGGCCGCCCTTCACCTTGCCGGTGATGACGCCGTCGATCTTCTCGCCGCTCTCGAGCGCCTTTTCGAGCTCGAGCCACGCGGCCATGCGCTTCGCCTTGTCGCGCGACAGGCGCGTCGCGCCGAAGCCGTCTTCGAGGGCCTCGATGGATACGCTCACGAAGTCGCCGGTCTTGACTTCGACCTGCCCGGCGTCGTTACGGAATTCGTCTACGGAAATGATGCTTTCGGACTTCAGCCCCGCGTTCACCACTACGAAGTTCTCGTCGACGCTGATCACCTCCGCGGTGATCACCTCGCCGATGCGCATCTCCTTGCGATTGAGACTTTCCTCGAACAGCGCGGCAAAGGATTCGCCGGCAGCGGTGGACTTGGACGGAGCGGGGGAAATACTGGCCATGTAAGAAAAAAACCTTTCAAACCGGAAGCTTGCGCTTCACGGGTCACGTTGAAGAAACCGGGCGGAGTCAGCTCCGCCCACCCAAATGCCTTTCCCAGCACCAGCCTACGATGCGCTCGACCACCTCGTCGATCGAAAGCGCCGAAGAATCCAGCGCTTGCGAATCCGGCGCTGGAACCAGCGGTGCGACCGCGCGATTCGCGTCGCGTGCGTCCCGTTCCGCAAGATCTCGGGAAAGGGCGCGCAGATTAGCACTGATTCCTTTTTCTATCAACTGCTTATAGCGGCGCTCGGCCCTCACTTCGGGGTTGGCTGTCAAGAAGATTTTTAGGGCGGCGTCCGGAAACACCACCGTCGCCATGTCGCGTCCGTCGGCAACCAGGCCTGGCGGCTGGCGAAAGGCGCGTTGCCGCGTGAGGAGCGCCGCGCGCACAGCCGGCATTCTCGCCACCTCGGAGGCGCGGTTGGCGCAGGCCTCGCTGCGCACGTCTTCAGTAACTTCTTGTTTTTCAAGAAAGATCATGCCGCCGCGGAAGCTCGCGTCCATCGACGCCGCAAGCTCGGCGAGCCGCCCCTCGTCCAATGTTCCGTGCCGCAGCGACACGAGCGCCACCAGCCTGTAGAGCGCCCCGCTCTCGAGATAGTGGAAGCCGAGGACTTCGGCAACGCGGCTCGCGATCGTGCCCTTGCCCGAAGCCGAAGGGCCGTCGATCGCGATTACCGGTACGGTCATCGATTGAAGCCAACCAAAATCAGGGACGGACCACGATTTCGGCGGCCGCTGTCCCTCTCAAGGAAATCGTGGTCCGTCCCTGATTTTGGTTTCATTGCGTGATGCTGTGGAAGCGCTCGAAGTAATCGGGAAAGGTTTTCGCCACGCACGCCGGATCGTTGATCGTCACCGGCACTCCCGCGAGCGCGACGAGCGAGAAGCTCATCGCCATGCGGTGGTCGTCGTAGGTATCGATGGCTACACCACGGCGCATTTCACCGGGAGTGATGACCAGAGAATCATGACCTTCCTCCACCGTAGCACCAAGCTTCCTTAGCTCGGTCGCCATCGCGGCAAGGCGGTCGGTCTCCTTCACGCGCCAGCTCGCGATGTTGCGCAGCCGGCTCGGGCCGTCGGCGAAGAGCGCCATCACCGCCGCGGTCATCGCCGCGTCGGGGATGTGGTTCAGGTCCATGTCGATGGGCTTCAGTTTCGGCCGCGCGCTTCTCACTTCTATTGCATCGTCGAAAAGCGATACCTGCGCGCCCATGCGTTCCAGGACTTCGGTGAAGCGCACATCGCCCTGGATGCTGTCGCGGCCGACGCCTTCCACCCGCACCGGCCCGCGGCCGAGCGCGCCTGCGGCGAGAAAGTAGGAGGCCGACGAGGCATCGCCTTCCACCAGGATTGTCCCCGGCGATGCGTATGAACTGCTGGGAACGAGAAAGTCCTGCCAGCCGTTGCGCGTGACGACGACGCCGAAGCGGCGCATCACGTTGAGCGTTATCTCCACGTAGGGCTTGGAGATGAGCTCGCCCAGGACTTCAATGCGCGATGGCTTGCCTGCGAGCGGCAGCGCCATGAGGAGCGCAGTCAGGAACTGCGACGAAACATCGCCCCTGACTTTGACCTGGTCCGCTTTGATGCTTCCCGGGTGAACGGCAAGAGGCGGAAAGCCCTCCCGGCCCGCGTAGTCGATGCGCGCGCCGATCGCCCGCAGCGCCTCGACCAGATCGCCGATCGGCCGCTCGTGCATGCGCGGCGCACCCGAGAGCCGGTATTCGCCGCCCGAGAATGCGAGTGCCGCGGTGAGCGGCCGGAACGCCGTGCCGGCGTTGCCGAGGAAGAGCTCGGCCTTCTTGACCGGAAACGGGCCACCGACACCCCCAACAAAGGAATCCTTGAATTGAACGCCGAGCTTTGCGAGGGCGTCACGCATCACGCGCGTGTCGTCGGCGTCGAGCAGGCCGCTGACCTCGGT
>DATBJU010000131.1:0-2439 GCA_036556265.1 Xanthobacteraceae bacterium | reverse complement strand
GATCAGCTTGAACACAGGCTCATCGCTTCATGCTGCGGACCAATCCACGGTTTCGCCGCCCAACAGGCAGACGATCTTTCCTTCCCCGGGCACGTCGATGCTGCTGGGAACCGGCGAAGCACGTCTCACATAAGTGACCCTCCCCTCGTTGGGCGGGAGGCCGTAAAACGCCGGCCCGTTGCGGCTGGCAAAGGCCTCGAACCGCTCCAGGGCGTCCTCTTCTGCGAACACCCGCAGATAGGCCTGGATGGCGACCGGCGCGCTGAACACGCCGGCGCATCCGCAAGCGGCTTCCTTGAGATGCTGCAGGTGTGGGGCGGTGTCCGTTCCGAGAAAAAAGCTTGCCTCCCCGCTCGTTGCCGCCGCGCGCAGCGCGAGACGGTGAACCTCGCGCTTGAGCACCGGCAGGCAATAGACGTGAGGACGCAACCCGCCGTCGAAGAGCGCGTTGCGGTTGTAGAGAAGATGTTGGGGCGTAATGGTCGAACCCAGGCGGCCCGGAAAGGACCGCACGACCTCGACGCCGTCCCTCGTGGTGATGTGCTCCATGACGACTTTCAGGCCGGGAAAGCACTCCAGCGTCGGCACGAGCACTTCGTCGATGAACATCTTTTCGCGATCGAAGACGTCGACGTCGCTGCGAACCAGCTCGCCGTGCGTGAGCAGCGGAAGCCCGCATTTCTGCATCGCCTCGAGCGTGCGATAGATTTTCGCAATCGATGTGACGCCGAATTGCGAGTTGGTCGTGGCGTGGGCGGGATAGAGCTTGGCCGCCGTGAAGACCCCGTCGCGATGCCCGGCGACGAGGTCAGCGGGATCGGTGTCGTCGGTCAGGTAGCACGTCATCAGTGGTGTGAATGTCGAGCCCTCCGGCACTGCAGCCATGATCCGATCCCGATAGGCCGCAGCCATCGCCGACGTAGAGACCGGCGGAACGAGGTTGGGCATGACAATGGCGCGGCCAAAGGCGCGGGCGGTCAGCGGCACGACCTGGCGCAGAACCGCCCCGTCGCGGAAGTGGACGTGCCAGTCATCCGGCCGTCGAATGGTGATCGTGTCCATGCCGTGCGCTCTCGGTAGCGTCGTCGGAGAGTCTACGGCAGAGGTGTCCTGCAACGTCGTCATGGTATTCGATCCTCACGCTTCCGATGGCGGCCGCCCGCGGATCATGTCCGCCGCCTTCTCCGCCATCATCATGACGCAGGCGTTGAGATGCCCGGACGGCAGGTCGGGCATTGCAGAAGCATCGACCACACGCAGCCCCTCGATCCCACGTACGCGCAGTCGAGGATCGAGCACTTGATCGGCTTGCAGCCCCATTGCGCAGCTGCAGGCCGGATGCAGCGCAGTGATCGCGGTCGCGCGAATCCAGTCATCGATCCCGGCGTCCGTCGTTATCGCCCGCCCGGGCTCGAGCTCCTCGCCCCGGAACGGCTCGAGTGGAGGCTGATAGGCGACCTCTCGCGCGCGCTTGATGCCCTCGCGCAACGTTTCGAGATCGTCTCGCACGGAGAAGAGATTGAGAATGATGCGAACGGCATCTCGTGGATCGGCCGAGCGCAGGAGGACCTCGCCGCGGCTTTCCGGATGCAGCAAGGCCGGCTTGATGCCGAAGCCATCGAGGTATGGCGGCCGCACCAGCGGCGCCCACAGGTGCGTCCGATCAGGCGTACTGCGGAACATGAACTCGATGTCGGGCACGGTCAGCTCGGGACGCGTCTTGATGAACGCATGCAATCCTCCGGGAATCACGGTTGCCGGACCTGTGCCGAAGAGGTAGGCCCGCACGAGGCCGGCGATCATCCGGTCGACGCGCATCACGTCACGGAACGGTCCGGCGTTCGGGCGTGTCCACGACAACGTGACGGCCGGATGATCCTGCAGGTTCTTTCCGACGGGAAGGTCGACGATCGGCTCGATGCCCATCTCAGCGAGGTGCCGCGCCGGACCGATGCCCGACAGCATCAGCAATTGCGGACTGTTGAATGCGCCGGCGGCAAGGATCACCTCGCGGTCGCTGTTAACACGAACGGTGCTACCCCTCCCGACATATTCGATGCCGACCGCGCGTGTGCCTTGGAGGAGGACGCGCGTTGCGTGCGCGCGGGTGAGCACGGTGAGGTTTCCTCGCCGGCGTGCCGGCCGCAGATAAGCCGTCGAAGCGGATGACCGGCGGCCGTTGCGGATCGAGTATTGTCCGCGCCCGAAGCCGACCTGCTCCTGTCCGTTGTAGTCGAGCGTTTCGGGGACGCCTGCGGCCTTGCCTGCGGCAATCCACGCCTCCGCCAAAGGATCATGGGTCTCGCCGTAGCTCACCCCCACCGGTCCCGAGCCGCCGCGCCAGTCGCTGTCGCCGCCCTGCCACGCCTCGCTGCGCTTGAAATAGGGAAGCACGTCGGACGCCGACCAGCCCAATGCGCCTTTCTGCGCCCAGCGGTC
>DATBJU010000130.1:0-58175 GCA_036556265.1 Xanthobacteraceae bacterium | reverse complement strand
GGCAGAAGCCAACCGCGTGACCGCCGTCGGCGACGAGACGTGGTTCACCGCCCTCGCCGTCTATCAGCGGCCGCGCGTCCTCATCGTGCTCTTGCTCGGCTTCTCGTCCGGGCTGCCGCTTGCGCTCTCGGGCGCCACGCTCGCGATCTGGATGACCGATCGGGGCGTCGATCTCGGCACGATCGGGCTTTTTTCGTTGGTGGGCCTGCCTTACACGTTCAAATTCATCTGGGCGCCGGTCGTGGACGCGCTCGACGTGCCGTTCCTCTCGCGGGCGCTGGGAAGGCGGCGGGGCTGGCTCGTGTTCAGCCAGATCGTGCTTGCGGCCACCATCGTTTTCCTCGGCATGCTCGATCCGGTAGCGGCGCCGTTCGCGGTCGCATTCGCGGCGCTCTTGGTGGCGGCAGCCTCGGCAACCCAGGACATCGTCATCGATGCATTCCGGGTGGAAAGCCTAGACACGAGCGAGCAGGCGGCCGGCATGGCGTCCTATGTATTCGCCTACCGCATCGGCATGCTGGTCTCCGGCGCCGGCGTGATCGCGCTCGTCGCCTGGCTCGAGCATCTCGGCGTCGCGCGCGACCAGGTGTGGATGTGGGGCTATGTCGCCGCGGCCGTGTTCGTGACCGTCGGCCTCGTCGCCGCATTGCTCGCGCGCGAGCCCGAGACGCAGGCGGAACTGCGGGCGGGCAAACCGCGCGGCGACGCGCTGCACCGCGTGCTCGCGACCGCATTCGAGGCGTTCCGCGAGTTTCTCACGCGCGACATGGCGATCGCGGTCCTGCTGTTCGTGGTGCTGTTCAAATTCTGCGACGCGTTCGCGGGCGTGCTCACGGGCCCGTTCGTGATCTCGATCGGCTTCGACAAGGCGGCCTATGCGGGGATCGTGAAGGGCGTCGGCCTCGCGGCGTTGCTCATCGGCGGGATTGCCGGCGGCGTCGTGGCGCGGGCGCTGCCGCTCGTGACCAGTCTCTGGATCGCGGCGCTCCTGCAAATGGCTTCGAACTTCGTGTTCGTCTGGCAGGCCTGGGTGGGCGTGAACCGCGCGGCGCTGACGGCCACGATCATCGTCGAGAATTTCACCGGCGCAATCGGCACGGTGATCTTCGTCGCGTATCTCTCCGCACTCTGTCACGAGCGCGCACACACGGCGACGCAGTTCGCGCTGCTCACCGCACTCGCAGCCGTAGGGCGAACAACGCTCGCGGCCGGCGGTGGGTTCGTCGCCGAGGCGACTGGGTGGGCGACGTTCTTCACGATCACCGCGCTGTCGGCGATTCCGAGCTTGTTCCTACTCGCGTGGCTGCAGGGGCGCGGGCATTTCGCAGAGCTGGAGCCGAAGAGCTAGAACGGCGTGCGGCTGCGGATCGCGGCGGAGAGCGTGCCTTCGTCGAGGTAGTCCAGCTCGCCGCCGACCGGCACGCCATGCGCAAGGCGCGTGACCTTCACATTCGAGTCGCGCAGCATGTCGGTGACGTAGTGGGCGGTCGTCTGCCCGTCGACGGTCGCATTTAGGGCGAGAACAACTTCCTTCACTTCAGGCTCGTGCGCGCGTTTGATCAGACCGGCGATGTTGAGGTCGTCGGGACCGACACCGTCGAGTGGAGAAAGCGTGCCACCAAGGACATGATAGCGGCCGGGTGCGGCGGCCGCGCGTTCGAGTGCCCAGAGATCGGCAACGTTCTCCACAACGATCAGGAGCGAACGATCGCGCGTCGGGTCCGCGCATACGGTGCAGGGGTCGCGTGTATCGATGTTGCCGCAGGTCCGGCACACGACAATCTTCTCCAACGCATCGTCAAGCGCGGACGTGAGCGGCTCCATCAGATCGGCGCGTCGACGAACGAGATGCAGCGCGGCGCGACGCGCAGAGCGCGGACCGAGGCCCGGCAGCCGTGCGAGCAATTGAATCAGCCGCTCGATCTCGGGCCCTGCGACGGCGCGCGGCATTTCAGAAGAGCTTCAATCCCGGAGGCAGCGGCAGACCGCCGGTCAAGCCACGCGCCTTCTCCTCGACCAGCCGTTCGGCCTTTGCGCGCGCATCGGCGTGTGCGGCCGAGACGAGGTCCTCAAGGATTTCGCGTTCCTCGGCCTTCATCAAGCTCGGATCGATCGAGATTTTCTTCATCGTACCTTTGGCGGTGAGGGTTACGGAGACGAGTCCGCCGCCCGAGCTGCCGGTAACTTCAGTCGACTCAAGCTCCGCCTGGAACTGCTGCATCTTGTCCTGTAGCTGCTTGATCTGCCCCATCATGCCCATGAGATCGCGCATGGCCTGTTCCTTCAGTTGCGGGGGTCTTCGTCGGGCGGATCGGGCGGGAGATCGAATTCGTCGAGGTCGGATTTGCTCTTTGCGGTCGTGTCCTCGCGCTTCCTCACGCTGACGATCTCCGCACCCGGAAAGCGCTGCAGCACGGCTTCGACCAGGGGGTCCTTGCGGGCGTCAAGCTCCAGAGCGTCCTGGCTCGCTTCGCGCTGCTGCTTGATCGTCGGCGCCCCCTCTTCGGCCGAGAGGATCACAACCCAGCGCCGGCCGGTCCATTGATGCAGCTTCGCCGAGAGATTGTTGACGAAGCCGACGGGCGCGCCTTGGGCAAGCGAAATCTCGAGGCGTCCATCCTGCATACGAACGGGCCTGACAAATTGTTCGAGCGCAACCTTGATCTGGACATCGCGCTTGCCGCTTGCGAGCTCCAAGATGTCTTCGAACGTCGCGAGCTTGGGCGCGGCTTGGCCACCGGCAAGGGGCGCCGGTTCGCCGCGCAGTACTGCACGCGCGCCACCTTCGGCGGCGAGAGACATCCGCGCTCCGGGATCCAGGGTCCGCGTCGCGGGACCCAATGCGCCCGCGCCTCCGCCTGAACCGGTCGCTCCGGCGCTGCCGCCCTCGCCGAGCACGCGCAGTGCCTCATCGGGCGTCGGCAGATCGGCAGCGAACGCCAGGCGCACCAGCACCATCTCCGCAGCCTGCGCGCCTTTCTCGGCGGACTGCACCTCGGCGAATCCTTTGGAAAGCATCTGCCATGCGCGCGACAGAATACGGATGGAAAGCTGGTCGGCGAAGGCGCGGCCGCGCGCGCGCTCCGATTCAACCAGGCTGCGGTCGTCGGCGGACGAGGGCACGAGCTTGAAGCGGGTCACAAGATGCGTGAATTCGGCTAGATCGGCGACAATTACCGCCGGGTCCGCACCGGTGTCGTAAAGATCGCGGAAGTCGGTGAGCGCCTCGGCGATATCGCCCTTCATGAGCGCCTCGAACAAATCGATCACTCGTGCCCGGTCAGCGAGGCCAAGCTGGGCGCGCACCTCATCTGCCTTCAGGTCGGCGTTGCCATGGGCAATCGCCTGATCGAGCAGCGAGAGCGCGTCGCGTACCGAGCCCTCCGCGGCGCGAGCGATGATGCCCAGCACTTCCGGCTCGACCTTTACATTCTCCTTCGCGCAAATCTCGCCAAGGTGCTGCGCGATCAAGCCAGCCTCGACGCGACGCAGGTCGAAACGCTGGCAGCGCGACAGCACCGTGACCGGAACCTTGCGAATCTCGGTCGTCGCAAAAATGAACTTTGCGTGCGGCGGCGGCTCCTCCAGCGTCTTCAGCAGCGCGTTAAACGCCTGCGAAGAAAGCATGTGTACTTCGTCGAGAATGTAGATCTTGTAGCGTGCGCTGACCGGCGTGTAGCGGATCGCGTCGTTGATCTGGCGTATATCCTCGACGCTGTTGTGCGAGGCCGCGTCCATCTCGAGCACGTCGATATGGCGGCTCTCCATGATGGCTTCGCAATGACGCCCGAGACGCGGCATGTGCAGGGTTGGCGCGCCGCCGCCTTCCGACGGCTCGTAGTTCAACGCGCGGGCGAGAATGCGCGCGGTCGTGGTCTTGCCGACGCCCCGCACGCCGGAAAGCATGTAGGCTTGGGCGATGCGGCCGCTGTCGAACGCGTTCCTCAGCGTCCGTACCATCGCATCCTGACCGATCAGCTGGTCGAAGGTCGCCGGACGATACTTGCGTGCGAGCACACGATAGCCGCTCTCGCCCGCGGCTGCGCCAGACGGGCCGTTCGCGGCCTTGGCGGTTTTTTCGGGCGCCTTGCTCATACCTGCGCTCAAACGGCCTCCGGTTGCGCCGGCCAAGGTGCGCGTTTTTCCCGGCCCGTCAATCCAATGAAAGAGGGTGGGAGGTTGGACCGGTAACCCGAACCGGTCTCGTTAGGGCTGCTTCCTTCCGGACCTGACCCGGTTGGCGAGTGGTTCGTCCACCGCCAACCTCCCGCTCCTATATCAGCCCTCCGGGTGGGGAAGGCAAGCGCTGGCCTGGTGCAAATTCGTCAAGTTGCGCATGCGGTTCGGTCGCCTCATCCTGACAAGCGAAGGGGCGTCATATGCCGAACGACTTCGCGCTCGACCCGAGGCTGACCGCCGAATCGCACCCGATCGGCGACCTCGGACTCTGCCGGGTGCTGTTGTTCGATGACGCACGCTTTCCATGGATCGTGCTCGTTCCGAGACGTGCGCGCCTTGTGGAAATCACCGACCTTCCGGTGCCGGATCGCCATCGACTACTCGATGAGATCGGTATCGCGATGGAAGCGCTGAAGGCCGCGACCGCGCCTTACAAACTCAACGTCGCGGCGCTCGGCAACTCGGTGCGACAGTTGCACGTCCATATCATTGCCCGCTTCGAGGGCGACGCCGCGTGGCCGTCGCCGGTCTGGGGCCGCGGCGAACGCGTCCCGTACAAATCAGGCGCGGCGGACGCCTTCAAGACCAAGCTGCGGGCCGGTCTCGGTCTCGGCTAGTTGCGCAGCAATTCGGCGCGTGCGAGCGTGTCGTCTCCCGTCGACAAGACATTGCATGCCTCAATCGTTCGATTTCGGTCCTTGGCCGCCGCTCGCCTATGTCAATTCGCGCTTGGAGCGAGCAAGCGAGCGGCGAAACGATCACGACTATATCGAGTCCGCAATCAGGCACAGCACAGCGCGCGCGGTGATCATCTCCGGCGAGCGCGTAGTGCTTCGCAAGCGGGGCACCCCGATGGATGTGCTTTTCGCAATTGATGAGGCTCGCTCCTTCGGCGTCGAGTCCGAGCCGGTGTTTCTCGGCTTGGCGAATGACGCGCCACGATTTGGATTTTCGATGGCTCCCGATGCCGCCGAGCGACTTAAGACATCGGACCTCCTGGTCATCGACTTGCGGTCGATTGTCGTTCAGGGATTGCTCGCTCAGGAAGACCTTCAGCCGATCGCGGTCGCCAAGGCGTTGCTGACCTGGCACGCGAAGCATCGCTTCTGTGCGAATTGCGGTGCCCCAACGCAGTCGAGCGAGGCAGGCTGGCGCCGTGACTGCGGATCGTGCGGCGCGCAGCACTTCCCGCGCACGGACCCGTGCGTGATCATGCTTGCGATCGACGGAGAGCGCTGTCTGCTCGCGCGCTCCGCGCGGTTCCCGCAGGGAATGTGGTCGTGCCTCGCTGGCTTCGTCGAGCCGGGTGAGACGCTGGAAGAGGCGGTACGGCGCGAGACCCGCGAAGAGGCGGGCGTGCAGGTCGGCCGCGTCGTATATTTCTCGTCGCAGCCGTGGCCGTTTCCGATGTCGATCATGATCGGCTGCCACGCCGAGGCGACCGCGACCAAACTCCGGGTCGATCCGAACGAGATCGAAGACGCGCGCTGGGTGCCGCGCGCGGAAGCCGCACTCATGCTCGAGCGCAAGCATAAGGACGGGCTGTCGACGCCGCCGCCTGCTGCGGTCGCGTATCACCTCATTCGTGCTTACGTTGAGCGCGGCCCGGACGTGTTGCGCGAAATCCGCTAGTCGGACGTTTCCTGGGTCTGCTGCCGGTACGGGTGCGCCGGATAGACGCCGAGGATCTTCAGCTGCTTGGAGAAGAAGGCAAGCTCCTCGAGCGCGAGCTTGAGCGGCCGCTCGTCGGGATGCCCCTCGACGTCGGCGTAAAAGAGCGTCGCAAAGAAGCTGCCGCCGATCTGATAAGATTCCAGTTTCGTCATATTCACGCCGTTCGTCGCGAAGCCGCCGAGCGCCTTGTAGAGTGCGGCCGGGACGTTCCGAACACGGAAGATGAACGTGGTCACGGCCGGCCCGTTGCCGTGTGCAACCCAGTCGGGCTCGCGCGACAACACGATGAAGCGCGTCGTGTTGTGCGCCTCGTCTTCCACGTCCGGCGCCAGGATTTCGAGACCGTAAATCTCGGCGGCAAGACGAGACGCGATTGCTGCGTGCGTTTTGTCACCGGACTCCGCAACTTGACGTGCCGAGCCTGCCGTATCCGCGCCAATCACCGTCTTCAAGCCGAGCTTGCGGATCGTGTTGCGGCACTGGCCCAGCGCGTGGATGTGGCTCTGCACGGTCTTGATCGTCTTCAGCGTTGCGCCCTTGCGCGCCAACAACTGGTGGCGGATCGGCAGGAAGTGCTCCGCGACGATGTGCAGGCCGGACTCCGGCATCAAATGATGAATGTCGGCGACGCGACCCGCGACTGAATTTTCGATGGGGATCATCGCGAGGTTTGCCTCGCCCGTGCTGACCGCGGCGAAGGCGTCCTCGAACGTCGGACACGGCACGGGCTCAAGCTCCGGGTAGGCCTCGCGGCAAGCGATGTGCGAGTTGGCGCCCGGCTCGCCCTGAAAGACGATGGTTCGGCGTTTCCTGGTCATGGATTGTGCGATCGCCCCGCGAGAAGCGCACGGGCAGTTTCGAGGTCGGCGGGAGTATCGACGCCGAGCGGTACCGCGTCAACGATCGCGACATCGATCCGCATGCCCGCTTCCAACGCGCGCAATTGCTCGAGCCGCTCGCGAATCTCAAGCGCAGAGGGCTTCAAGCTGACGAATTTTTCGAGCGCCGCGCGGCGATACGCATAGAGGCCGATGTGATGAAAGAGCGGCCCCTCGCCCGCGGGCGCGGTGGCGCGCGTGAAATAGAGGGCGCGCAGGCGCCGCTCGCCAACCGGCGTCCCGACAACTTTCACGACGTTCTGGTCGGAGCGCTCGCGTGCGTCCTTGATCTCGGCGGCGACGGTGCCGATGTCGACCGCAGGATCGGCGAGCAGCGCGAGCGCGGCGCGAATCGATTCCGGCGCGACGGTCGGCAAATCGCCCTGGAGATTGACGACAACGGCGGCCTTGCCGGCCGGGTCGGCTTTGCCGAGCGCCTCGAAGATGCGGTCGGATCCCGACGCGTGATCCGCGCGCGTGAGTACGGCTTTGCTTCCCGCCGCCTCGACCGCTTTCACGATTTCCGGCGCGTCGGTCGCGACCCAGACCGGACCGATGCGCGCTTCGGTGGCACGCGCGATCACGTGCGCGATCATCGGACGCCCGCCGATATCAGCGAGTGGCTTACCGGGCAGCCGCGTTGCAGCCATGCGTGCGGGGATCAACACGACGGCTTCGGTGGCGGAGGATTCGGCGCGAGGCATGGTGACGGATGAGGCCGGCGGAGCGGCAACAAGTAGCAGCGGCGGACGCCCTTATACGGGTTGCCTGGGTAGGGGCAAAGCGATAGGTCTGCCCGTTCCGGGACGGGAGCGCGGCCGAAATGGACGGATTTGAGGTCAACAAGATCCTGGGCGCGGTGCTCGGCACCTGCCTGTTCACGCTCGCGCTGAACATCGTCGCAAACGGAATTTTTGCGCCGCATGCGCCGGAGAAGCCTGGCTACGAGATCGCAGTGCCGGAGGCGCCCGCGGGCGGCGCACAGGCGGCGGTTGCGCTGGCCGAGCCGATCGCGAATCGGCTTGCCAGCGCCGATCCGAAGAAGGGGGAGGCGGCGGCGAAGAAGTGCCTCGCCTGCCACAGCTTCGAGAAGGGCGGTCCGAACAAGGTTGGCCCGAATCTGTACGGCGTGATCGGCGGCCCGCGCGCTCACGCGCAGGGCTTCTCGTACTCGTCCGCAATGAAACAAATGGGCGGCACGTGGGATTTCGAGAACCTCGACAAGTACCTCACCAACCCGCGTGCGGAAGTGAAGGGCACTTCCATGACGTTCGTCGGTATTCGTCGTCCGGAAGAGCGCGCGGATGTCATCGCGTACCTGAACTCGCTCTCGGACAGCCCAAAGCCACTACCGAAGCCGGAGCAAGGCGCGGGAAAGAAGTAGGTTTCCCGCCCTCTTCAAGAATGCGTTAGACGCTCCAGCGCGCTGGTGGTCGCGCGCGAAAATGCGTCATAATCACCGTTGAATTTTCGCCTC
Organism: Xanthobacteraceae bacterium; assembly: GCA_036556265.1. Taxonomy (GTDB): domain Bacteria; phylum Pseudomonadota; class Alphaproteobacteria; order Rhizobiales; family Xanthobacteraceae; genus JAUSIF01. The sequence goes on along the minus strand of DATBJU010000130.1, from coordinate 49,967 downwards.
GGGGGCGGATCGACAACGGAGCCTTGCTTGCAGCGCCATCCACCGCCCGCCGCCTTCGCCTGCGGAATCGTCCTCGCCTCTCTATTCCTCCTGAATGTCCCGGCACCGAACGCCGCCGAGGGGGAGTGGCGCCATGGACTGTCACTGATGGGGGCGCCGAAGTATCCGGCCGACTTCAGGCACTTCAACTATGTCAATCCGAGCGCTCCGAAGGGCGGCCTCGTTCGACTTGGCCAGGACGGCACGTTCGACACGCTGAACTTTGTCATTCCGCGCGGCACGGCGGCGGCAGGGATCACTCTTATCTACGATACGCTGATGACTTCGGCGCTCGACGAGGTCGCGACCGAGTACGGGCTGCTCGCCGAAGCGGTGAGCCACCCGCCCGACTGGTCGTCGGTGACGTACCGGCTCCGCAAGGAGGCGCGCTGGCACGACGGCAAGCCGGTGACGCCGGAAGACGTGGTGTGGACGTTCGAAAATCTGGTGAGGTTGAACCCGAACCAGCGCTTCTACTATCGCCACGTGACGAAGGCGGAGAGGACAGGCGAGCGCGACGTCACCTTCACTTTCGACAGTCCCGGCAATCGCGAGCTCCCGCAGATCGTCGGACAGATTTCCGTGTTGCCGAAGCACTGGTGGACTGGAACCGACGCGCAAGGACGGCAACGCGACATCAACGCGGGAACGCTCGAACCACCGCTCGGCAGCGGACCCTATCGCATCAAACACATCGTAGCGGGCCGCACGATCGCCTATGGGCGCGTGCCCGACTATTGGGGCGCGAAAGTGCCGGCGAAGGTCGGCAAGGACAACTTCGACGAGATCCGCTTCGAATATTTCCGCGACGAGACGGTCGAGCTCGAGGCGTTCAAGGCGGACCAATACGATTTCCGGGTGGAATCGTCCGCGCGGAACTGGGCGACCGCTTATGATTTCCCCGCGCAACGCGAGGGGAAAGTCGTGCTCGAGACATTCCCGGAGCGCGCGCGCGGCGTAATGCAGGCGTTCGTGCCAAACCTGCGAAGGGACAAATTCAAGGATCCGCGCGTGCGCCTCGCGCTGCGCTATGCGCTCGACGTCGAAGACATGAACCGGACATTGTTCTTCGGCCAGTACAAACCGATTAATTCGTACTTCAGCGGCACCGAACTCGCATCCTCGGGCCTGCCGACCGGCAAGGAGCTGGAGATTCTCGAAACCGTGCGCGGTCAGGTGCCGCCCGAGGTGTTCACCAAGGAGTTCAAGAATCCGGTCGGCGGCAGCGAGGAGGCGCGGCGTGCGAACCTGCGGGAGGCGGTGCGCTTGCTGCGCGAAGCTGGATATGAAGTGCGCGACCGCAAGCTCGTCAATACGAAGACCGGCGAACCGCTCGCGATCGACTTCCTGCTCGTGAGCCCCGCATTCGAGCGGATCGTGCTCTTCTACAAGCCGGCATTGGAGCGCCTCGGCATCGAGATCAGCATGCGCGTCGTCGACAGCTCGCAGTACGTCAACCGCTTGCGGGCGCGTGACTTCGACCTGGTCGTAACCGGCTGGGGGCAGTCGCTCTCACCCGGCAACGAGCAGCTCGATTTCTGGGGCTCGGAAGCGGCCGACCGCGAAGCGTCGCGCAACTACGCGGGGATTAAGGATCCGGGCGTCGACGCGCTCATCAAGCGGGTGATCTTCGCCACCGACCGCGCGGAACTGGTCGCCGCGACGAAGGCGCTCGATCGCGTGCTTCTGTGGAACCACTTCGTGATTCCCACGTGGACGATCGATGTCACGCGCACCGCGCGATGGGACCGCTATGGCCGCCCGGAGAAGCTCCCCGAGTATTCGTACGGCTTCCCCGACATCTGGTGGTTCGACAAGGAGCGTGCCGCCAAGGTCGGAGTGCGGCAGTGAGCCTGACCCGCCGCTCGGTTCTTGTTATCGGCACCGGCGCGGCCGCGGCCGCGTTCGCTCCCAACTCCGCCTTCGCGGACGAGCGCGAGAGCCACGGGATCTCTGCGTTCGGCGACCTGAAGTACCCGGCTGATTTCCAGCACTTCGACTATGTGAACCCGAACGCGCCCAAGGGCGGTACATTTTCCCATGTCGGCTCCGTGCGGCAGTACAATCAATCGTTCCTCACCTTCAATTCATTGAACGGTTTCGTCCTGCGGGGGGACGCCGCGCTCGGCATCGAGATGACATTTGTCGCGCTCATGACGCGCGCCCTCGACGAGCCCGACGCGCTGTATGGCCTTGCGGCGCAGCGCGTACGCATTTCCGCCGACCGCCAGGTCTACCGCTTCGTGATCCGGCCGGAAGCGCGGTTCAACGACGGCACCAGGCTGACTGCGCACGACGCCGCCTGGTCGTTGACGACGCTGAAGGAGAAGGGACATCCGATCATCCGCCAGCTCATGCGCGACGTTGAAGAGGCAAAGGCCGAGGACGACGCAACGCTCATGGTCCGTTTCAATCCGAAGCGCGGGCGGGAAATTCCTTTGTTCGTCGCGTCTTTGCCGATCTTCTCGCGAGCCTATTATGCAAACCGGAACTTCGAGGACTCGACGCTCGAAGCTCCCCTTGGCTCCGGTGCATACAAGGTGGGGCGGTTCGAGGCCGGCCGTTACATCGAATATGACCGTGTCAAGGACTGGTGGGGCGCCGGTCTGCCCGTGGCGCGCGGCCAGAGAAATTTTGACACCGTGCGGTTCGAATTTTATCGCGACCGCGACGTCGCCTTCGAGGGTTTCACCGCCAGATCCTATCTGTTCCGCGAGGAGTTCACGGCCCGCATCTGGGCGACACGCTACGACTTCCCGGCCATCAAGGATGGTCGCGTGAAGAAAGACGTCCTGCCGGATGAGACACCGTCCGGCGCGCAGGGTTGGTTCATGAATCTGCGGCGGGAGAAGTTCAAGGATCCGCGCGTGCGCGAAGCAATCATCTACGCCTTCGACTTCGAATGGACCAGTAAGAACCTGATGTACGATGCGTACAAGCGCACGCATTCCTATTTTCAGAATTCGGATTTGATGGCGACGGGAAGGCCGTTGCCGGAGGAACTCGCGCTGCTCGAGCCGTATCGGGACAGACTTCCTGCGGAGGTGTTCGGCGACCCGTTCGTGCCGCCGGTCTCTGACGGCTCAGGTCAGGACCGCAAGCTCCTGCGTCACGCTTCGCAGCTGCTGCAATCGGCGGGCTATTCCGTGAAAGACGGACGGCGCACAAACGAAAAGGGAGCGCGCCTGCAGATCGAGTTCCTGATCGACGAGCCGAGTTTTCAGCCGCATCACATGCCATACATCAAGAATCTCGGAACGATCGGCATCGAAGCGAACCTGCGCATTGTCGATCCGGTGCAGTTCCGCTCGCGTGTTGACGATTTCGACTTCGACATGACGATCCAGCGTTTCAGTTTCTCGACCACCCCGGGCGAGTCGCTGCGCACCTATCTCACGTCGCAGGCGGCCGCGACCAAAGGCACGCAGAACCTCTCCGGCATCGCGGACCCGGTCGTCGACGCCCTCGTGGAGCGGATCATTGAAGCGAAAACTCGCACCGAGATGACGATAGCCTGCCGGGCACTCGACCGCGTTCTTCGAGCGGGTCGTTACTGGGTGCCGCAGTGGTACTCGTCCTCGCATCGCCTCGCCTATTGGGATGTGTTCGGGCGGCCGAAGGAGAAGCCTCGCTACGGTCGCGGCTTCATCGAGACCTGGTGGACCGATCCGGACAAGGCGAAGCGCGCCGGTTGACCGCACCTGCGAACGCACGCAGTTTGCGCTGTCGGGACGTTCGCCTTGACCCGAAGTGGCGGATGTTCCAATTGATTTCGGGGCGGCCTGCGAGACCGATGCTGCGACCATGACCGCCTACATCCTGCGCCGACTCATGCTGATGATCCCGACACTGCTCGGGATCCTGCTGGTATCGTTTGTGGTCGTGCAGTTCGCACCGGGCGGACCGGTGGAGCGCGTGATCGCGCAGCTCACGGGCGACGATGTTTCTGCGACGGCGCGCATTTCCGGCGGCGGCAGCGAGATCGCGCGACAGGGTCTGCAGACCGCGGGTCCGGCCGACCCGGTGGTCTCCAAATATCGCGGCGCCCAGGGACTCGATCCCCAGTTCATCAAGGAACTCGAGAAGCAGTTCGGCTTCGACAAGCCGCCGCACGAGCGCTTCCTGCTCATGATCTGGAATTTTGCGCGTTTCGACTTCGGCAGGAGCTATTTTCGCGACACCACGGTGATCGGCCTGATCATCGAGAAGCTGCCGGTTTCGATCTCGCTCGGCCTGTGGATGACGCTGATCACGTACCTGATCTCGATCCCGCTCGGCATCAGGAAGGCGGTGCGGGATGGTTCGCGTTTCGACGTGTGGACTTCAGGAATCATCGTGATCGGCTACGCGATCCCGGGGTTTCTGTTCGCAATCCTGCTGATCGTGCTGTTCGCCGGCGGCTCGTTCTTCTCGATCTTCCCCCTGCGTGGCCTCACATCCGACAGCTGGGCGCTGCTGTTCTGGTACGAGAAGATCGCAGACTACATCTGGCATCTCGTGCTGCCGCTGACGTCGATGGTGCTCGGCGCGTTCGCGACGATGACCCTTCTCACCAAGAACTCGTTCCTCGACGAGATCCGCAAGCAATACGTGGTCACGGCGCGCATGAAAGGCCTGCCCGAGCGCCGTGTCCTCTATGGCCACGTGTTCCGCAACGCGATGCTCATCATCATCGCCGGTTTCCCGGGCGCGTTCATCGGCGCGTTTTTCACCGGCGCGCTGCTGATCGAGACGATCTTCTCGCTCGACGGATTGGGCCTGCTCGGTTTCGAGAGCGTTCTGAACCGCGACTACCCGGTGGTGTTCGCGACGCTCTACATCTTCTCGCTCGTCGGCCTGATCGTGAACCTGGTGTCGGATCTCACCTATACGTGGGTCGATCCGAGAATCGATTTCGAGACCCGGGAGGCATGATTGGACGCGCCGGCGCCCAGGAAGGTCACCGACGCCACCGCGGTCAAACCGGCCGGTGTCGTGGCTCCCCCTGCGGCGCGCTTCTCGCTCTCACCGATCAACCGGCGGCGATGGGCGAACTTCAGGTCGAACAAGCGCGGCTGGTGGTCGTTCTGGATTTTCCTGATCCTGTTCGTCTGCAGCCTGTTCGCGGAAGTGATTGCGAACGACAAGCCGTTTCTCGTCTCCTTTGAGGGGCGCTGGTACTACCCATCGATGGTACGCTACGCGGAGACCACGTTCGGCGGCGACTTCGAGACCGAAGCGGACTATCGCGATCCGTTCCTCAAGGACCTGATCGAGAAGAATGGCGGCTACATGGTCTGGCCGCTCGTCCGCTACAGCTACAACACGCACAATCTCGATCTCCCGACGCCGGCGCCCTCGCCGCCAACCTGGATGCTCACGGAGGAGCAGTGCAAGTCGGTGGTCGAGCGGAAGAAACTCGGCGGCTGCCGCGACCTCGAGTACAACTGGCTCGGCACCGATGATCAGGGACGCGACGTGGTCGCGCGCATGATCTATGGCTTCCGTCTCTCGGTGCTGTTCGGCCTGACGCTCAGTCTCGTTTCATCGGTAATCGGAGTCGCGGCAGGCGCGGTGCAGGGATATTTCGGTGGCTGGACCGACTTGCTGTTCCAGCGATTCATCGAAATCTGGACGTCGATCCCCTCGCTCTACCTGCTCCTGATCATCTCCTCGGTGCTCGTGCCTGGCTTTTTCGTCCTGCTTGGAATTCTGCTGCTGTTCTCGTGGGTTGCGCTCGTTGGCCTCGTGCGGGCGGAATTTCTGCGTGCGCGCAACTTCGAGTACGTGATGGCGGCGCGCGCGCTCGGCGTATCGAACATCGTGCTGATGTTCCGGCACTTGCTTCCGAACGCCATGGTCGCGACGCTCACCTTCCTGCCGTTCATTCTTTCCGGCTCGGTGATGACGCTCACCGCGCTCGACTTCCTCGGCTTCGGCCTGCCGCCTGGATCCCCTTCGCTTGGTGAGTTGTTGGCGCAAGGAAAGTCCAACGTTCAGGCCCCGTGGCTCGGGCTTACCGGCTTTTTCACCGTTGCTATCCTGCTTTCGCTACTGATCTTCGTCGGCGAAGCGGTGCGCGATGCGTTCGATCCACGAAAGACTTTCACATGACGGCCGATACGCTCCTGAAAGTGGAAGATCTTTCCGTCGCGTTCCGCCAGGCGGGGCGCGAGACGCTCGCCGTCGACCGCGTATCGTTCGACATCAAGAAAGGCGAGACGGTTGCACTCGTCGGAGAGTCCGGTTCGGGAAAATCGGTGACTGCGCTTTCCATTCTGCGGCTCCTGCCCTACCCCGCGGCGCACCATCCTTCGGGCCGCGTACTGTTCAAAGACCGCGAACTCCTCGGCATGTCCGAGCACGACATCCGCCATGTGCGCGGCAATGACGTTACGATGGTGTTCCAAGAGCCGATGACTTCGCTCAACCCTCTTCACACGGTCGAGCGGCAGATCTCCGAGGTGCTTGCAATCCATCGTGGACTGTCGGGGGCGGCGGCGGCCAAGCGGGTTGTAGAGTTGCTGTCAGAAGTGGGTATTCCCGATCCGCAAACGAGATTGCGCTCCTATCCGCATCAGCTCTCGGGCGGACAACGGCAGCGTGTGATGATCGCGCTCGCACTCGCAAACGAGCCTGACCTGTTCATCGCGGACGAGCCAACGACCGCGCTCGACGTCACCGTCCAGGCGCAAATCCTCAAGCTTTTGAAGGACCTGAGAACCCGTTTGGGCATGGCGATGCTGTTCATCACCCACGACCTCGGCATCGTGCGCAAGATCGCCGAACGCGTCTGCGTGATGCAGGGCGGCCGCATCGTCGAGCAGGGCAGGGTCGCCGATGTCTTCGCCGCGCCGAAGCACGAGTACACCCGGGCGCTGATCGCGGCAGAGCCGAAGGGAGAGCCGGCAAGGCCGCAGCCCTCGGCGCCGGTCATCGTGTCGACCGATAATCTGAAGATCTGGTTCCCGGTCCGCCGCGGGTTCCTGCGACGCACGGTCGGCCACATCAAGGCGGTGGACGGCGTGTCGCTCGCAATCCGCCGCGGCGAGACGCTTGGCATCGTGGGCGAGTCCGGTTCGGGCAAGACGACGCTTGGGCTCGCGCTCCTGCGCCTCATCTCCAGCGACGGGTCGATCGTTTTCATGGGCAAACCGCTGCAAGGCTTGAAATTCCGCGCGATGCGCCCGTTCCGCCGCGACATGCAGGTCGTGTTCCAGGATCCGTACGGTTCGCTCAGCCCGCGCATGTCGATCGCAGACATCGTCGGCGAGGGTCTGCGCGTCCATCATCCGAAATTGTCCGCGCCGGAACGTGACGCGCGTGTCGTCAAGGCGCTTCAGGAAGTTGGTCTCGACCCGGGGACGCGGCACCGCTATCCGCACGAATTCTCCGGCGGACAGCGCCAGCGTATTGCGGTTGCGCGAGCCACCGTGCTCGAGCCGTCGTTCATCGTTCTCGACGAGCCGACCAGCGCGCTCGACATGATGATCCAGGCGCAGATCGTCGACCTTCTGCGCGACATCCAGCGCAAACACGAACTCACCTACATGTTCATCAGCCACGATCTGAAAGTGGTCGCGGCGCTGGCAAGCCACGTGCTTGTGATGCGCGCGGGGAAAGTGGTCGAGCAAGGGTTGGCGCCCGAGGTATTTGCTCGGCCGCGGTCACCGTACACGCGCGCGCTGTTCGCCGCCGCGTTCTCGCTTGAGACAGCGCCGGAAGGCGTCGTCGCGCAGTAGCAATGTCAATTCTACTGGCGATCAGCGGCTGGGAACCTGACGCCTGGTTCGAGCGCTTTCGCGCGCATGCCGGAGGGCGCGAGGTGCGGCTCGCGCCCGATATCGGCGATCCGGCGAAGGTCCGCTACGCGTGCACATGGAAGCCTCCCGCTGGATTGCTTGCGACGCTACCCAACTTGCGCGCGATCTTCTCGCTCGGTGCAGGCGTTGATCATCTGACAACCGATCCGAATCTGCCGGACGTGCCGATCGTCCGCATCGTCGATCCGGACCTTACGATGCGCATGACCGAGTACGTCGTGCTGCACGTGCTCCTGCATCATCGCCGCATGAAGTACTACGGTGCGCAGCAGCGCGAGCGCGTGTGGCGCGAGGACATCGACCCCGCCGCGAGCGAAGTTCGTGTCGGAATCATGGGACTCGGCGTGCTCGGCCGTGCGGCCACGGCGGCGCTCGCGACGCTCGGATTTCAGCTCAATGGCTGGGGCCGAACGCCGAAGGTGGTCGCGGGCGTCGAGACATTCGCTGGAGAACGCGGCCTCCCCGCCTTCCTCGCCGCAACCGATATTCTCGTGTGTTTGCTGCCGCTTACCGGCGAGACGCGCGGCATCCTGCGATATGAGCTGTTTCGCAAGCTCGCCCGCGACGGCGCGCTTGGCGGACCGGTCCTGATCAACGCCGGCCGCGGTGGATTGCAGATCGAGGCCGATATCTTGCGCGCGCTCGACGACGGCACGCTTGTCGGCGCGAGCCTCGACGTGTTCGAAGTTGAACCATTGCCAGCACAGAGTGCGCTCTGGACACACCCGAAGGTCTACGTGACGCCGCACAACGCGGCGCAGAGCGATCCGCGAGCGCTCACGAAATATGTGATCGCTCAGATCGAGCGAGACGAACGCGGATTGCCGCTGGAAAACGTGATCGATCACGGCCGCGGCTATTGACCGGGACGCCGCACGGCCAGGATCTCGGAGCCTGACTTGCGAATGCGCTCGACTGCCTCGGCAAGCGATTCTTCGGCGACCGCCATGTGAAAGGCGTTCGCATGCAACAGGCGACCCGGCTCCGACACAAAGCCGATGTGTCCCTTCCAATACACGAGATCGCCTTTATTCAATCCGGCGAGATCGCCGCGAAAATCGACCGGCGCTCCAAATCCCGCCTGCATATCGCTGTCGCGCGGACAGGCTCGACCGGAAGCTTGCAGCACGATTTGTACCAGGCCGGAGCAATCTAGGCCGAGGCTCGTGCGTCCACCCCAGAGGTAAGGCGTCCCGAGAAAACGGCGCGCGGTAGCGACGAAATCGCGGTCGACCGATCCGACGGGCACGAGGTGCCGCGCGGGGAGGTATCCGCCTGCATCGGTGACGGCGAAATCCCCCTCCTGTTTTGCGACCGCGATGCGGCTGAGAAACGGCAGCGCCGTGAGCGGCGGCTGCTTGATGTTCGGTCCAGGGAATACGAGCGTCCGCAATGCCGAGACGCGATGCGTCGGCGGTGCTCCGCGATTGCCAAGTGCGGATGTCGGAAGCCAGCCGACGTAGGAGTCGATCTCGAGCTGCCCCCAGCACCAGCCTTCGTCAGTCGTCTCATAAACGGTTACGCCCTCGCCGTGCAGTGCTTCGGTGTCGAGCGGAGCGTCCGGGGTCGGCGTACGGCGCAGCGGCGCGGTTGCCGCGAGAACCTGCATCGGCGTCCCCTCGACGAATCGAGCAGCCTGCACACGGCCCTTGAGATGCGCCGCTGCGAGGTCGGGCCGAGCGGGCGTCAGCCGCGGATCGAGCCCGACGGACAAATTCATCGCGGCAGTTCCTTCGCCTTTTCGACGATGAGATCGCCGAGCCGCTCCACGTAGAGCGCGCCTTTGACTGTACGCTGCACGACAACATTGCGCCGATCCGCGTCGTCGCGGCGCCGCGACAGCAGTCCGCGCCGGCCCATGGTGTCGAGCGCGCGCGTGATTACCGGCTTCGTCACGCCGAGCTTGGCGGCGAGGCCGCGCACAGTGTGCGGCGGCGACTCGAGATAGACGGTGAGCAGCACGGTAATCTGCCGCGCGGAGAGATCCGGCTCGCCGTCACGCACAAGCGCGAACGAAAGATCATGCAGCAGCCGGAGCGCTTGAGACGGACGCAGCTCGACCAAAGGGGCCCTCCGAGATTCGTTTCGGAGGCGTATTGTTCTCTGAACGGGCTAAATTCGCAAGCGCTTAGCGGTATCGGTCGGTGAGCAACGCGTAGAGCGCGCGGATGGTCTGCGCCTCGCCGCCTTCGGGGCGGCCGGGTTTTGTCGTTGGATTCCATGCGAACAAATCGAAATGCACCCATGATCGGGCACGTTCGACGAAGCGCGCGAGAAACAACGCAGCCGTGATTGCGCCCGCGAAGGTGCCGGAAGCTACGTTGTTTGTGTCGGCGATCTTCGACTCGAGCATCGGCTGATACGGCCGCCACAGGGGCATCCGCCAGCACGGATCAGCTTCGGCAGAGGCGCGGCGCGCGAGCGCGGCGGCAAACTCGTCGTCGTCGGTGAACGCTGCAGGGAGTTCGGGGCCGAGCGCCACGCGCGCAGACCCAGTGAGCGTCGCGAAGTCAACGATGAGCTCCGGTGCATCCTCGTCGGCAAGCGAAAGCGCGTCGGCAAGGATGAGACGCCCCTCTGCATCAGTATTGCCGATCTCGACCGAAAGCCCCTTGCGGCTCGTCAATACGTCGCCGGGCCGGTACGCGTTGCCGGAGATCGAGTTCTCCACCGCAGGAATGACGACGCGCAGGCGCACGGGCAGCTTCGCGTCCATGACCATCTGCGCGAGGCCGAGCGCGGTCGCGGCGCCGCCCATGTCCTTCTTCATGAGCAGCATGCCTGTGTCCGATTTGACGTCGAGGCCGCCCGTATCGAAGCAGACACCTTTCCCAACGAAGGAGATCTTCGGAAGTCTCGGGTCGCCCCAGGTAAGATCGATCAGGCGCGGCGCGCGTGTCGACGCGCGACCGACAGCATGAATGAGTGGAAAGCCATCGTGCAGGAGGTCGTCCCCGATGGCAGAACGGACCGAAGCGCCGAAGCGACCGGCAAGCGAACGCGCGGCGTCTTCGATCTCAGCCGGTCCACAGTCATTCGAGGGCGTGTTGACAAGATCGCGCACGAAGAACACGGCCTCGACGATGCGCGTGAGCTCCGCCCCGTCGACGCTGGCCGGAAGTTCGATGCGGATGTCCTTTCCGTCCGGTTTGCGATAGCGTGTGAAGCGATAGGCGCCGAGCGCGAAGGCGAGCGCCGCAAGGCGCGGGTCGGGCGGCGGCGTCGCGAAGCGCCAGGTGCCCGAGGGCAGCAGCGGGGGGAGCTTTCCCGGGAGGAGCGGGTTGCGAATTCGCTCGGTCGGCTTGTCGAGCGCAAGGAGAACGCCACCGACAGCTCCTTCGGCGTCAGGTACGAGCAGATGATTGCCCGCCTCCGGTTTGAAATCTGCAGCGTCGGCAAACGCCCGCGCCGACCCCGGCAGTCGCTCGCGCGCGGCCGGCCATGACTCGGCGTCCACGCACCAAATGGGCTTCGCACCGGCGGCACCGGACAGGGCGAAGAGCGGATGGAGCGAGGCGGGCAAGGCCGGAAATCCAACGGCGGCAAAGGTTTGCGGTCGGGCGGGAACCGCCCTTAACCGGGCATTAGGGTTAACTCTCTATTGATATGCAAGCGGCTGAAGCCCCTCAACCTCGCGGAGCGCTGCATGGGTCCGTTGCGAGTACTTCCGTGTGTGTCCCCCCGCGCCGGTGTGTCGCGCCTCGCGGTCGCAGTTGCGCTCGCGGCAGCCCTCGCTGGATGCGCTGCCAATCGCCCCGAGGTCACGGGCTCGATCCCGCCCGCCGACGTGAAGTTATCCGACAGAGAGTGGCGCGGGCAGCTCGACACGTTCGCGGCGAAATACCGCGAGGATCAGAACGAGCCGAATACCGCGATCGCCTATGCGCGCGCGTTGCGTGCAAGCGGTCAGCGCGCACAAGCTGCCGCCGTGTTGCAGCAGGCCTCGATCCGCAACCCGAAGAACACGACGGTGCTCGGCGCCTACGGCCGCGCGCTTGCCGATGCGGGGCGGCTCGACGAGGCGCTTGAAGTCCTGACCCGGGCGCACTCGCCAGATCAGCCAGACTGGCGCATCCTCAACGCGCAGGGGGCGGTGCTCGACCAGCTCGGCCGGAATGCCGAAGCGCGCGGATACTACGAGACGGCGCTCAAGATCGCGCCCAACGAACCCTCGGTGCTTTCCAACCTGGGACTCTCCTATGCGCTTTCGAAGGATCTCGAACGCGCCGAGGCGACCTTGCGACAGGCTGCGGCGGATCCGCGTGCGGAGCCGAAGGTCAAGCAGAATCTCGGCGTCGTCCTCGCGCTGCGCTCCAAGTTCGACGAAGCAGAGAGCATCGCGAAAAGCGTGCTGCCGCCGGAAGAAGCCCGATCCAACGTCGCTTACTTTCGTGAGCTGATACGCGAGCCGGCGCGCTCCAAGCCCGCAGCGGGGCAGAAAACGGCCTCAGCCGGCTGAGCCGGCGTTTCGCCTCAGTCATCTGCTGATGCGCGCGGCTATTGCAGCGCCATGACGCGAATTGCCGCCGGCCCAAGGATGACCACGAACAGCACCGGCAGGAAGAACAGGATCATCGGCACGGTGAGCTTGGGCGGTAACGCCGCCGCCTTCTTCTCCGCTTCCGACATACGCATGTCGCGATTTTCCTGGGCCAGCACGCGGAGCGCCTGACCGAGCGGCGTGCCGTAGCGCTCCGCCTGGATCAGCGCCGTGCAGATCGACTTCACGGCCTCCATGCCGGTGCGTTTGGAGAGGTTCTCGTACGCCTGCCTTCGATCCTGAAGATACGATAGTTCGGCCGTGGTCAGCGCGAGCTCCTCAGCGAGCGCGATCGACTGGCTGCCGATCTCCTCGCTCACCTTGCGGAACGCGGCATCGATCGACATGCCTGACTCGACGCAGATCAGCAGAAGATCAAGCGCGTCCGGCCACGCGCGGCGGATGGACTGCTGACGCCGCGTGATCAGGTTTTTCAGGAACAGCGCCGGGACCCGCATGCCCAGCCAGGCGGCGCCCATCACGATCGCGAGCTTCACCATCATCGGCTGCTTGATGTCGACGATGACGAACAGATAGACGGCCGCGAGCACGAACATCACGATCGGCATGATCAGCCGGAAGAACAGGAACGTGACGTAGGGCCCCTGCCCGCGATAGCCCGCGCGGATCAGTGTTGCCCGCACCTCGTCCTCGCCGAGCCACTTGCGCAGGTTCAACTGGTCGACGATCGATTGCATGTAGGCGCGCGGCGACTGCCGCAGTGTCACGCGCTCCCCGCGGGCAAGTCGCTCACGCTCTCGCGCGCGCAGCTGGCTGCGCTCGACGGAAACTGCCTTCATGCGCCGCTCAAGGTTGTCGCCGAACACGTAAGGCATCGCGATGGTGACGACGGCCGCCGCGGCCGCGATCGCGGTGAGCAGCGTCACCATGAAGCGCGTATCGTGCAGCCTGTCGATCAGGAGGTCGACCAACGCATCCCCCTAGAAATCGAAATTGATCATGCGGCGCATGACGAATGTGCCGACCATCATCCAACCCGCAGAAGCGGCGAGCATCGTGCGGCCCATCGGACTCGTCCACAGGAGATCGATGTAACCGGGGCTCGTGAGATAGACGAGCACCATGACAGCGACCGGCAGAATTCCGATGATCACCGCCGATGCCTTTGCCTCCATGCTCATCGCCTTGATCTTCGCCTTCATCTTCTTGCGGTCGCGCAATACCTTTGAGAGGTTAGCGAGCGCCTCCGAGAGACTGCCGCCCGCCTTCTGCTGAATCGTGATCACGATCGAAAAGAAGTTGGCTTCGGCGAGCGGGATGCGGTCATAGAGCTTGGCGCAGGCTTCGGGCAGCGGCATCCCGAGCGCCGTCGCCTCGGCGATCATGCGGAATTCCCCGCGCACCGGCTCCTGCGTCTCGGACGCGATGATGCGAATACAATCGCCCAACGGCAGGCCTGCCTTGACGCCTCGTACGATCACATCGATCGCGTTCGGCAGTTCCTCGGTAAAACGCTCCTCGCGCCGCTTCTTGAGGTAGGAAATCAGCCAGCGCGGCGCGCCGACGCCCGCCGCGAATGCGGCGCCGAGAACGACGTACCAGGCCTGGCCGAACGCGAAGGGGACGGCGGCGACAATCACGCCGACCACGGCGCTGGCGATGTAGAATTGGCGTTTCGACCATTCGAGGCCGGCTTGCCGCAATCGTACGGACAAGGGCGGGTTCTTGCGCGAGCGCTGCCGCTCTTCGACCTTCTTCAGCGTCTCTTCGATTTGTTGGCGTCGCGAGGCGGCCGCATCCGGCAATTTGCGCGCGCGCCGCGCCTCGATCTCAGCGACAGTGATCTCGCGCTTGCGCTGCTCGACCCGTGAATCGCCGGAGATCAACGGATAAAGCAGTGCATAGGCGACGCCGCCGACGGCGACAGTGGCAAGGATTGCGATCAGAAGCGGTGCCGACATGGTGTTATCCGCGGACCGGCTCGTCGATTTCTTCCGACGCGTCGAGGGCCGCGGCGAGCTTTTGCTCCTCGCCGAAATAGCGGGCGCGTTCCCAGAAGCGGGGATGGCCGATGCCGGTCGAGCGATGGCGGCCAAGGATGCGGCCGTTCTGGTCCTCACCGAGGTAGTCGTAGACGTAGAGGTCCTGGGTCGTGACGACGTCGCCTTCCATGCCCACCACCTCGGTGATGTGCGTAATGCGCCGTGTGCCATCGCGCAGACGTGCAACCTGAATGATCACATCGATGGACGCGACCACCATTTCGCGGATGGTGCGCGGCGGCAGCTGGAAGCCACCCATCGTGATCATCGATTCGAGACGAGAGAGAGCCTCACGCGGGCTGTTCGCGTGCAGCGTTCCCATCGAGCCGTCGTGGCCGGTGTTCATCGCCTGGAGCAGGTCGAAAGCCTCCGGGCCGCGCACCTCGCCGACGATAATGCGTTCAGGACGCATACGCAGGCAGTTACGGACAAGGTCGCGCATGCGCACCTCGCCTTCGCCTTCCAGGTTGGGCGGGCGGGATTCGAGGCGAACCACGTGGGGCTGCTGAAGCTGAAGCTCGGCCGCGTCCTCGCAAGTGATGATGCGCTCGTCATCGTCGATATAGCGCGTCAGGCAGTTGAGCAGTGTAGTCTTGCCCGAGCCGGTGCCGCCGGAGATCAGCGTGTTCACGCGGCAGCGACCGATCACCTGCAGGAGCTGGGCACCCATCGGCGAGATCGTGCCGAAGCGCACGAGTTGCTCGAGCGTCAGCTTGTCCTTCTTGAATTTGCGGATCGTGAGCGCGGGTCCGTCGATGGACAGCGGCGGCACGATCACGTTCACGCGCGAACCATCCGGCAAGCGCGCATCGCAGATCGGGCTTGCTTCATCCACGCGCCGACCGATCTGGCTGACGATGCGCTGGCAGATGTTGTGAAGCTGCTGGTTGTCGCGAAAGCGAATGCCGGTCTTCTGAATCTTGCCCTGCACTTCGATGTAGACCGTGTTCGCGCCGTTCACCATGATATCGGCGATGTCGTCGCGGGCGAGCAACGGCTCGAGTGGACCGTAGCCCAGCACGTCGTTGCAGATGTCTTCGAGCAGCTCTTCCTGGTCGGAGATCGACATCGCGACGTTCTTGATCGCAATGATCTCGTTGACGATGTCGCGGATTTCCTCGCGTGCCGCGAGGGGGTCGAGCTTGGCGAGCTGCGTGAGGTCGATCGCCTCGATCAGCGCCCCGAAAATTTGGCCCTTGGTCTCGTAGAAGCTCTCCGAACGCCGCCCCTCCATGATGGACGGCCGTGCGGGCGCGGTCGGCGGAGACGGGATCGGCGGATCGTCGGCGAGCGCTGTCGCTGCGAAATTGCTCCCGCCGTTTTGCGGTTTCGGGGGTTGCGGGCGCGGCGGCTCGGGGGCGCGCGCCGCGGGGCTGCGCACGGCCGGCGCCGGCTGCGGCGGCTGCGCTCGCTGCGGTTCGGCTCCTGAACTTCGCTTACCAAACATACGCGATCCCTTGCGCGTCCGCCTACTTGAAGCCCGCTCGCATCTTGGCGAGCAGCGGTGACAGCAGGTCGCGCTTCTGCTTTTTCGCTTCGACGCGGCCGGTCAGCGTCTTCGCGATCGTCAGGAAAGTCTCGGCGGCTTTGTGCTTGGGCGAGACCTCGGCGATCATCTGACCGTTGTTCGCGGCCGTGCCGAACAATTGCGGGTCGAACGGAATGGTGGCCAGCGGTGCCGCTTCAAGCGCCTTGGCAAAGTCGGCGGGGCGCACCTCCGGCCGCTTCGGCATGCCGAGCTGATTGAGTACGTAGAAGGGCGGGCGGTCGTTGGGTCGCGCGCCGCGCACGAAGTCGAACAGATTCTTGGCGTTTCGCAGATTGGCGAGATCCGGCGCCGTGACAAGCAGCACCTCATCGGCGCCGATCAGCGCGTGCTTGGACCAGCCGGTCCACATATGCGGGATGTCCAGCACGATGTAGGGCACGTTGGACCGCATGGAGTCGACGATCGGGTCGAACGTGTCGGAGCCGAAGTCGTATTCACGGTCGAGCGTCGCGGGCGCGGCAAGCAGACTCAGGTGGTCCGTGCACTTGGAGAGCAGCCGATCGATGAAGTTGTTGTCGATTCTTTCGGGCGCGAACACCGCATCGGCGACGCCTTGCGGCGGATCCTGATTGAAGTCGAGACCGGCGGTACCGAACGGCAGATCGAGATCGGCGATCACGGTGTCGAGGGAAAGGTCACGCGCGACCGCAAACGCGACGTTGTGCGCAATCGTCGAGGCGCCGACGCCGCCTTTTGCACCGAGCACCGCGATCACCCGACCCACGGGCGCGGACTGCGGCGACGTGAACAAACCCGACACCGCGCGCACAACGTCGACCGGCGCGAGCGGCGAGATCAGATAGTCGCTGATGCCGCGCCGAACGAGCTCGCGATACAGGATAATGTCATTGAGCCGGCCGACGACGATCACCTTCGTGCCGGCGTCGCAGCATTCGGCGAGGCGATCGAGCCCTTCGAGCAGCTCGACACCGCTGCCATTGTGCTCGATCAGGATAACGTTCGGGGTCGCAGCGTTGCGATAAGCCTCGACCGCGCCGGCAAGGGCACCCATCTGCACCTTGACGTGAGCCTTCGCCATGCGGCGGTCGCCGGCCGCGGCTTGGACGGCTTGGGCTAACTCCGGCATCTCGCAGAATGCCTGGATCGATACCCGAGGCACCGGCGCAATATGTTGCTCGCCCGCGGCGGGCGAAGTCGCAGGATCGGCATCAATTGCTAGCGCAAACTTGCTCATTGTGACCCGACGTCGCTGGCCTTGGCGTCCTTGGTCTCGTACTGACCGGACGGGTTTTCGCCCTTGCGATACTTGTCCATGACCGTCTGACGGCGCGCAGCCATCGGCGGTGTCTCGGCACGCGGCTGGACGAGGTCCTCCGGATTGGCGACAGATGCCGCGATATTTGCCTGCGTGGCGCAGCCGAAATTCCAGTGCGGCCGGTTGTCCCAGGAGGGCGGCAGCGCGGTGAGACTTGGGAACGGAGCGGCACCGAGGTCTTCCGGCCAATCGCCGCACGGGCCCGCCTCAGCGACGATGCGCGCGTAGGAAATGCGAAGCGGACCCAGCGCTTCCGGCGCAAGCGCGGCGTAGCTGCGGGTCGTCATTCCGCGCGCCGGGACGCCCGACGCGCGTAGCAGGCTCTGCACCTCGCGCGCGGCGTATTTCGCCGCCCGTGCGTTGGGCGTTCCGGTCGGCACTTCGATTACAAAGATGCCGGTGGCTTCACGGTGCCAGGAACGCGCCATCGACGTGACTTGCGCGCGCTGCGTCGCAGTGAGATCGCCGCGACCGGTGCCGATCAGAAGCTGGATCGCCTGCTCGCCTTCGGTGAGGCGGATCGGGTGGCGCTCCGCGTACTCGACCGGAATCGACCCCGTGACCATCTTGTCGGTGTTACAGCCGAAGACGATGAGCGTGAGCGCAAGCGCCGCAACAGGTGCGCCTTGCTCGAAACGCCGTCTGGAAATTTTCGACATCCGTACGCTCCTCGGCGTTTCAGTCGAGAATGAACCCGTAGTTTCCGTGGTAGGTCCGCTTCGGACCCGGCTTGCCCGGCGCCGCGTAAATTCGAGTGAGTTGCCCGAGCAGGATGGTTGCCGGATCGCTTGGATTGGCGAAGCCGTCGTCGGGACGAACAAGATCCTGACGCGCCCGCGGCCGCACCACGTAGGGTGTGACCATGATCATCAGCTCGGTCTGCCCGGTCTGATAGTCGCGGCTGCGGAAGAGCGTTCCGAGCACCGGGACGTTCATCAGGCCGGGAACGCCGTTGATGTTCTGTCGTGTCTGTTCCTGAAGCAGACCCGCGAGAACCAGCGCGCCGCCGGACGGCAGCTCGACCACCGAACTCGCACGGCGCACGCGCAACGCCGGAATGTTGATGGTCTGCAGATTCACTGCGCCTTCCGATGAGAGCTCGCTCACTTCAGTCGCAACCTTGAGGCTGATGCGGCCTTCGGTCATGACGACCGGAGTGAAGTCCAGGGCGACGCCGAATTGCTTGTACTGGATCTGAACCTGGCAGACGCCGTTGTCGCAGGTTTGCCCCGCAGGAATGGGAAACTCGCCGCCGGCAAGGAACTTCGCGGATTCGCCAGAGACGGCCGTCAGGTTGGGTTCGGCAAGCGTGCGCAGCACACCCGCCTGCTCCATCGCGCGCAACTGCGCGTCGATGCGGTAGCGCGGAATCGCGCCCCCGGTGAGGGGATCGATGATGTTTTCGCCCCACTCGGCGCGCGGCCGGAAGTTGGTGTTGGAGATGGTCTGGTTCTGCAAAGTGAACGGATTGTTCGTGTTGAATCCGATGACGGCCGAACCAATGCCCACGTGCCCGCTCAGATCGATCCCGAGTTGCTTCAGGACGTTGCGCTGGACTTCGGCAACCGTGACTTTCAGCAATACCTGCTCGCGGTCGCGGATCGTCAGTCCATTCACGACCTTGTCGTACGAACCGACGAGGCGGGCGGCCGCCTCGACCGCGTGTTGCGCGTCGGCGGCGTTCGCGACTTCGCCGGACAGAATAACGCTGTCGTTCACTGCATCCACGCGGACGTTTCCGCGAATCGCCTTTCGCAACGCTTCTTGGACGCCCGACGCGTCGCGACCCACTTCAATGTCATAGGCGACCATCTGGCGTCCCTCGGCATCGAAGAAGATCACGTTGGTCTGGCCGGGCGCGACGCCGATCAGATACGCGCGCCGCGCCGAACGGACGACCGCATTCGCGATCGCCGGATTGGCGACCAGCACGTCTTTCGCGTCGCGCGGCAAGTCGATGACCGTGGACTTGCCGATGCCGAGCGAAAGGAAGCGGGCTCCGGGTTGCGAACTCATGGCCTGCGGACGGTTCTCGGCCGCGGCGACGGGCGGAGGCGCAGCGAACGCCGCGAGCGCGGCCAGAGCGACGGTTGCCGAGAATCGTGCGATCGTCGCGGATAGACCAGACATTGACGGAGCCTCCGGCGGTCGCTCGGTTAGCGTGCGGTTTGAACGGTGGTTACGCCGTAGCGAACAAAATTGACGTTGCCTGTGCGCTCGCCGCCCTCCTCGCTTGCGCCGTCCTTGGCAGGACGCGCATCGGCCAAGCTGCGCAAGGCGAGCGAGAGCGATCCGCGCCGACGCGACAGGGCGAGAGTCTCCGCTTGGCGCGGCGAAAGCTCGAGCGTCGCGGTCTTGCCGACGACGACCTTCTGACCGTCCTTCTCCTCGATCGTCTGGTCGATCGCGAGCACGCGTACGTTGCGCAGTACCGTCTCGCTCACGAACTGCTCGTTTTGGGTGCGGGTGAGAAGCACATCGACGTAGTCGTTCGGAAGTATGAATCCGCCGGCGCCCGTCTCGGCGGAGATTTCGGTCGAGATCGCGCGCATGCCGGCGGGCAAGATCGCCGACATGAAGCCGGAGCCGTCGGCCTTGACCAGCTTCTGTTCACGGATCGGCTCGCCGACCACGAACGGCGAGCGCGCGACCGAACCCTTCAACTCCTCGATCGCGTTCGGTCGCGCCGAGCGCTTGATGAACAATGGTCCGGCGGCTTTGATCGGCCACGGCTGCCACGCGAGAGTTTCCACGGTGACTGCGCGGCCGACGCCGATGTCAGTCTTGGCGACAAGGATGTCGACTGTCTCTGACGGCGGCTGCACGACCTTGACGGTCGGCGCCGGCGCCGGAGCGCGCGACAGCATGAAGGCAAGCCCTCCGGCGAGGAGAGCTATTCCGAGAACAGCAAGACGGGCGGCTCGCATACGCTCACTTCCCAAGAATCGACGACTGGGCGGCTCGTTCAGGGCTGATTGCAACAGCCAATCGTCAAATTATGGTTAATGAGCCGTATCCGAATTTATTTAATCGTTCGCCAATCGCGGCGCGTCAGCCAGCGAGCGCGCGCATGAACATCGTCTCGGGATAGACAAGGAGGCCGGCAGCAGCGAGGGCGATGCCATACGGAATGCCGGTATTGGCGGCGTGCAACCGCTCGATCCAGCGGGTGCCGATCAGCGCGACAGGCAGCGGATAGTGCCGGGCGCTGAGAAGGAAGAGAGCCATGCCGCCGCCAAGAAGGGAGGCGATGAAAAGGTACTCGATCAGGTGCGAGAAGCCGAACCAGAGCGACGTGGCGGCGACGAGTTTTGCGTCTCCGCCCCCGATCCAACCACACGCAAAAA
Organism: Xanthobacteraceae bacterium; assembly: GCA_036556265.1. Classification (GTDB taxonomy): domain Bacteria; phylum Pseudomonadota; class Alphaproteobacteria; order Rhizobiales; family Xanthobacteraceae; genus JAUSIF01. The sequence goes on along the minus strand of DATBJU010000130.1, from coordinate 29,411 downwards.
GGCAAAACGACACCGCGAGCACCAGCGCGGCCGCAAGTGCGTGACTCCCGATTTCTGCGATAGGCATGCCGACAGCGACCGCGACCAGCAGAAATCCGCCGACGACCAGCAGCGAAAGCCGGTTCGAAATCGTCATCGTGAGCAGGTCGCTCACCGCGGCGTAGACCATCGCGGCGGGAAACAGACCGAGAATCAGAATGTCACGAACCATGGAACGACCAGATCTCTTGCGTTGCTTCGCGTCTAGCCGACCAAGCTAAGCGAACGGTAAATCTCGGCTCCAAGCGCCCGGGTGCTCGACGCTGCGGAAAGAAAAAGGGCCCGCGGCGATGCCGGGGCCCTCTGTCGCAATGCTCGCGGCAAGTGGTTCGCGCCAGGGCACGGCCCACTCGCCGTCGACCGTTACTGGCTGGCCGTATTCAGCTCGGTTTTCACCTTGTTGAAGGCGGTGTTGAGCGCCGTACCGACGCCCTGAGCCGCAGCGATAATAGCGATCGCAATACACGCGGCGATGAGACCATACTCAATGGCCGTCGCCCCGGATTCGTCGCGGAGGAACTTGCGCAAGATCATCTTCGACTTCTCCCTACGAAGGCCGGCTTCTTCCGGCCGTCCGTAGAGATACAGCCACGGTGTTAGGATCAAATTGATCGAGCTGTCGCAATTTTAGCGATTTGTGCGGCAGGCGGCCGCAACGTCGCGCGCGCCCCGTTACTTCAGTTGAATTCGGTCGGGGCGGCGAACAACGTTTCCTTAAGCTTGTCGCCAACGCCCTGAAGCACGGTGGCAATGGCCGCCGAAATGCAGACAGCGATGAGGCCGTATTTGACCGAGGTGGTGCCGGATTCGTCACGAACAAAGGAAACAAGCGTGCGCATGCACCACAGGGCTCCGATCGCGGCGAGCCTAGGGCGCGATCCATTGCCCGGCAGTTAAGTCTTTCGGTAAACGGCCCGTTCACCAGCAAACGCACCGAGACACACTCGTCCTGCCGCGACACGAAAATGCGTCTCGGCAGGCATTCATTGTCGTGCCGTCGAGCCAAGCATTTGTAGTTCATTCACCAATTTCCGGGAAAGTCGCGGGCGAGCTGAATTGGCCGCGCCAGACTGCGTCGTGACGCCCCCTGCGTCCCGTAGAACGTGTCGAGGAGTCACCGTGGTAAAACGCATCTTCGTGCTTGCCTGCCTGGCAATGATCGGCATTGGCGTCCAACCTGCCGCTGCGGATAACATCAGCGTCGTGCTCGATCGCGCGCAGGTGATCCGCCTTCCCGAGCGCGTGGCAACGCTCGTGATCGGAAATCCTTCGGTGGCGGACGGCACGTTGCAGGCAGGCGGACTGCTCGTCGTCACCGGCAAAGGCTACGGCAGCACGAATGTCATTGCGCTCGATGCGCGCGGCGAAGTGCTCGCCGAGCACATGGTCACGGTCGGCGCCCCGAGCGATGGCTTGCTGACTGTCTGGCGCGGAGCCGATCGGGAAACCTGGAGCTGCGCGCCTCGGTGCGAACGCTCGGTCATGCTGGGCGATGCACCCGACTTCTTCGAGAGCGTTATCGGCCAGACTGGATCACGCAACGGCCACGCCGGTGGCGCGCCAGCCGCCGCCGCGCCGAAGTAGCCGGACACGGCCGTTCCCAAGGTTGACAGAGGGTGAATCGCGGCCCGCAGGGATCGGTCAGCGCCGCAACGCTTCGTCAAATCGTGGCGATTAGAAGCATTCGGTATACGCGGCGGTCATCCGCAGCACCGGAATGTTCTCACGATGAGTAGCCGGATCCTGAACCTCTTCTCGAACCGCGGACGGAGGAACCGTTCCTTCGCGCGGATCGGACGTCGCTTCGTCCGACGCAATGACGGAGCCGCCGCAGTCGAATTTGCGATCGTGATGGTCCCGTTCATCGGTCTCACGTTCGCTATTATCGAGACCGCACTCGTCTTCTTCGCAGGCCAAGTGTTGGAAACCGCGGTCGCGGACTCGTCGCGACTGATCATGACCGGTCAGGCGCAGAAGCAGGGATTCAGCGAAGCACAATTCAAGTCGGATCTGTGCGGCAGGCTGCAGGCGCTGTTCAACTGCACGACCGGGATCAAGATCGACGTCAAGAAGTACGCCTGGGCGGCCGGGTCGGATCCGATCGCGCAATTCGCGGGCGCGAACATGTCGGCGCCGCTCGACGGCGACGGCAATCTGGACACCACCGGCTTCGGCTATCAGCCCGGCGCGCAAGGCGACATCGTCGTCGTCAAAGTCGTCTACGAGTGGCCGACCTTCGTCCGTCAGTTCGGGCTCGACCTGGCGACGCTGCCAAGCGGCAAACGGCTGCTCATGTCGACCGCAGCGTTCCGCAACGAGCCCTACACGAACAATCCATGACGATGCACACCATCGCCCGTCCCTGCCTTCTGACCATCCGCCGCTTCCTTCAGGAACGACGCGGTGTATCGGCCGTCGAGTTTGCCCTTTTGCTCCCGGTGATGCTGACGCTCTATCTCGGCGGCACCGAGGTGACCCAGGGAATCACCATCAAGCGCAAGACGACGATCGTGACACGCGCGATCGGCGACCTGGTCGCGCAATCGAGCACGATCACCAACACGCAAATGACGAACATTTTGGGCGCGGCGGCCTCGATCGTCGCCCCCTATCCGGTGGCCGATCTCAAGATCGTGGTCTCCAGCGTCTCGATCGACGGCGCGGGTGTTGCCAAGATCGTATGGAGCGATGCGACCGCGAACACCACGGCGCGCACCCCCGGCACGGACGTCACGCTGCCGACGGGCCTCAACGCCTTCCCGAACACCACGCTGATCTGGGCGGAGGCGAGCTACACCTTCACGCCGCCGGTTGGCTATGTGATCACCGGTGACGTGAATCTGAGCGACAAGATGTATCTGCGGCCGCGCCTCGTCAGCAAGGTCTGCCGCGATACCGGCGCCGGTGCACCGCTCTGCTGAGCAGCGTCGTCTCAGATTTTCTGATTGTACTCGCCGACTTCCGGATGCTCACGTAAGGCGCCGTCGAGCGCCTCGAACATCTCGCGCATGCGCGCTTCGCTCACCGGACTCTCCACCACGACCACGAGCTCGGGTTTGTTCGATGAAGCGCGCACGAGGCCCCAGGTGCCGTCCTCGACGGTCACACGCACGCCGTTGACGGTGACGAGGTCCCGGATCTTCTGACCGGCAGCCTTCTCGCCTTTCTTCTGAGCGGCTTCGAAGCGGCGGACGACTTTTTCGACGACGGCGTACTTCGCCTCGTCCGCGCAATGCGGAGACATCGTCGGCGAGCCCCAGGTGCGCGGCAGCGCCTTCCTTAGATCAGACATCTTCTTCCCGGGATTGCGATCGAGCATGTCGCAGATCGCAAACGCTGCCACGAAGCCGTCGTCGTAGCCGCGCCCGACCGGCGGATTGAAGAAGAAGTGACCGGACTTTTCGAAACCGGCGAGCGCCTTCAGTTCCGCGACGCGGCGCTTGATATAGGAGTGGCCGGTCTTCCAGAACTCGGCCTTGGCGCCGCTCTGCTTCAGAACCGGATCGGTAAGAAAGAGGCCCGTCGACTTCACGTCGACCACGAATGTGCCGCCCCCGTGTTGAGCCGACAAATCACGCGCGAGCATGACACCGACCTTATCGGCGAATATCTCTTCGCCGGCGTCGTCGACAACGCCACAGCGATCGCCGTCGCCGTCGAAGGCGAGGCCCACGTCCGCTTTGGCGCGCAACACCTCGTCACGCAAGGCGTGCAGCATTTTGAGATCTTCGGTATTCGGATTGTATTTCGGGAAAGTCCAGTCGAGCTCGCAGTCAAGCGGCACAACCTCGCAGCCGATGCCGGCGAGCACTTTGGGCGCAAACGCGCCGGCGGTACCGTTGCCACACGCCGCCACTACCTTGAGCTTGCGCTTCAGCTTCGGCCGGCTCGTCAGGTCGGCAATGTAGCGCTCGGCAAAGCCGGGAATGAAATTGTAGCCGCCGCCGTCGCGCGGCTGGAACTTGCCGCCGAGCACGATCTCCTTGAGGCGCGTCATCTCGTCGGGGCCGAAGGTGAGCGGCCGCGCGGCGCCCATCTTCACGCCGGTCCAGCCGTTCTCGTTGTGGGAGGCGGTGACCATGGCGACGCAAGGCAGATCCAGCGCGAACTGGGCGAAGTAGGCCATCGGCGTGACGGCGAGGCCGATGTCGTGCACGCGCGCGCCCGATGCGACGAGCCCCGTGACGAGCGCCATCTTGATCGACGCGGAGTAGGAGCGGAAATCGTGCCCGACGGCGACGTCGGGCCGCACGCCGAGCTCGTGAAATAGAGTGCCGAGGCCGAGGCCGAGGGCTTGCACGCCGACAAGGTTCAATTCCGTACCGAACAGCCAGCGCGCGTCGTACTCGCGGAAACCCGTTGGCTTGACCAAGGGCTCCGACTCGAAGGCGAACGTGTTGGAGGGGAGTGATGGCTTGGGCGGCGGAAACATCGGGAATCCGGTTCTGGCGGACCGGGGCATAGCATGAAACTCGACACCACTAGTACGTCGTCCCGGAACCTTGCCCTCGGGTTCGGCCACTCAAGTCGGCTGTAGCCGACTTGAGCGCCATCGATTGCCGATCTCGGGTAAAACCCGAGATCGGTGGCCGGCCCAAGGATAAACTCCGCGAGGTATCCGGGACCGTTCAGTACTGTCTCAGGACGATCCCGGGTCTTCGCGCGCTGCGCGCGCTTCGCCCGGGATGATGGATGCCAATCACCGCTCAAGCACCAGCGTGCCGCGGTCAACCTCGAAACGGGAGAGCCGTCTCAGGAAGCTCATGCCGAGCAGGTTCACCCCCAGCGCGCCCTGTTCCACCACGAGCGCATCAACGTCGCGCAGAGTGATCGGCCCGACGCTGAGCGAGCGGAGCTGAACACGCTTGGCGCGGCCTTCGCCGTTGGCTGTGCGGATTGCGACGTCGAACTTGTCGCCGGGAAATACGACGCCGATGTTGCGTGCGTCTTCGTAGCGGAGCGCCACCAGTGTCGCGCCGGTGTCGACCATCGCCGTCACGGGACGGTTGTTGATCTCGATCTCCGAGACGTAGTGGCCGCTGCGGTTGGCGGCGAGACGTACGATGCCGCCGTGGACGGCAGGCGCGGGCTTGGGCTGTTCGCGAACGGTGACCACCGCCGCGCTGCCGTTGCTGGCGAGACGCGACAGATAGTCGGGCGCCGCGAGCGCAATCGCGACGGCAATCGCCGCAAGGACAAGCACCACCTTGAACATCAGCGCACGTTACGCGCGGACCCCGAATGCCCGGTAAATACCGATGCCGTCGTCCGTTGGTAAACGGCCGCTATCCGCAAAACGTGCAATGCAAACGATCAGCGTACCCGAGGCTTGGCACGCCGGGTGGGTGGGGCGGCGCGCGGGTCCTCGGGCCATGGATGCTTCGGATAGCGGCCGCGCATCTCACGACGGACCTCGGCCCAGGAGCCGCGCCAGAACGCAGGCAAGTCCCGCGTTACCTGGATCGGCCGGCCGGCGGGCGAAGTAAGCGCCAGCGTGAGCGGCACCTTGCCGCCGACGATTCTCGGATGCACGTCGAGGCCGAACAGTTCCTGCACGCGGACGGAGACCGTCGGACCGCCTTCGGTTTCGTAGTCGATCGGCAAGCGAGAGCCCGTCGGTGCCGTGAAGTGCGAGGGCATTTCCTTTTCCAGGCGGCGCAAGAGATCGGAGGGAAGCAGTGCCTTCAGCGCGCGCGCGAGGTCGTCCGCGGTCACCTGCGCGAGCGAGGTGCGGCCGGTGATTGCGGGCGCGAGCCAGTCGGCGACGGTTGCCGCGAGGCGCTCCGCCGACGAGTCCGGCCATCGGTCGCCTTCGTGCTTCCGTATGAACCGCGCGCGGGCGAGCAAACGCCGTTGCTCAGCGCTCCAGGGAAGCCGGTCCAGGCCAAGACGCGCAATACCTTCCGCCAGCACACGAGCGGATTGCTCGTCGGCCGTTATGGCAAGCGGACGTTCCTCGAGGATGATCGCGCCCAACTTTCGAACAAATCGTCCGCGCAACGATGCGGACCTTTCATCGAACGAAATCTCTTCACGCTCGGCAATATGTGAGGCGAAGTGACGCACGATCTCCGTCTCGCCGACCTTGGCCGCAAGCAGAATGCGGGCCTCAGCCGCTCTGCCGGCAAGCTCGGCGACCGCGAGATACTTCTCACGGGCGAACGGATGCGCGGCGTCGACGCGGGCGCCGCGGCCATTTTCCAACAGGAATTCGGCGGGCTTTCCATCGCGGGCCTTCGCCACGCGATCGGGGAATGCAAGGGCAAGCAACGTGCCGGCGCGGCCCGGAGGGGATTCACGCAGCTGGCCGCCGGCCTCCTCCGCCCAACGCCGCGCGAGCCGACGCGCCTCCTCGGCGCGGCCGGAACGGTCGTGGCGGAGATTCTCGACACGATGCGCAAGGTCGACGTCATCTCCACCGAGACCGCGCTCGGAAACGACAGCCGCGATCTCGGCCGCGAGTAGAGCGTCATCTTCATCGGCGGCGCGGACGATCATGGCCGCGAGGCGCGGCGGAAGCGGCAGCCGTGCGAGGCGCTTGCCCAGTGCCGTGACGCTGCCGGTTGTATCGAGCGCGTCGAGCTCGCGAAGCAGGGTGCGCGCCTCGGCGAGCGCGGCCGCAGGCGGCGGATCCAGCCAGGAAAGCGAATTCGGGTCACTCACGCCCCAGACAGCGAGGTCGAGCACCAGCCCCGACAGTTCGGAGGCGAGGATTTCCGGTGTCGCGAACGGGGCAAGGCTCATGGTCTCCGGCTCATCCCAAAGCCGATAGCAGACGCCTGCTTCGGTGCGCCCAGCACGGCCGCGACGCTGGTCGGCAGACGCGCGCGACACGCGCACGGTCTCGAGCCGCGTGAGCCCGACGGCCGGCTCGTAGCGCGGCACGCGCGATAGACCGGAATCAATAACGACGCGCACGCCCTCGATCGTCAACGACGTCTCAGCGATCGAGGTGGCGAGCACCACCTTGCGCCGGCCCGTTGGCGACGGCGCAATCGCGCGATCCTGGGTTTCCGTATCGAGCGCGCCGTAGAGCGGGACGACGTCGACCGCCGGGTCGCGCACGCGCTCGGCAAACCGGTCGGCTGTGCGGCGGATTTCCGCAGCGCCAGGCAGGAACGCGAGGACCGAGCCTTGCTCGGCCGAAAGCGCTCGTTCGATCGCCGCGCTCATCTGGCGCTCGATCGGAGCACGCTGCTCGCGTCCAAGATAGCGCGTCTCGACGGGGAAGGCGCGGCCCTTGCTCTCGATCACCGGCGCGTTGCCGAGGAGCGATGCCACGCGCGCGCCGTCCATCGTCGCCGACATGGCGACAACGCGGAGATCTTCTCGCAGGCCGCGCTGCGTATCGAGCGCAAGCGCAAGTCCGAGGTCGGCATCGAGCGAGCGCTCGTGGAATTCGTCGAACAGTACTGCCGCTACTCCCTTCAACTCGGGATCGTCGAGCATCAGGCGCGTGAACACGCCTTCGGTAACGACCTCGATCCGGGTGCGACGCGAGACCCTGGAGCCAAAGCGGATGCGGAGCCCGACCGTATCGCCCACCTGCTGATCGAGCGTCGTCGCCATGCGTGCGGCCGCGGCTCGTGCCGCGAGCCGGCGCGGCTCGAGGACGAGGATCTTTCCGCCGGCGACCCAGGGCTCGTCCATGAGGGCGAGCGGAACCCGTGTCGTTTTACCGGCGCCGGGAGGCGCAACGAGAACGGCGGCGCGGCCGGCCGTCAGCGCCCGTCGCAGGCCCGGAAGTGCTTCATCTACGGGTAAGGGATCGCGAAACGGATTGGTCATCGTCCCGTGCTTGAACAGTCGGGAAGGTGCGCGCGGCATAGCGGGCGCCGCTCAGCGGGTCAAAGTCGGCACGGAGCTTGCGACTTTTGGCCGAGCGGCGCGGAAACTTCCCGAAACGGGACACGGCCGGGATTCGGAGGCGCGATGACCACCGGGATTGCGGGCGAGCGGGTCGGCTGGGTCGATTACGCGAAGGGCATCTGCATCGTCATGGTGGTGGTGATGCATTCGACGCTCGGCATCGAGCAAGCCGCGGGCGAGCAGAGCTGGATGCACGCCCTTGTCGCGTTCGCGAAGCCGTTTCGGATGCCCGACTTCTTTCTGATTTCGGGCCTCTTTCTTGCGCGCGTGATCGACCGCGACTGGCGGCGCTATCTCGATCGCAAGGTCGTGCACTTCCTCTACTTCTATGCGTTGTGGGTGACCATCCAGTTCGCGCTCAAGGCGCCGGGGCTGGCGGGCGAGATGGGCGCGGCCGGCGTCGCGAAGTTGTACCTTCTTTCTTACGTTGAGCCGTTCGGTACGCTCTGGTTCATCTACCTCCTGCCAGTATTCTTCGTGGTGACGAAGCTCACGCGTGGCATCCCGCCGCTTGCGATCTTCCTAGCCGCCGCCGCGTTCGAAGCCGCGCCGATCGAGACCGGCTGGACGATGATCGACGAGTTCGCGTCGCGCTTCGTGTACTTTTTCATCGGCTATTGGCTGGCAACCAACTTCTTCGCGCTGGCACGGTGGGTACAAGACAACCCGGCGCCGACGTTTGCCGCCCTGCCGATCTGGGCGGCCGCAAACGGCGCGCTTGTGTTCGCCGGCTACGCGGGGCTGCCCGGTGTCTCCCTTGCCCTCGGTCTCGCCGGGGCGGTCGCGGTGATTTCCGTTGCGGCGCTACTCGCGCGGGCGAGCCTATTTGATCTCTTGCGCCATGCGGGGGAGCACTCGATCGTGGTCTATCTTGCCTTCTTCCTGCCGATGGCAGCGACGCGAACCGTGCTGCTGAAGACCGGTATCGTGGCCGACCTCGGAACCGTGGCACTGATCGTGACTGCGATGGGCGTCATGGTGCCGCTCGTGCTGTACTGGTTCGTGCGCGGGACGTGGTTCGACTTCCTGTTCAGGCGCCCGGACCTCTTCTACCTCGATCGACCGCGCCGGACGGCACTGCAGCCGGCGGAGTAGTCGCGCCTCGTCCTTCGAGACGCCCGTCACCTCATCCTGAGGAGCCGTGCGAAGCACGGCGTCTCGAAGGAGAGGTGGCGGGCTCCTCAGGATGAGGCTTTTCGGGCTTGTCCCACCGACGTGCCTTGGGGCATCGTGGCCCCGAGGCCCCATGTCCAAGACAGCAGCCAAGTCCGCGACCAAGAGCGCGGCCAAACCGGCGAAGGCGACGAAGGTCCGCGACCACGTGTTCCTGGTCGACGGCTCGTCCTACATTTTCCGCGCCTATTTCGCGATGTTCAAAGCCGCCCAGTCACGCGGCCGCGCGTTCACGCGCTCGGACGGGCTGCCGGTTGGCGCGGTCATGACCTTCTGCAACATGCTGTGGAAGCTGTTCCGCGAGGGCATCGACGGGGTGAAGCCGACGCACATGGCGGTGGTGTTCGACGCCACCGCGACCGGCTTCCGCAACGAGATCTATCCCGAATACAAGGCCAACCGCGACGACGCGCCGGACGACCTGATCCCGCAGTTCCCGCTCATGCGCGAGGCGGTGAAGGCATTCGGCCTCACGCCGATCGAGCTCAACGGCTACGAGGCGGACGATCTGATTGCGACCTACGCACGCGAGGCGCTCGGATCGGGCGCGGATGTGACGATCGTTGCCGGCGACAAGGATCTGATGCAGCTGATTCGGCCGGGTATCAAGATGTACGACCCGATGCCCGGTCGCGAGCGCTGGATCGGGCCAAAGGAAGTGGAAGAGAAATTCGGCGTGCCGCCGGAGAAGGTCGCCGAAGTGCAATCGCTTGCCGGCGATTCCACCGACAATGTGCCGGGCGTGCCCGGTATCGGTGTGAAGACCGCGGCGCAATTGATCAACGAGTACGGCGACCTCGAGACGTTGCTGAAACGAGCGAGCGAGATCAAACAGGAGAAGCGGCGCCAGTCGCTGATCGAATTCGCGGAACAGGCGCGCATCTCCAAGAGGCTGGTGCTGCTCGACGACAAGGCGCCGGTAAAGCTCAAGCTCATCGACTTCCTGGTCGATCATACGATCGACCCGAAGCGGCTCGTCTCGTTCCTGAAGGCGATGGAGTTCAACTCACTGACGAAACGCGTGGCCGAGGCGTGCGGCGTGAGCGCCGAGGAAATCATGCCCGATGCGCGGCTCGCGCCCGGCGGCGCGGGTGCCGCGGCCGCGGAAAAGCCGACCGCCGTCATCGCCAAGTCGCCCGGCGGGGAAGCTGCCGCCAGCCGCGCGCCTGGCACCGCCGATCGCGCGCCCTCCCCCAGAGGGGCGGGGATCGAAGGGTTCACGCCCGCAGCGTTCGCCGCTGCGCGGGCACGCGAAGCGAGAGCCGCGAAGGTCGACCGCTCGCGCTACGAGACCGTCACCGAGCTTCCGCGTCTCGACCAATGGATCGCACGCGCGAAGGACGCCGGAACTGTCGCACTCGACACCGAGACCACGTCGCTTGATCCGATGCAGGCGGATCTCTGCGGCGTGTCGCTCGCGGTCGCGCCGAATGAGGCCTGCTACGTGCCGGTTGGCCATTGCGGGCGGGACGAAGGGTTGTTCGACGAGGGCCTTTTGCCCGGCCAGATTCCCGTGCGCGAGTTGTGCGCGCGCATCAAGGGTCTGCTCGAAGACCCGAGCGTGCTCAAGGTGGGCCAGAACCTGAAGTTCGACTGGCTGGTGCTCGTCCGGCACGGGATCCGCGTCAGCCCGTACGACGACACGATGCTGATCTCCTACGCGCTCGACGCCGGCAAGAGCGGGCATGGCATGGACGAACTCTCCGTCCAGCATCTCGGCCATAAGCCGATCGCTTACGAGGACGTCGCGGGAAAAGGCAAGGCCCACCTTGGCTTCCATCGCGTCCCGATCGACAAGGCGACCGAGTACGCGGCCGAGGATGCCGACGTGACGCTGCGGCTCTGGCGCGTGCTCAGGCCGCGCCTGATCGCGGAGCGCATGGACACGGTCTACGAGACGCTCGAGCGGCCGATGGTGCAGGTGCTCGCGCTCATGGAGCAACGCGGCATCTCGATCGACCGTTCGATCCTGTCGCGGCTGTCGGGCGAGTTCGGGCAAGGGATCGTGCGCCTGGAGGACGAGATCAAGCGGCTCGCCGGCGCCGATTTCAACCCGGGCAGCGCGAAGCAACTCGGCGACATCCTGTTCGGCAAGATGGGACTGCCGGGCGCCACCAAGACGTCAAGCGGCGCATGGTCGACTAAGGCCAATGTCCTCGAAGATCTTGCCGAGGAAGGCCATGAGCTGCCGCAGAAGATCCTCGAGTGGCGGCAACTCACGAAGTTGCGCTCGACCTACACCGACGCGCTGCCGAACTTCATCAACAAGGAAACCGGGCGCGTCCATACGTCGTACGCGCTCGCGGCGACACCGACGGGACGGCTGTCGTCGTCCGATCCGAATCTGCAGAACATTCCGATCCGCACCGAGGAAGGACGCAAGATCCGCCGCGCGTTCGTCGCGGAGAAAGGTATGAAGCTCGTCTCCGCCGACTACTCGCAGATCGAATTGCGCCTGCTTGCGGAGATCGCGGACATCGCCGCGCTCAAGAACGCGTTCCGTGAAGGCCTCGACATTCACGCAATGACCGCATCGGAGATGTTCGGCGTGCCGATCAAAGACATGCCGGGCGACGTACGGCGCCGCGCGAAGGCGATCAACTTCGGCATCATCTACGGGATTTCCGCGTTCGGGCTCGCGAACCAGCTGGGCATCCCGCGCGAGGAGGCCGGCGCCTACATCAAGAAGTATTTCGAGCGCTTCCCCGGCATCCGCGACTACATGGAAGAGACCAAGGAGTTCTGTCGGCAGAATGGCTATGTGACCACGCTGTTCGGCCGCAAGTGCTACTACCCGGAGATCAAATCGAGCAATCCATCGATGCGCGGCTTCATGGAGCGCGCGTCGATCAACGCTCGACTGCAGGGCACGGCGGCCGACATCATCCGCCGCGCCATGATCCGCATGGAGGACGCGCTCGCCAAAGCCAGGCTCGACGCGCGCATGCTGCTGCAGGTGCACGACGAGCTCGTGTTCGAGGCACCGGACGCGGAGGTAGCGAAGACGATCCCGCTTGTCACGAAAGTGATGGTCGATGCACCGCTGCCGGCGGTATCGCTCTCGGTGCCGTTGCACGTGGACGCAAAAGCTGCGGACAACTGGGAAGAGGCGCATTAGGAATTCCGGGTCGGACGACGGTCAAATCCATACACTCACTTCCGCGAGCGACTTCTTCTCGATCCGCGGCACCAAGCAGTTCTCGGCCGGATAGCCTGCAACGAGCAGCACATAGGCCTTCTCGTGTGCCGGCCGGCCGCAAATTTCATTGAGAAAGCCCATGGGCGACGGCGTGTGCGTCAGCGTCGCGAGCCCCGCGTGATGCAGCGCCGCGATCAGGAAGCCGATCGCGATGCCGACCGACTCCGGCACGTAATAGTGCTTGATGTGCTTGCCGCTGGGCGCGATGCCGTAACGCTGGCCGAAGCACGCGATCAGCCACGGCGCCGTCTCGAGAAACGGCTTGCGCCAGTCGGTGCCGAGCGGCGCCAGCGCCTCCAGCCACTCGTCGCCGGCGCGGCCTTCGTAGAAGGCGCGTTCTTCTTCCTCCGCCGCCGCGCGGATCTTCGCTTTCACCAACGCGTCCGAAATGCAAACGAAAGTCCAGGGCTGCTGGTTCGCTCCGGACGGTGCAGACGCCGCCGTCATCACCGCGGCCTCGATGATCTCGCGCGGCACGGGTCGGTCGGAGAATTCCCGCACCGTGCGGCGCCGGCGCATCGCGGCGAGGAATTCGGTCGCACGCTCGCGCGTCGCGCGTTCGTCGTGAAATTCGAAGTCGAGAGGCTGAAGGACCGGCGCTGTCATCGTGGGCTCGCGGCTGGGTGGACTTCGCGAGCCATCCTACAGCACCCCGCTTCTTGCTCCGACGCAACGGTCAATGTCCATGGAGAAAAACAACGTAAGAAGTCAGCAGGTAGACGACAAGCATGGAAAGACTGACCCACCCAATCGTCCCATGGATGCGGGTAGCCGGCCTGTACAGCAGGCCGACAATCGCGAGTCCGGACATGATCACTGCCGCAAACGCGGTTACGGCGTGGCTCGGAGAAACTGCAGACAGCAGCGGACCCGGCAAATAAGCGAGGTCGTCGATTGCCAGAACAAGAACATCGAAAAGGTTGCTCCCCAGCAGATTTGCGATAGCCATATCCAGCGCGCCGACACGAACCGCGCTCATTGTGACGACTAGCTCCGGCAGTGACGTCGCACCAGCAACAATCAAGGTGCCGACGAACGTTGTCCGCCAGCCCATGGCCTCAGCGATCTCAACTCCGACAAACGGCAGCCATGTCCCGGCGGCCGCGACGACGGCGGCCGCCATGGCATAGCGCACCGCCGCCATTTTCAGCGTGATACTCGGATCGGTGTCCTTCATCCCTTCCGGCAACTGCTGGCGACGCTCGTAAACAAACGCCGCCCGCATCGCCACGAGGTAGACGATGATTATGATCGGCGTGTAGGCGCCGACATGGAAGAATTTGAGCTCGTCGCTGCCAAGCAGCAGTGAAGCGCCCGCAAAGCCGATCAAGATGATGCCAAACCCCGCCGTCAGAATATGTCCCTGCTCCACGCGCCTGTACATCGGCTCGCCGCGGTACACGGCGTCGAGAAGCACAAGCATGAGCAAATTGAAAATACAGCTGCCCAAAGCGTCTCCGACGGCGATGTTCGGAGCGGAGGCCGCCGTAACCGCGCTGAGCCCGGTGAAGAGCTCAGGAAGCGACGTCGCCGTGGCAAGAAGGATCAACCCGATCCAAGTCCGCGAAACACCGGTCTTGCGTGCAATAACATCACCGTAGCGTATCAAAGCGGGCCCTGCGAAGCCGATAAGTACCGCGCAGACGGCGAGCTTCATCCAGGGCACGATTATCGCGGTCATGCGGCGGCGTCATTTCCGGCAGCCGAAGCATGGCTGGCTCGTCTTGAAAGCGACCGACAGTACAGTCAAAAGTTTGACAGGATCAGGTACGCCATGAGCATCACGGTGGTCCAGAACGCCATGGCGCCGGTCGGCCAGGTGCGTCCGAGGATACCGTCGGGACCGTGGTGACGGCGCATTTCGACGACCGCCGCCTGTGCTCCGCCCACGGTCGCCGCGACGATCCGTTTCCATGCGAAGTCGGCCACTCGCGCGGACGCGATCACGATGCCGCGTCCAAGCCGGCGATAGATCCAATCGAAATCGAGGTTCGTCGAACGCAATTCCGGCGGATAGATTCCCGTTCGCATCAAGAGCGTGAAGGCGAGCGCCGACAGAAACAGCAACTGAACTTGAGCGACGACGTGATCGAGGCTGTACGGACGGAATTCGACCTTGTAGGGCAGCAGCGCGTAGAGGACATCCGGAAAGACGCCGATCCCGATCGAAAGCGCCGCGGCGATGGCCATCGCCGCGAGCATGTTCGTCGGCGCTTCGTCACAGCGCTTGCCGGAATCGTGAGCGAAAAAGGCAAAATAGGGGATCTTGATCCCCGCGTGGTGAAACACGCCGGCGCTCGCGAAAAGCAGCACGAGCCAGATCCAGAACCGGCCTTCGTCCATGGCGGCCTGAATCACCATCGACTTCGTGACGAACGCGCTGAACAACGGAAAAGCCGAGATCGACGCCGCGCCGACGATGCAAAATCCGGCCGTCAACGGCATCGACTTGTACAGTCCTCCGAGCTGAGACCCTTTGACCGTGCCGACGCGATAGAGAACCGCGCCCATGGCCATGAACAGCAGCGCCTTGAAGATGATGTCGGCGAAGGCGTGCGCCACGGCGCCGTTGAGCGCGAGCTCGGTTCCGATGCCGATGCCTACCACCATGAACCCGAGCTGGTTGTTGAGACTGTAGGAGAGAACGCGTCGCAAGTCGTTCTCGATGACCGCGTAGAAAATCGGGAACACGGTCATCACCGCGCCGATCGGCACGAGGATCTCAGTGCCGGCAAAACCGCGAGCGAGGGCATAAACGGCTACCTTGGTGGTGAAGGCAGACAACATCACCGTGCCCGTCACGGTCGCTTCCGGGTACGAATCCTGCAGCCAATTGTGCAGTAGCGGAAAAGCACATTTGATCCCGAAGGCGATGAAGATCAGCATCGCGCCCAGTGTTCCGAACTCAAGGTGACCGAACGCGAGGGAGCCTGTCTGTCGATAGTGCAGGAGAACGCCGACAAACAGCAGAAGGCCGGATGTGACTTGAACGACGAGGTAGCGCATGCCGGCTCGATAGGCGCGCTCCGTGCGCCTCGCCCAAATCAAAAACACCGACGCGATCGCAATTCCTTCCCAGAAGATGAAGAGCGTAACCAGGTCGCCGGCGAACACGGCGCCAAGCGCGCTACCGGAGTAGATCAGCCCGGCGACTTGCTGGACCGGATCGTGCTCATGCAGCGAGTAGATGGAAACGATAAATGCCGCGATTATAAAGACATAGCCGAACAGCAGACTGAGCTTGTCGACACGTACCGTCGTCAACGGCAGGCCGAACATTTCGTACGTTCCGAATTGGCCGTTGGGCAGCGACGTCAATTGGGCAAAGGCAAGCAACGGGAGCGCGACCACATAGGCAGCGCGTATCCGGTCCGGAAGCACCGGAACAAGCAGCGCCCCAAGAATCAGGATAAGTCCCGGCGTGAACTCACCGATCATAGTAATCCTCGGGTCGCATGATGACGCGGCGCAATTGCTTGGCGATCAGAACCAGCGCGACGCACGCGACGAAACCAAAGAAGCCATAGAAACCGAAGACATGCTCGATGGCGAAAGGGCCATGCTTTGCAACAAAAACGTCGATCGCGACCAGGAGTGCGCAGATCACGTAAAAAGTGTGAACCAGCCGGTCCACGTTTCGCGGCTTGTCCAACCAGTACGATTTTCTCGCGGGTTTTTTCGACATTCGCTTCGACCTTCGCGTCTAACCGGAGGCAATCATTCCAATCAGCAGCTGCTCAATCCCCTCAGCCTGGAAGAAGAGGACGATACACAGGAGTGCCGTGGCGCAGAGCGCGATGAGACAAGGAAGCGGAGCTTCGCGGATGGCACCGCGTTTCTCGTCCGCCGGCGGCACAAAGAACCCCCGCGCCACGATTGGCAGCAGATAGGCGACGTTCAAGAGCGAGCTCACCATCAACACTCCGACGACCGCAAGCCGCCCGCCGTCGACCGCACCGAGCGAAAGCGTCCACTTGCTCCAGGTCCCCGCGAACGGCGGCAAACCGATGATGCTGAGCGAGGCGACGAGAAACGCGAACATGGTAATCGGCATCCTGCGGCCGATGCCGCGCATCTCACTCACCTCCGTCAGATGATGCGCGACATAAATCGCGCCTGCGCAAAAGAACAGGGTGATCTTGCCGACTGCATGGGTTGCGATCTGCAAGCCACTACCGACAACACTGGTTGGATTGGCGAGTGCCGCGCCGACTACGGCGTACGCCAGCTGGCTCACGGTGGAATAAGCGAGCCGGGCCTTCAGATTGTCGCGGGATAGTGCGATCAGCGACGCGAGGAGGAGGCTCGCACAAGCGACGTAGACGAGCCAATCGCCGCTCCCTGACGAACTCAGCGTCTCGATGCCGAATATGTACACGACGACTTTCAAAATCGCGAACACGCCCGCCTTCACCACCGCGACGGCATGCAAGAGGGCGCTGACGGGGGTCGGCGCAACCATCGCGGCGGGAAGCCAGAAGTGCAGCGGCATCACCGCGGCCTTGCCGATGCCGAACACGTAGAGTGCGAGGAGAAAGCCGATCACGGCGCCGCTCGCCTTGCCGCCGAGAATGCCACCGGGCGTGAAGTCGAGCGTGCCGGCGATCACCCACGTCGCGACGATCGCCGGCAGAAACAGAATCGTCGAAGTGCCCAGCAGGAGCGCAAGATAGATCCTGCCGGAACGCATCGCTTCCGCGTTTTGCTTGTGCGAGACCAGCGGATACGTGGAAAGCGTCAGCGCCTCGTAGAACAGGAACAACGTGAACAGGTTCTTGGCGAAGGCAACGCCGATGGTGCTGCCGAGCGCCACGGCGAAGTAGACGTAGAAGCTCGTCTGGCGCGGCTCCTTGTTCGCGCGCATGTAGCCGATCGAGTAGATCGAGTTGACGATCCAGAGCGTCGAGGCGACCAGGGCGAACAGCATGCCCAACGGCTCGACTTTGAACGCGAGGACAAGGCCGGGCGCGATTTCGAGGCCACCGGCCTCAGGGCGCGCCCCGGCGAGAACGGGCGCAAGCAACCCGCTGACAGCGGCCACGAGTGCGACCGCCGTGACGAGCGTTACCGCTTCGCGCCGATTTGGGTGCTCGCCGAATAGAGGAATCAGGATCGCGCCGAGAAACGGCAGCAGGACCGCGAGCAAGACCAGATTGCCGGGGGCGCTCGCGGCCGTCACCGGAGACCCCCAAGCAGCATCTTTGCCGCGGCGGCCGCGATATTCGCAGTGAGGTTCGTGTCGAAGCCGAAATAGATGGTCGCCGCCGCAAGCGCGAGGATCGGCAACATCATCGAAGGCGGCGGATCCGCCGCCTGCCGAAGCGCGGATGAGGTCGGACGAAACCAGACGACTTCCACGACGCGGCCGATATAGACCAAGGCGATCAGGGAGCTCACGACGATCAGAAGGACGAGCCACCACCAGCCGCGATCGAGCGCTCCAATCGCAAGATACCATTTCGAAATGAATCCGGCGGTTCCCGGCGTACCGACAATGCCGAAGCCCGCGACGGCGAACGCGAGCATCGTGAGCGGCATCTTGCGGCCGAGCCCGGCGAGATCGCCAATCCGCACAGTGCCGAGACGGAAGAATATGGCGCCGAGCGCGAGAAACAGCCCTGCCTTCATCACGGCGTGGTTGAACAGGTGAACCAGCCCGCCCGTGAGACCGGATTGGTTCGCTAGAGCGATGCCGAGCGTGATGTAGCCGATCTGCGCGACCGAAGAATAGGCGAGCATGCGCTTCAGGTCGCTTTCGAAGACGGCGATGATGGAAGCGACGAAGATCGCCGCGATGGAAAGCGCTAGCAGCACTTCGGTGACCGGCAACGCGCGAAAGTCGATCGCAACCCCGAACACCGAGAAGAAGAAGCGCACCATCAGATAGACGGCGACCTTGGTAGCCGTGCCGGCGAGAAACGCCGTCACCACCGAGGGCGCGTAGGCATAGGCGTTCGGCAGCCAGACGTGCAATGGAAACAGCGCGAGCTTCAGGCTGAGGCCTACCGTGACGAAGGCGAGCCCGGCGATGATCGCGCGCGATTGATCGGCCGCGACGGGACCAAGACGCGCCGCGGCATCCACCATATTGAGACTGCCGGTGACGAGATAAATAAATCCGACGCCGATCACGTAGAACGTCGCGCCGATCGTTCCGAGGATCAGGTACTGAAACGCCGCGAGCAGCGCGCGCCGGTCGCGCCCGAGCGCGATCAGTACGTAGGTTGAGAGCGAGGAAATCTCGAGGAATACGAACGCGTTGAAGGCGTCCCCGGTCACCGTGATCCCGAGCAGGCCGGCGAGGCAGAGAAGGTACATGCAGTAGAACCACGCCTGGCGCGACGGCTCGATTTCGGAGGCGACACTGCGATGGGCGAACGGCATGATCACCGCGCCGACCGACGAAACCAGCAGCAGCACGAACGCGTTCAGCACGTCGACGCGGTATTCGATGCCCCAGGGCGGCGCCCAGCCGCCAAGCGCGTAGGAGATCGGACCGGAAGTCAGCGTCTGCCAGAGCAACGCGCCCGCGATCACGGGCATGATCCAGCTCACGACCAGGGCGACCACGAACGCGGTCGACCCGCGCCGCAGAAATCCCGTGACGAAGGCGCCGAAGAGTGGAACGACAATCTGCAGGATCGGAAGCTGCGGCGAGATCGCAATCATGTCTCGCCGTCTTTCCTGAAGATCTCGTCCTCCTCGATCGTCCCGTAGGCCTCATTAATGCGCACAACCAACGCGAGGCCGAGCGCCAGCGTCGCCACGCCGACCACGATCGCGGTCAGGATCAACACATGCGGAAGCGGGTTCGAGTAGACGGTGAACGCGGGATCGATGATCGGCGGCGTGCCGCCGATGATTTTTCCGGGGCCGATGTAGAGCAGATACACGGACGTTTGAAAGACAGCGAGACCGACAAGCTTCTTCACCATGTTGCCGCGCGCGATTACGACGTAGAGCCCGGCGACCATGAGGAAGATCGTGATCGCGTAGTTGTAATGCTCGGCGAGCGTCTGGAGCGCCACCATCAGCGTTCTCGCTCGACGAACGCATAGAACAGCGCGGTCATCGTTCCGGCGACGGTGACCAGCACACCCACCTCGACCAGAAAAATTCCAATCTCGCGACCGTGCGCCGCGTCCCCGGAAAGCACCGAGTAGTCGAGAAAATTCTTCCCGAGCAGCAGTCCGATCACACCGGTGCCCGCATAGATGAGCACCCCGAGCGGCACCATGCGCTCGACGAGCACGCGCGGTGCGACACGTTTGGCGCTTTCAAGCCCAAATGTGATCGCGATCAGGATCACCGATCCCGCCGCGATGACACCGGCCTGGAACCCGCCGCCGGGACCAAAGTCGCCGTGGAACTGCACGTAGAGTGCAAACATCAGGATGAACGGGAGGATCAGCTTGGTGCCGACCCGCAGGATCAGGTCGGCTCTCATGCGCGCTTCCCCGATTTTCGTTCGGCGCGCTCCGCTTTGCGCCGGCCGCGAAGCAGGAGCATCACACCAATCCCGGCGGTGAAGATCACGGTCGTTTCGCCGAGCGTGTCATAACCGCGGTAGTCGGCGAGCACGGAGGTGACCGCGTTCGGAACCTTGGTCTCGGCGACCGTCTGTGTGAGATAGCGTGGCACGACGTGCTGATGGATCGGCGCGTCCGCTACACCGAATGGCGGCAGCACCAGCGTCCCCCAGACCAGCGCCGCACCGACCAGGAGCGATACGACGAGCGGAATGGGATTGCGATGTACCGGCGGGCTTTCGGCCGTCTTCGTCATATGCAGTGTCGCAAGCAGGAGCACCGTCGAGACACCCGCACCGACGGAGGCTTCGGTCATGGCGACATCCACGGCGTCGAGCGCAACCAGAACGCTTGCCATCAGGAAGCTGTAGATCCCCGCGAGGATCACGACGCCGAACAGACTGCGCAATTGGACGATCGCGATCGTGACCACCGCGAGCAGCGTGAGCAGCACTGCGTTGATGATCGATTCTATGGCCGCCTCCTGGTCTTGCGGCCTCGCCGCGCGTCGGGCCGGCGATCCTCCGCCAGCAGCGGCTCAATGCCCTCGTGCAGACAGGCGCGCGCCAACGCGTGTGTCACGACCGGCGCGGTGAAGAAAAACAGCGCGAGCAGAATCAGCAACTTCAGCGTGACCAGACTGATTCCCGCCTGCAACACCATGCCGAGGAGAAGAAAGCCGACGCCAAGCGTGTCGGTGACGCTCGCCGCGTGCATGCGGCTGAATACGTCGGGCATGCGCAGCAGTCCGAGCGCCCCGACGACCGTGAAGAATGACCCCGCAAGGATGAGTAGCCAGCTTGCGATCTCGAGAAGAAGCTGCATCACGAGCCCTGCTCCTCCTCGGTGTCATAGGCGAGGTCGCCGTGACGGAAAAACTTCAGAACTGCCAGCGTCGCAATCAGGTTGAGCAGACCGTAGGTGAGCCCGATGTCGAGGAACTCGGGGCGCCCGGTCAGGAAGCCGAACACTGCGAGCAGCATGATGGCGAGACTGCCGACTGAATTCCCCGCGAGAACCCGATCGAATACAGTCGGGCCTCTGAGCGCGCGGACGATCACGAGCGCGAGCGCGACGAGGATCGCGAGTGCGGCGACCGCGAACATCATGTCGAGCCTTCGAACACGCTGACGCGACGATCCATCCCGCCGGCTTCGAGATCGTCCGCGCCGCCGCGCACGAGTGCGTGAACCGTCAGATCGTTCCCGCTTACGCCGACTGTAATCGTGCCCGGTGTCAGCGTGATCGAATTCGCGTAGGCCGCAACGCCGACGGGGGTCTTCTGGCTGGCGCGGACGACCGTCATGGTGGGCGAAATCGGAAGCCGCGGGTCGATGATGATCCTGGTCACGCCCCAGGCGGACCTGACGATTTCCCGCACCAGCCAGGGAATGTATGTGACGGCGCCACGCAACAAGTGGCTCGGATGACCCTCGGCGTCGATCAAACTCGCGCGGGTCGCGACATAGACGCAGAGTGCGGTGCTACCGAGGCCGGCCGCAATAAGCGCCGGCGTGTAATGGCCGGACAAGGCGACCCAGAACGCGAACAGAAACCCCGCCAAGCCGACCACGCGCATGAGCCACCCCATCTCGAATGCAGCGTCCACTGTGAGGACGCGGCGCAGCCGCAACCACAGCGATTCAATTCATTTCTTACCGAATTTTGCCAGTGCGGCCAATGGCCTCCGGCCCACGCGTTCCTGCCGCACAGCGCCTACGACGCAACTTTTCCGGCGACCTTGCGTTGATCCGTCGGTCGTCTTGCGAAGTTCTCACGCGACCCTGAATGTCGGAGATCGCCGTGGCCACCGGTTTGCATCGACGAATTGTCCGCCTCGGCCTTGTGCTTGCCCTGTCGATCTTGGCTGCGCTCGGCGCGATCAACGTCGCGCACTCCCAAGGACTGTTCGACCTGCTGCGCGGCATCTTCAGAGGCCGCCCGCCGGCGCCGCAGCACCTCCTCCCGCCGTTTCCATTCGGCGACTTCCGCGGCGAACCCGGCGAGCTTCGCGGCGAGGACGGCGGGCCGCACGTCGCCTATTGCGTGCGGCTGTGCGACGGCCGCTACTTTCCCCTCCCCGCAGGCAGCCAGCAATCGGGTCCGGAGAATACTTGCAGCGCGATGTGCCCCGCGGCGCAAACCAAGGTTTTCTCTGGCGGCGGCATCAGCCGCGCAGTGGCGGCGGACGGCCGACCGTACACGTCGTTGCAAAACGCATTCATCTATCGCGAGCGCCTGGTCCCCGACTGCACCTGCACGGGTAAGGACACGACCGGCGTTGCGCAGATCGATGTTCAGTCCGATCCGACCTTGCGGCCGGGCGACATCGTTGTGACAAAGGACGGACCTGTCGTATTCAAGGGCGATCGGCGCTCGCAGCGCGGCGCGGACGCCTTCGTACCGGTCGAGCAGGACAAACAGATCCCGCAACGTCTGCGGCAGACACTCTCGCAGATTCAAATCGCGTCGCCGCAGGAGAGGGCAAACGTGCAGAGCGACACGACCACGCCGCCCCGCCGGCGAGCGGCCGGCTCTCTCCTGCAAGACGAGTCGATGATGCGCGGATTCAATCCGCCGAACTAAATTGTTATTCCGCCGCGATTCGCACTTCGGGCGCGGCCGCGCGCACGTCGGCATCGACCTGTGATTCGAACGTCACGAAATTGTCCTGGAACATCTTCACGAGGCTCCGCGCAGTCGTGTCGAACTCGGCCTTATCCTGCCAGGTCTTGACCGGGCTCAGGAGATGCGGCTCGACGCCCGGCACCGATGTCGGCACCGAGAAGCCGAAATAGGGATCGGTGCGGAAGCGCGCACCCTTGAGCGAGCCGTTGAGCGCGGCGGTGAGCAAGGTGCGCGTCGCCTTGATCGGCATGCGGCGGCCGACGCCGTACTTGCCGCCGGTCCAACCGGAGTTGACGAGCCAACAGTCGACGCTGTGCTTGGCGATGTAGTCGCGCAGGAGATTTCCGTATTCGGATGGCGGCCGCGGCAGGAACGGTGCGCCAAAGCAAGTGGAGAACTCGGGCTTCACGCCAACGAGGCCTTTCTCCGTGCCTGCGACCTTCGCCGTGTAGCCCGACAGGAAGTGATACATCGCCTGCGCGGGCGTAAGTTTCGCGATCGGCGGCATCACGCCGTAGGCGTCCGCGGTGAGCATGATGATGTTCTTCGGGTGCCCGGCGCGGCCCGTGCGCGACGCGTTCGAGATGAATTCGAGCGGATACGCCGAGCGCGTATTCTCGGTCTTGGAATCGTCGTCGAAATTCGGAACGCGTGTTTCCGGATCGAATACGACGTTCTCGAGCACTGCGCCGAACCGGCTCGTCGCGGCATAGATCTCCGGCTCCGCCGCGGAGGAAAGCCGGATGCACTTCGCGTAGCAGCCACCCTCGAAATTGAAGACGCCGTTCGGACCCCAGCCGTGCTCGTCGTCGCCGATGAGGGTGCGGGCCGGATCGGCGGAAAGCGTCGTCTTGCCGGTGCCGGAGAGTCCGAAGAACAACGCTACGTCGTCCTCCGCTCCTACATTTGCCGAGCAATGCATCGGCACTACGCCCTGCGCCGGCAGATAGAAGTTCAGCGTCGTGAATACCGACTTCTTCATTTCGCCGGCATAGGAGGTGCCGCCGATCAGCACGATCTTCCTGGTGAAATCGATCGCGATCACGGTTTCCGAGCGTACGCCGTGACGTTTCGGGTCGGCCTTGAACGAGGGGAGATCGACGATGGTGAGCTCGGGGACGAAGTGGGCGAGCTCGGAGCGGTCGGGACGAATCAGCAGCGTGCGGATGAACAGCGAATGCCAGGCAAGCTCGGTGAACACGCGCGTCCTGATCCGATATCTCGGATCGGCCCCGCCATAGAGATCCTGTGCGAACAGCCTCTTGCCCTTCGCGTGCGCAATGAAATCGTCGAGCAGAATCTGGAAGTGCTCTTGCGATAGCTTGCGGTTGCCATCCCACCAGATGGCTTTTTCGGTCAGCGCGTCGACGACGGTGTGCTTGTCCTTCGGGCTGCGGCCGGTGTGCACGCCGGTCTCGGCGCACAACGCGCCGCCGGCAACGATCGAAGCCTCACCGTTTGCGATCGCGTGCTCGTAAAGCGCCGGCTCGAGCAGATTCCAGTGGACGGCCGCAAGGTCCTTGAAACCGAACTTGTCGGCGCCAAAAGCGCCGTTGCGGATGCCGGACTCCTTCACGAATCGCCTCCCAGAAATGCGCCGAGACTCCCGCCCGGCTTTGCTCTTCGCCACCCTTGGTTTTTGTCCTGCCCTACGGCAAGCCCGGGGCCGACCTCTCGAAGAGGGGCGGCACCATAGTAAGCACCCAAGGGCTTGTGAAGTACATCGCCGTGGGATTTTCCGTGACTCTTCCGTGCGATCAATGGTCGGTCCAAAATCATCACCCTTAACCTTACTCAGCGCGCGCTTTTCGCGCCAAGTCCGCCAACATTTTGCGCAGTGCGTCAGGCGTTGTGACGCGTTGCGGAAAATCGAGGCGGCGAATCGTCTCGCCCATCATTAATTCGCAACCGGCCGGATCGATCCCAACCATGCACCAGCGCCCCGCCGGCGCCCCGATCAGACGGGTCGCGTAGAGCTCGATCGCGTCCGCATGGTCCGCATTCATGTGGGCGAGCGCGCCCTCTTCCGCTGCGAGTAACGCCGCCGCGTCGTCGATCCTCGTCAAAAGATCGACGGGCGCGACCTCGACGATACGTCCGAATCCGGCGACGAGATGTGCACCGGTCACTTCGATGCGCCAAAACGCAAAGTCGGTGAAATCCACGTAGCCCGCGGCCGAAGGATGGCGAGAGAGGAAACGTCGACGCAGCGCCGCGTCGTCACTTCGCACGATCGCACCCGTCAGGCTGAGCCGCGCGCCCTCGAGCGGGTTTCCGGCCGCGCGCTCGTCCACGAGCAGCGACACGCGCGCGTCGCCGAGAATGTTCGCCGTATGCCGCGCGAGCCGCGACAGCAGCAACACGGGTGCCGCGTCGGGCGCGGTCCCCACCGTCACGAGCGACGCATACGGCGCGCCGCTCGGTAACAACGTCGCAAGCGCACCGGTCCGCGCTTCGCAGAGAATCCTGCGAGCAACGCATGTCGGGTCGAAATCCGCCTGAGCACGCATATTCCGCAAGATTATCGGTGAAATCGGTCCATTCGAGCACCGAAAACACCTTGAAACGGTGCTATCGGCACGATTGCTGCGTCAATCATATTGCGCGGCCGGGTTGGCATTGAGCGGCACAAAAGGCTAGTTTTCGCCTGATCGGGGGCACAAATCGCCGTGGCCGTCACATTTCGGCCCCGGGCGCGGGTTTGAAAACCGTTGGGGATTCTCCGCCTGACGGGCGGCAAGGAGACGGCATGCCAACGATCGCATTGGTCGACGACGACCGCAACATTCTCACGTCTGTTTCGATGGCGCTCGAGGCGGAGGGCTACCGCATTCTGACCTATACGGACGGCGCCTCGGCGTTGGACGGCTTCAAGACTCAGGCGCCCGATCTCGCCATTCTCGACATCAAGATGCCACGCATGGACGGAATGGAGCTGCTGCGCCGCCTGCGTCAGAAGACCGACCTTCCCGTCATCTTCCTCACCTCGAAGGATGAGGAGATCGACGAGCTGTTCGGCCTGAAGATGGGCGCAGACGATTTCATCCGCAAACCGTTCTCGCAACGACTGCTAGTCGAGCGTGTGAAGGCGGTACTGCGCCGGGTCTCGCCGAAGGATGGCCAGCCGACGAAGGAAATCGACGCGAAGGTCCTGGAGCGCGGACAGTTGCGCATGGATCCCGAGCGGCACACCTGCACCTGGAAGGGCGAGCCGGTGACGCTCACCGTCACCGAATTCCTGATCCTGCAGGCGCTCGCGAGCCGGCCCGGCGTCGTGAAGAGCCGCAACGCGCTGATGGATGCAGCCTACGACGATCAAGTGTATGTCGATGACCGCACGATCGACAGCCACATCAAGCGCCTGCGCAAGAAATTCAAGGCTGCCGACGACGACTTCGAGATGATCGAGACGTTGTACGGCGTGGGCTATCGTTTCAAGGAAGCTTAAGCGTAGACCGGCCGCGCCGGAGCTTCGCCGATGAAAGCGGACGTCAACAGGACTGCCGAAGTCCCGCCGCGCCGCGATCGTGCCGCGCAGGCTTCGGGTGCTGTGGTCAATCTGCGAAACTCCTACGAGAACCTGTCGGAGATCGTCGCGCGCGCCGAGCGTCTCGAGTGGGCGCCGCCTGCGGAGAGCACGCCGCAAACGGCCGAGGCGGAAACAGTCATCACCCCGCCGCGACCGGGTTCCGGCGCGCGAGCTCTCGCCGCGCTCGAACGCTGGCGGCTGCAGGCCGCCAATCGCGGTTTCTCGAGCATCAGCCGCCGCATCGTGCTTCTCAATCTCGCCGGCCTCGTGGCGCTGGTCTCGGGCATTCTTTATTTGTCGGAATACCGCGCGGGCCTCGTCGATGCGCGCGTGCAAAGCCTGCTCATTCAGGGCGAGATCATCGCCGGCGCAATCGCAGCGTCGGCGACGGCCGATACGCATTCAATCACGATCGATCCGAACCGCTTGCTGGAGTTGCGCCAGGGCGAGAGCTACGGGCCGGGCGAAGAAATCCTCGCGCCTCTCGACTTCCCCATCAATCCGGAGCGCGTGGCGCCGCTGTTGCGCCGACTCGTGTCGCCGACCGACACACGCGCGCGCATCTATGATCGCGACGGCACACTGCTGCTCGATTCGAGCACACTCTATGGGCGCGGCGACATCCTGCGCTTCGACCTGCCGCCGCCGTCGGCGCCGAAGCCCGGCTTTTTCCAGCGGCAGTGGAACTCGATTTACAAGCGCGTCACGCGCGGCGAGCTGCCGCTCTACAAGGAATTCGGACCCGGCAACGGCAAGAACTACGAAGAGGTGGGCAGCGCGCTCAACGGCCTGAAGTCGAGCATGGTGCGTGCAAACGACCGCGGCGAAGTGATCGTATCGGTCGCGGTGCCGGTCCAACGCTTCCGCGCCATCCACGGCGCATTGCTCCTTTCCACGCAGGGGGGGGAGATCGACGACGCCGTGGAGGCGGAGCGGCTCGTGATCTTGGGCGTGTTCGGTATCGCCGCGTCCGTCATGGTCGTGCTGTCGCTGCTGCTCGCCGGCACGATCGGCGGCCCGGTGCGCAGGCTCGCCGCCGCAGCCGAACACGTCCGGCGACGCACGCGCTCGCGCGTGGAAATTCCGGATTTCACCACGCGTTCCGACGAGATCGGGCATCTCTCCGGCGCGATCCGCGACATGACCGACGCGCTCTATAGCCGCATCGAGGCGATCGAGAGTTTCGCCGCCGACGTCGCGCACGAGCTCAAGAACCCGCTGACCTCGTTGCGTTCCGCGGTAGAGACGCTGCCGCTCGTCAAGACACCGGAGTCGCGCGACCGGTTACTTGGCGTAATCCAGCATGACATTCGCCGGCTCGACCGGCTGATTTCGGACATCTCCGACGCGAGCCGGCTCGACGCCGAGATGCAACGGCAGGAGGCGGCACCTGTCGACATGGAGAAGCTGCTCACCGCGGTCGTGAAGATCGCGAATGAAGTGCCGCGCGACGACGGCGTGCGCATCATGCTCTCGTTCACGCGCGTTCCCGGTGCGCCGCAGAGCTATATGGTCTCAGGCCACGATTCGCGGCTCGGCCAGGTCGTCGACAATCTCCTCGCGAACGCGCGCTCGTTCTCGCCGCCGAACGGAATCGTTCGCGTCAATTGCCGGCGACTCAAGACACAGGTCGAGGTGATCGTTGACGACGACGGCCCGGGCATTCGGCCGGAAGCGGTCGACCGAATCTTCGAGCGCTTCTACACGGACCGTCCGGACCAGGGTTTCGGACAGAACTCCGGCCTCGGGCTTTCGATCTCGCGGCAAATCGTCGAGGGCCACGGCGGGCGCATCTGGGCCGAGAACCGCGTCTCGCGCGCGAGCGGCGGCGCGCCCAAGGTCGATGGCGCGCGCTTCGTGGTCTGCATCCCGGCCACATGATTCATGTCCGCCAACGGTGAGACGATCCACGCGAGCTGCGTGCTCGTGGGGCGCGGCGCCGTTCTGATCCGCGGTGCGTCCGGCAGCGGCAAGTCGAAGCTCGCGCTCGCCCTCATCGAGGCCGGCGCGAACGGCACGCTGCCGCTCGCACGCCTCGTCGCAGACGATCGCGTGCGCCTGATCGTCGCGCATGGCCGCCTGCTCGCGGCTGCCCCGAACGCGATCGGCGGAAGGATCGAAGTGCGCGGTTTCGGCATTCGCGAAATACCGCATGAGCCGCTGGCGCTGATCGGCCTCGTCGTCGACCTCGCCGCGCCGGATTCGAATCGCCTGCCGGACGCGGCGACCCGGGAAACGGAAATTTCGGGCGTCAAGTTGTCGCGCCTTCCAGTTGCAGCCGGCGAAGACGCCTTGCCCGCAATTCTCGCGGCGATTTCCAACGTCACGGACGCGTGAAAGTGGGCGCTTGCCTTCGCGTGTGCGTCCAAGGAATATGTGCGCCCTCGCGATCCCCGGCAGGTGCCCGGCCGGCGTCGAGCCCTGCAGAGACTCCATGATCGGACTCGTCCTCGTCACGCATGGTCGGCTTGCTGCGGAATTCCGCGCGGCGCTCGAGCACGTCGTCGGTCCCCAGCGCCAGGTGGAAACGGTGGCCATCGCGCCGGAAGACGACATCGAAAGCCGCCGCCAGGAGATCATCGATGCCGTGCATAGGGTCGACAGCGGCGAAGGGGTCGCGATCCTCACCGACATGTTCGGCGGGACGCCATCCAATCTCGCGATCTCGGTAATGAATGCGCCCAACGTCGAGGTCGTCGCCGGCATCAACCTGCCGATGCTGGTCAAGCTCGCGAGCGTGCGCGACGAGAAGCCGCTCGCCGAAGCGGTGGCATGCGCGCAGGAGGCCGGCCGCAAATACATCAACATCGCGAGCCACGTGCTCGCGGGCAAGTGAGCCGCCGATGGCCGACGACGACGGTGCGCCCGACGGGGAGGTGCCGGCCGGGACGCTGGTCCGCGACATTCCGATTGTGAATCAGCGCGGCCTGCACGCGCGCGCCGCGGCGCGCCTCGTGCAAACAGTCGAGAAATTTGACGCCGAGGTCTCAGTGTCGCGATGTGGCGAGATGGTCGGTGGCACGTCAATCATGGGGATTTTGATGCTGTCGGCTGGCGTCGGCAGCTCGATTCGCGTAGCGGCGAAAGGCCGGGAGGCAGCGGCCGTGCTGGATGCGATTGCCCAGCTCTGTGCGGACAAGTTTGGCGAAGGGGAATGAACCAGGCACGCAACGTCCGACCGATGGGTTATAATGAGCAGGCGCCGACGGTCTCGCGTTCCGAGGAGACGGAAATCCAGGGAGCCATCCATGGCAAAAGATGTACGTGAGGGGCCGATCAAACCGGTGGAGAGGGTGTCGAGCACGGCGGCGGCGCGGTCGCCGCTGACGATCAAGTACGTCGATCGTCCTGAGATGGCGGAGACGTTCGCGGACTCCGTCAACTCCGTTTCATTCGACGGGCAGACATTGCGAGTCGAATTCGGCGTCACCCGCTTCGACCAGGC